>DATJHR010000076.1:0-7717 GCA_035493735.1 Acidocella sp.
AAGGCTCCGGCGGCAAAGGCCCTCTTTGTCGTGATCAAGGCCAACCACTTGGTGCACCTGCGCATTGCCGAATACGTGGCGCTGATCGCGATGGCCGACGTATCAGGACATCTTGGCGTCGGCGTGCTTCTCGAAAGCTGTCTGGCAGACAAGCTCGCCTTCGTCGAGCGGACGCGACGCTTGGTCAGGCATGCCATCGAGACGAAGCATGAAATCAAGCTGGCCGCCTGAAGGCCCTCGGGTCCAGAACCTTCCATTTGTCTGGATTTATCACCTGGCGCTTTGAAGGGGGCTTGTTTGGGCTCGCCCGGCACACTTCGTCGTGGTGTGGTCTTCTTCAGTAAAGCTGTAATCAATGTCCGGTTTGGCGGATTTGTTAAAGCCGAGCTGGTCCGGCCCGATCGCGCGGGATCCAGCATCCCGTAGCCAGTTGATTGGTCCGGACCAGTAGGAGCTGTCGAAATTCTTTCCATGCAACAGAAAAATGGCATGGCCAGCGGGTCCGCTGGCGGCGAAATCCGTGTAGGCCATGCGCACTGGTTGGCCCTCTGCTAACAGCGGCTGGAATTCACCGGCCCGGGCCAGGGCCAGCCTTCCAGTCGATTCCTAATGGCGCGTCGCTTGCTGAGTCTGTTGCGGCGTTTGTCGATAGCTGGTGACAGCGTTTGCCGGGACGGGGTTGCATGCTACGGCAGAGGCGAGCAGCGGCCGAGTTCCCATGCCGAATTCTACCTCAGAACCGTCTGCGCCTTCAGGCTCTCTCGACAAATTGTCCTTGCAGGACGATGGCCGTCGCTTGTTACCCTTCGCGGGCGACGGGCTTCGTCTGCAACCCGCCAGTTGCTCTAGCCGAACGTAAGGGCATAGGCCCTGCTTCCAGTATCGAAGAACTCGATTTCAAAGGTCCGATCCGCGATCGGACGTGATTGCCGCACGAGTTGATAGAGCCGGGGTTCCTGGACGCTGCCCCATCCTTCGGCATCGACGTCCATGCCGTGATCAGTCCCAGGAACGGAACCGTCGAGTTGGGTGCGAAAACGAACGGATTTGGACGGGTCAGAAGAGCCCATGACGAGATGCAGATCGCGCGCATGAAACCGGTACGCGATCCTACCTCCTGCCGCATCCGGCGCAGCAAATCCGCTTTCGATCGTCCATTCGCCGGCCAATGCCCACTGATTTAGGGCCAGTTGCATAGGGGCGACATAGCTGTGGCTCTTGCCGAGGACTGGGCCGCCGGCGGACGAAAAGTTTTCCGTGCGGTCATAGCCGAGATAGTTCTCAGGGCTTCTCAGGTTGGCCCAATCGGCGGCCGCTTCAATCCCCTGGCCATTCACCGAAGTAAGTTCATTGTTGATTCCAACCGAACCGGCCTGGATCAGGAGGCGTTGGATGATCGTCTCGGATTGTGCATATGAACCCTCGCCAAATTGGTGGTGACGAATACGCCCTTGCGCATCAACGAAATAAAACGCTGGCCAGTATTCGTTTTGGAACGCGCGCCATACTGCATAGTCACTATCGACAGCGACCGGGTAATGGATTTTCATATCTTGTACGGCACGCCGAACGTTTTTGACCTCGCCTTCAAACGGAAACTCAGGTGTGTGGACGCCGATGACGACCAAGCCATGATCGTTGTATTTTTTGGCCCAGGCGCGAACATAGGGATGCGACCGGAGCCAATTGATGCAGGTGTAGGTCCAGAACTCCACGAGGACGACCTTCCCACGCAGGTCTGCCGACGTCAGTGGCGAGGTATTGATCCACTCGGTTGCGCCGGTGAAAGACGGCATCTCGCCTTCGATGGGCAAGCTGGTCGCTTTCATGCTTGCGGCTTGTGCTCGGGCAGCAGTGCTCTTGCCGAGTTGGATTGCTGCGACAGCCCCCACGGTGAGGCCGAAAAACTGGCGTCGCCCGTGCATGGTGCGTTCGGATGTTTGGGCCAGATTCATCGTGAGCTGTGCTCATTCATCTTGAGCGCTGTCAAACTTCGTCGCAACGTGCGCCCTAAAAAGAACGACACAAGCAGCGCTGCGGTGCAGAGGAAAACCCAGCCTTAAGCATAGAGGCTATGAACTCCTCATTCAATTGAATTCCACGATGGTCCTTTATCATGTGGAAAGTCAGTGCTGCCGGGCAAACAAGGAAGCCTCGCCTTACTTCTGCGTTGCCTTGCAACGGCAGGACGATACCCGAGCCGCCCGCGTAATCCCGCCACGCCGTACGATGCAATTCATTGCAAATACGGTTGTAATCGATTGAATAATTTGCTTCCATCGGCACGCGGCTCGTGGCAACTCCGAATGGTGGGCGCGGGAGGCAGAAAAAAATGCCCTGGGGAGGGAACAATGAAGACGATCAAGGGGCCCGCCATCTTCCTGGCGCAGTTTGCCGGCGATGCGGCGCCTTTTAACGGCTTCGATGCGATTTGCGGCTGGGCGGCGTCACTGGGCTATCGCGGCATCCAGATTCCGAGCTGGGATGCGCGGCTGTTTGACGTCCTGAAAGCCTCGGAGTCACAGGATTACGCTGACGAAATAAGGGGAAAGGCCGCGGCGCATGGGCTCGAGATTACCGAGCTGTCGACCCATCTGCAGGGGCAGCTCGTCGCGGTACACCCCGCCTATGATACTGCCTTCGATGGTTTCACGGTCCCCGAGATGCGCGGCAATCCGGCGGCACGGCGGGAATGGGCTGTCGATCAGCTGAAGCATGCGCTGTCGGCCTCGCGCCGGTTGGGTCTCACCGCCCATGCCACCTTCTCCGGCGCGTTCGCCTGGCCCTATGTCTATCCTTGGCCGCAGCGGCCCGCCGGGCTGATCGAAACGGCCTTTGACGAACTCGCGAGGCGCTGGCGGCCGATCCTCGATCATGCCGAAACGGTCGGGGTCGATGTCTGCTACGAGATCCATCCTGGCGAGGACCTGCACGACGGTGCAAGCTTCGAGATGTTTCTGGAGCGGGTTGACGACCACCCCCGGGCCAACCTGCTCTACGACCCATCGCACTTCGTGCTGCAGCAGCTCGACTACCTCGCCTTCATTGATATCTATCACGAGCGCATCCGGGCCTTTCACGTAAAAGACGCGGAATTCAACCCAACTGGGCGGCAGGGCGTCTACGGGGGGTATCAGAGCTGGGTGGACCGGGCTGGCCGTTTCCGATCGCTCGGCGACGGGCAGGTGGATTTCGGCAGCATTTTCTCCAAGCTTGCGGCGGCCGATTTCGGCGGTTGGGCCGTGCTCGAATGGGAGTGCGCCCTGAAACACCCGGAGGATGGCGCCCGCGAAGGGGCGGAATTCATCCGGCGCCATATCATTCGCGTGACCGAACGCGCGTTCGATGATTTCGCCGATGCCGGCACGGATGACGCATCTAATCGCAAAATGCTCGGCCTCGTCTGAAGGAGGGAAAGATGACGATCGGGGCGAGCAGGGAGCAAGGCGGGGCCGGCCGGATCCGTCTGGGTATGGTCGGCGGCGGACAAGGGGCCTTCATCGGTGCCGTCCACCGGATCGCCGCACGGCTCGACGACCAATTCGATTTGGTCGCCGGAGCGCTGTCCTCCGATCCGGCGCGGGCCCGTGCCTCCGCGGCCGATCTCGGCCTTGCGACCGAACGCAGCTACGGCAGTTTTACCGAGATGGCAGAGGCGGAGGCCGCGCGGCCCGATGGCATCGAGGCGGTGGCGATCGTCGCGCCGAACCACGTTCACGCCCCGGTGGCGCGCGCCTTCCTGGAGGCCGGCATTCACGTCATCTGCGACAAGCCTATGACGACGAGCGTGACCGAGGCGGAAGCGCTTGTCGAGCTCGTGCATAAGACCGGCAAGCTGTTCATCCTCACGCATAACTACACCGGCTATCCGATGATCCGGCAGGCGCGCGCGATGGTCGGCGCCGGCGAGCTGGGTGAGATCCGGTTGGTGCAGGCGGAATATCCGCAGGACTGGCTGACCGAGCGCGTCGAGCTCTCGGGCAACAAGCAGGCGGAATGGCGGACGGATCCGGCGCGCGCCGGTTCCGGCGGTGCGATCGGGGATATCGGGACACATGCCTATAACCTCGCCGCCTTCGTCACAGGGCTCGAGCCGGAGGAGGTTTTGGCCCAGCTGACAACATTCGTGCCCGGCCGGCAGCTGGACGACGACGTGCAGGTCCTCTTGCGCTATGCCGGCGGCGCGCGCGGGATGCTCTGGGCGAGCCAAGTCGCGGTCGGCAATGAGAACGGCCTGAAGCTTCGCGTTTATGGGACCAAGGGTGGCCTGGAATGGCTCCAGGCCGATCCGAACTATCTTTGGATCTCACGGTACGGCGAACCAAAGCAGCTTTTTACCCGCGCGGGGGCCGCCGCCTGGCCCGAGGCTGCCCGGGTTTCGCGAGTGCCGAGCGGACATCCGGAAGGCTATCTGGAGGGCTTCGCGACGATCTATGCCGAAGCCGCCCAAGCGATCCGTGCCGCCCGTTCCGGCCTGGCGCTGGGGCCTGAGATTCTCTTCCCCACGGTCGAGGATGGACTTGCCGGTATGCGCTTCATCGCGGCGGCGGTTGCGTCGTCGAAGGCCGGTGGGACATGGGTCCGGGTCCGGTAGCCAGCCTCGTCGCTGGGGCATCTGACGCGGGGAGACCGCCGCTTCAGGCAATGGAACTCTCCAAGTCCTTCGGGCCCGTTCAAGTGCTGCATGGCCTCAACCTCTCGGTTCGGGCCGGCGAGGTACACGCCGTGGTCGGCGAGAACGGCGCGGGCAAATCCACGCTGATGCGGCTCCTCGCCGGCCATCTTCAGCCGACAAGCGGCGCTGTCTGGATGGATGGGGCGCCGGTCGCGCTCTCCGGCCCGGTGGATGCCGAGCGGCGCGGCATCGCGCTCGTGCATCAGGAAATTCTCCTTGCAGCAGATTTGACTGTTGCACAGAATCTCTATCTCGGTCGCGAGATCTACCGGGGCATCGCGCTCGATGACCGTCGCATGGATGAAAGCGCAAGGACGATGCTCGCGGAGCTTGGCGCCGACATCCATCCGCGCGCGACGGTCGGACGGCTCTCCATCGCCCAGCGGCAGCTCGTCCAGATCGCCCGCGTGCTGCTGGTGCCGCACCGCGTCGTGATCTTCGACGAGCCAACGGCTTCGCTGCCCCCTGTCGAGACCAAGGCGCTGCTGCGGCTGATCAACGATATCCGCGCGAAGGGCGTGGCCGTTCTCTTCATCTCCCATCGCCTGCAGGAGGTGAAGGAGATCTCGGATCAGGTGAGCGTGCTGCGCGACGGCCGCCTGGTCGCAAGCCAACCCGCGGCGGCACTGGAGCCGGTCGACATGGCCCATCTGATGGTCGGCCGCGATGTGTCGAAACTCTACCCCGACCGCGACGGCGCCCCGAAACGAGAGGTCGTTCTCGACGTATCCGCTTTTACCGTGCCGGGTTACGCCCGGCACGCCTCCTTTCAGCTTCACAAGGGGGAGATACTGGGCTTTGCGGGCCTTGTGGGCGCGGGCCGGACCGAGTTGATGGAGGGTCTCGTCGGTCTTCGGCCGGGCCGCGGAACGGTAAAGCTCGATGGCGTGCCCATGCATTTCAAATTGGTCGCCGCCAGTCTGAAGGCCGGCATCGTCTATCTGAGCGAGGATCGCAAGGGCAAGGGGCTGCTCCTCGATCGCGATCTGAGGGTAAACCTCACACTGGCAGCGCTCGGCCGCTTTATCCGCCATCTGCAGATCGACACAGCGAGCGAGCGCGCTGCGCTCGACCAAGCGATCAAACAGTTCGAAATCCGGACAGGGCGCAAGGACATCCTGGCGGGCCAGCTATCCGGCGGCAATCAGCAGAAACTGCTGCTGGCCAAGATGATGATGCTCGACCCACGCATCGTCATCATCGATGAACCGACCAGAGGCATCGACATCGGCACCAAGGCACAGCTTTACAAGTACGTCGTTGCGCTCGCGGCAGAGGGACGATCGGTCATCGTGGTGTCTTCGGAAATGCCCGAATTGATCGGCATCTGCGATCGGATCGTCGTCATGCATGCCGGGCAGATCGTCGGGGAGGTCACAGGGGAGCGGATGACCGAGAGAGAGATTGTGGTCTTGGCGACCGGCGCACGGACCGAGGGGAGGGCCTAGTGACAGACAAGAATGCGCTACTCGCCGGCGGCGGCGGGGCAATGGCGGGCCGGTCTTGGAAAGAAGTCGACCTGCGTGCTGTGGCACCTTTCGTGGCGCTCGCGCTGCTCCTGGTCTTCGGTGCGGCCACGAGTGCGAATTTCCTCAGCACCGAAAACCTCCTCAACGTCCTCGCCCGCAGCGCCTTTACCGCGATTATCGCCGTTGGCGCGACCTTCGTCATCTCCGCTGGCGGACTCGACCTCTCGGTAGGCGCGATGGTGGCCTTCGTCGCCAGCCTGATGATCCTTTTCATGAATACCGCGATCATTGCGAATCCGGTCCTCATGCTCACCGCCGGGATCGCGTTTGCGCTCGTCATTGGCGCGCTGTGCGGCCTCGCCAACGGTTTGATCATCACCGGTGGCCGGATCGAGCCCTTCATCGCCACGCTCGGCACGATGGGCATCTTCCGTGGCCTCACCACCTGGCTCTCACAGGGGGGAGCGATCAATCTGAAATCCTCCACAATCGAGGACATTTATCGACCAGCCTATTTCGGCACCGTGCTCGGCGTACCGGTGCCCATCATGATCATCGTGATCACGGCGATCGTCGGCGCCTTCCTGCTTCACCGGACGGCCTATGGTCGTCACGTTGCGGCAATCGGCTCGAACCCGGATGTCGCGCGCTATTCCGGCGTCTCGATCTCCCGGGTGCGTACTCTTACCTACGTGATTCAGGGAGTTTGCGTCGCCATCGCGGTTTTGCTCTACGTGCCGCGGCTCGGGTCGACCTCCGCCACGACCGGCCTCATGTGGGAGTTGCAGGCCATCACCGCCGTGGTGGTCGGTGGCACGGCGCTGCGTGGCGGGGTAGGGCGGATCTGGGGCACGATCTGCGGCGCCTTCATTTTGGAGGTGGTGAGCAACATCATGGTGCTCTCTAACATCGCCAGCGAATACTTAATCGGCGCCATTCAGGGGGCCATCATCATCATCGCGATGCTTGTGCAGCGCTCACTGATACGAAAATCGTAAACCGGGCGGGCGGCGGGGCGCCCGGCGCGGATCAACAAGCCCCGACATAAGGGAGAGAACATGAAAAAAACAATACTTGGCTTGGTTCTTGCCGCGGCCACGGCCACAGCCACGGCTGTTGCGGGAATGGCCCATGCAGCGGAGACGCATGTGACCATCGGCGTGTCCGTCCCGGCCGCAGACCACGGTTGGACAGCGGGCGTCGTGTATCATGCGGAGCGCGTCGCCAAACTGCTGATGGCGGAACATCCCGGCCTGAAGATCATCGTGAAGACCTCGCCGAACGCGACGAGCCAGGCCAATGTGCTGGAGGATTTGACGACCGAGGGGATCAATGCGCTCGTCATCCTGCCGACTGATCCGGATCCGCTGGTCAACGCGATCAAGGCGGTGAAGGCGCAGCATATCTTCGTTACCCTCGTCGATCGTGCACCAAGCGACAACGATCAATCGGTGCGGGATCTCTACGTTGCGGGCAACAACCGTGCGCTCGGTTCCGTTGCTGGCGAATACGTCAAGACGCATACACCAGACGCCAAGGTCGTGGTGATCCGGGGCTTGCCGATCCCGATCGA
>DATJHR010000077.1:0-13350 GCA_035493735.1 Acidocella sp.
GCCGGCTTCGACCACGAACATTCGCGCCTGTTGAGCTTCCTCGCGCTCTGCCTTGATCGGGCCGTAGACTTCCGAGTGATAGAATGCGAGTGCATCGGCGAGTGTTTGAAACTCGAACACACCGGCCAGCGGCAACGGCTCGACATCGCCCTCAAGCACCTGCGCTACTGGCCCGAAGTGAAGAATGCGCCCGCCCGCGTTTTGGAGGGCGGCCTGGAAGCGCGGCGCGAGGGCCGCTTGCTTGGCGGGATCGATGACACGCAGATTGACATGAACGTATGCCGCCATGGATGGCCTCCCTGTAATATTGCACATACATTATGAAGGGGAGTGGTTGCCTGTCGAGGGGATTTATGACCGGCAAGGTGCTTCCGGCCGCTAGGCATAACGGCCTCGCGATGCCTGCCGGCGCATCTCGCACGTCGCTCCCCTCCCGGCCACACCTGCCACCCCACCACGCCATTCACCCACAGCTCGGGGCATACAGCAGGCCGCCCCGATGCCCGCAACGCGTGCATACCAAGCGCTTGCCAATCATCCGGCGTGTCTGGCCCCCAGCGGATCATGAGCGCCACGAGCGCCTTCTTTATATTTAGACAATCGAACGATATTGTTTCGATAGTGTTCTGACATATATAGTGCTGGAATTAACCCTGTGTCGGCTTTTGCAACGAGAGGTTATGAATGTCGCAGATCCTACGACAGCCTCCAGATCCTTTAATATCTAAGGTCCTACGACCCCGTCCCGGCCCCGCAATTTCAATCATCGTTCCCTGCTATAATGAGCGCGATAATGTCGCTCCGATGGTGGCAGCCCTTGAGGCGGCCTTGCCCGGTCTCGATTGGGAAGTCATCTTCGTCGATGACGACAGCCCAGACGGCACGACCGAGGTTGCCCGGGCTATGGGCCGCGATGATGCACGGGTGCGCTGCATTCGCCGGGTTGGGCGGCGGGGCTTGGCCACGGCGGTGATCGAAGGCGCTCTCGCGGCGAATGGATCGCTTTTAGCGGTCCTTGATGGTGACTTACAGCATGACGAGACGCGCTTGCTCGCGATGTTCGCGGCTCTTGAAGCGGGCGCCGATATCGCGGTCGGCAGCCGCCATGTCGATGGCGGTTCGTCCGACGGGCTTTCCTCGCCAATGCGGGTGCGGCTTTCATCGCTGGGCATCAGGCTGGCCCGGACTCTTTCCGGCACCCCCCTCAACGACCCCATGAGTGGCTTTTTTGCATTACGCCGTTCTTTGTTCGAGCAACTCGCGCCAAGGCTTGTGGGGCAAGGGTTCAAGATACTGCTCGATCTGGTGCTCGCCTCGCCAACACCTTTGCAGTTAGCCGAAATTCCGTATCAGTTCCGACCACGCCGGGCTGGGGAGAGCAAACTCGATGCGTTGGTGATGTTTCAGTTCGCCGGCCTACTGATCGATAAGGCCCTGGGCGGCGCGATACCGTTGCGGTTTATGAGTTTTGCCGCAGTGGGTGGTGTGGGCGTTCTGGTGAACCTTATTGTGATGCTTTTGGCGCAGCATGCCGGCATGACGTTTGGTCGCGCTCAGATGCTGGGCACGCTGGTGGCCATGGTTACGAATTTCCAGATGAATAACTCACTGACCTATCGAACGGTGAGACTTAAAGGCGAGCGCTATTGGCGCGGCTTGATATTATTCATGCTCGTGTGCGGATTGGGGGCGATCGCGAATATCGGCATCGCGCGGACGCTGTATACGGAGAGCATCGATGCGGCCGTTTCAGGGGCTGCGGGGGCCGTGGTCGGCGTGGTCTGGAATTATGCGATGTCCGCCACGCTGGTTTGGCGCGCCCGATAGGAGGCACGCGGACCAATCATGGGCTTGCAAAACACGCAGGAAAAATGGGGAAGCCACAGTTTCCGCGGAAACACTCTTGAGTACCCGTAGGATGCTGTCGGCGCGCTGCTGACATCGGCTGACCTGGGGGAAACAATGGTTCAAGTCTATTGGGGCTTCTGTCATGTGATCATGTTTATGAGTCTGCTGTTCCTTGTCTCGGTATGCAGATTCCTACCTTACGAGCATATCTCGAGATCCACAATTTGGACGCTTGCAACCAGCAACACGCTCTCAAAAATATTGATCGGGCTCGCAATCGCTCAATGCGCGGTCTATCTCTGGCTACCTAACTTCGCTGATTACGGTGAGTCGACGATACCGCTGTTGGCCAGCAACGTTTTGCGTGGGGCGCCGGTTTATGCTGACTGGAACCTTGGCAAAATGATCGTTGGAAGCAACTACGGACCCTACGTCTTCCTTGCTCAAACACCGGTAATTTTGTGGTTTCCTACAATTTCCGCTTCGAAATTCGTAGGGATTTTCTGTGGCCTCGCGGGGCTTGCCCTGTTGTTTTTCGCAGTTCGTCCTCGTGTTCGTTCCACCAATAAGGCGCTAGCGCTGGTAGCGCTGATGGTTGCCCTTCTCTGGTCTGAACTGCATTATTGGTTTTGGAACCGTCCGGACCCTTTTCTGATTGTTCTTGTTTCTCTTGGTATATTCATATTTGAACGAGCACGTCCAAGTGTTTGCTTGGCCAGCCTCGGACTTCTCGCCGGCGTCGCCGTGAACTTCAAGCTTTTTGGTGCAATTTATCTCATCCCGTTAGCCCTTGCTTGCATTCCCATGGTGCGCTCCTGGCCGTCTCTGGCGGGCGCTTTTGCGGTCGGCGGCGCATTATTTGGCGCAGCGATTATATTGCCATTCAGAATGGAGTCCTTTTCTGCACAAACCTATATCGCCAACCTTTTGATGATGCCAAATCAAGGCTTCATCATGCCGGCGGTCTTTGATTCAATTTGCTATGGTCTCGTTATTCTTGCTCTGCCACTCCTGACTTTCCGCAGGAAAATGGCTTCCTTTCATGATCATTTTCTATTGGTCGGTTTGGTTGTCTGCACTGTCATTGTCGCGTTCATATCGGGCAAGCCAGGCGGCGGTTCTCCTTATATGATGCCTCTTATCCCGCTGGCTCTTTACGTGGGAGCGAGGCAGCTGAGCAGACTGACTCCTGAGCAATACAGCGAGGCGTCTCAAAACCGAAATCTTGTACTTGGGACGGTTTTGCTTTTCTCGGCGCCGATCTGGGCCTTTAGCTGGTATCAAATGGCCAAGCAGATCCCAACCATTGGCGTTGTGCAGGCAAAAGCAAAAGAACTGCGTTCAATTTTCAAGACGTTTCCGAACTCTGAAATGGGTGATAACGCCGGAAGAACGCGGGCTGAGCAGTACCAGGTCACTCTGGATGAAAACCTCCGCGTTGAGAAAGCATTTTTAGGTCAAATCACAAAATTCGACTACGTGAACTACGGTGATCAGCGTTTCGCCGGCCTTTCGGGTTCAGTTCTCTATCCGTTACTGGAGAATTGCCGCATTCCAGCTTGGGTTTTGCCTCGTCAAGGAGAAAGCTTTCGCGGTCGCGTGTATGGATTGCCAATATTGGACAAAGGCGGTCTGGAGCGCTTTCACGCGAATTATGAGCTGATCAAGCAATATCAGTTTTACGAGGTCTGGCACTGCAAAAAACAAGCGAATATTCGGACTTCATCACAAACGGCACCGAAGGCGAAGAGCTGAATGGCGGGACGCTTTTCGTCCCGCCACCGTCGATGGGCGTGGCGTAATTAACGCTCAGCCCCGACCACGCCTGCGGGGTTCATCACTGGATCCCTTGGTGTCTCGCGTCCGCTAATCTCCTCAAGCCCTTGCCCCTTGGTCTCAGGCGCGAGAAGGATACAGGTCACGAAAGCCACCGCGGCGAGGCCTGCAAAGCACCAGAGGGCCGCACTCAAGCCCCAGGCGTGGATGAGATTTGGGACCACCACAATGGCCAAGATCGCCCCAACGCGGCTGACGGCCGTTCCCAGACCCACCGATCCGGCACGGACGCTGGTTGGAAACGCCTCGGTCGCGTACACGAAAGACAAGATGCCTGGGCCCATATTGGCAAACAGCGTCGCCAGGCCAAACTAGACAATGAGGAGTGCTAACGCCGGATGCGGCTGCACACCCAGCGCCACAAGCATGACGGTCAGGCCGCCAAAGGCGAAGATGATCAGCGGGCGGCGGCCCCAGCGGTCAACAAGGTAGATGCCAAAGCCAGCCCCGACGATCCCGAGCAAGGAAATCGCCGCCGAGCCAAGATAGGCCGCACGCGTCGAACCTGACGTAAAGGTCTTGAGAATCGTCGGCGTGTACATGGCGATGCCGTAATAAGCCACGTCGTAGCAGAACCAGAAAATCCCGACGAATAACGTCAGTTTCAGAAGCGGGCTCTTGAACAGGCTGCTCCATGCATGGCGAGGAACGGCTTGCGGCAGCTCGGTCTTGCCGGTCAGAGCCGTGAGTACCGCGCTGGCCTCGCGGTGGCGACCTTGGGAAGCTAGCCAACGCGGCGATTCCGGGATGCGGGAGCGAAAGAAGATGACGACCAGAGCAATCGCTGAACCGATCAACAGCATCCAGCGCCACGCATTTGGCCCGACCGGAAGCAACAGATAGCCGATAAGATAAGCCGCGACCGCACCCACAAACCAGCAGGTGCCGACGGCGGTCACGAACGCGCCGCGCCGCGATGCCGGCACAAACTCGGAGAGCAAGGTGGTCGAGATCGGGTAATCAGCGCCGATCCCGATACCCAGCAGGAACCGGAACAGGATAAATTCCCAAACATTTTGCGATACCGCCGTCAGCGCGGCGAAGACGACAAAGCAAAGAAGGTCGACGAGGTACATCGCCTTGCGGCCGATGCGGTCCGTGAGATGGCCAAGGATCAGCGAGCCAAGCAGCATGCCGACCACAGCCGACGATGCCACGATGCCGGCCAGCTCAGGAGAAATTCCCCATTTCTTGGTTAGAAAAGGCAGGGCGACGGCAATGACCGTCAGATCAAAGCCGTCGAGAAACATCCCTGCGGCCGACAGCACAGTAAGTCGCCGATGAAAGCCCCGTAGCTCAGGGGAATCTAAAAGATCGAAAGACATTAGGGGTCTCCTTAACTTTAATTGCAGCGGGGGCGCCTTTCTGGATTAATGCTGCTGTATCGTGACGATTTTCAGTCCAGATTGCTGACACGCTGGAGCGGTGAACCATCCATACCAGAGCACGGAAGTCTCAAATGGCGCAGAACCGTCGGGGCAATGTCGACGGCCGAAACCGCGCCCTCATAGCTGCAGCCGGCCTCGAATCCTTCACCCTCGACCATCAGGAATGGCAGTTGCTCGAAATCGCCAAGCCCCCCATGCTGACCGCAGCCGCGCCGATCAGGCTTTCCGTCCATCGGCTTGACGACAAAGCTGCGTCCTGGGACACCGAAAGCATTCACCTCGTTATCGGCCTTCATCGAGATCGCGATGGCCAAGCCGTTGGCGCCGCTTTGGCCGACGGTCGCCAAATCCGCTCCCATGAAAGTCTCTCCGCACCAGGCCTTGGGTTTCAGAAAGTCGGCAATCGCTCCGATCCTGCCGCGGTGCGCCGGATGAACATAGATCAGCGCAGCCGTACCGTTCGGCGCGACCACGACATCGCCTGATGTCATGCTTTCCTTCAAGCCCGCAGCGACGAGTTCAGCATCGATATCGATCACGTCCTCTACCGCCTGATGGCCGTGGTCCGAGCCGACCAGCAGGAGGATATCCTGCCCCGCTTCACGCAAGGCCGCCACGGCGGCCATAAGCCGCCCGGCGCACGCGTCGACCCGGCGCAAAACATCGAGATGCTCGTCCGACCCCATGGGAACCTCGTGCTGGATATGGTCCGGCTCTCCCAACCAGATCGTGGACAGCGCGTAGGTGCCCTGCGTGAGAGCCTCCTCAAGGAAACGCTCAGACATTGCCAGGTCGCCATCAATGCTCAGGGTTACGTTGAGCTTCTTGGCATCTTCGACCGCGACGCGCCCCGGCCCATAGGAGCCGGCGCGATGGAATGCCCACCCGTACCCGTCGGGGTCATGCGCATATGCGGCGCCTGGTGACACATTGTTAAAAAGGATTGCGCCGCCAAAGGGCGCCAGCCGCTCAGCGAGAGTCGGCGTCGCCAGAGAGCAGCCGGTCACCGAACGTTTGTGCTGCAGGTAATCCGGACGCCCGACATCATGGAGAACAAGCTTGCCCTCCTCGACAAGGACCATGGCGTTACCCTGCAGGCCGTGGCGGGAGGGCCGGCATCCGGTTGCAACAGTGGCCGAAACCACCCGTGTTGTTGACGGAAATGTCGAGCGATAGCCGTTGAAGAATGTTGCCTTAGACTTCAGAGCAAGAAGGTTTGGCGTCAGATCCGGCCTCAGAAAATCACGCCTGAGCCCGTCCAGGACAACCAATACAACACGTCTTACCATTCGAACCCCATCAATAGTCACACTACCCGGCACGGCCTACATGGTTCTTCTGCCCTTGCCAGTGACGATTAAATGAAAGTCCGAGGAGACTTCCTTGGAAGCAGCACTATTAATTTGTTTAATTAGCCAACATCGATCCAAATCATAGTGAAGAAGGCAACCCAACAGCCGCTGTTGTTGGCTTGGTCTCTGGGAGGGATGGCGTGGACCACGAGGCGAACGCCTGCGCACCTTCACCATGCTGGCCACATCTCCGCCACATCGCCCCCTTACGGGCCGTCGATTTAGCTGACATCGGTCCGTCAGCTGGAACAACAGAGGATTAAATGAAGAGACTAACCATCGCCGTGCTTGCCGCCCTGGCTCTCGGCTTCACGGCTCACGCCCATGCAGACGCAAGCAGCACAGCCGAGCTGCTGGCCGCCAACAACGCCTATCGCGCCCGTCTCGGTCTGCCGCCGTTGCGGTGGTCGGACCGGTTGGCGGAGAATGCGCAGCAATGGGCTGTCCATCTTGCCGAGATCGGACAGCTCGAGCACAGCGGACCGGGCCAGAACCTGGCCATGGCGACGGCCGGCAGCGAGTCGCTGACCCAGTTGGTCGATCTGTGGGGCAGCGAGCAAGCTGACTTTACCGATGGCGACTTCCCCGACATCTCCACCACCGGCAACTGGATGGATGTGGGTCATTATAGCCAAATGGTCTGGAAGGCGACGAGAGCGGTTGGGTGTGGGTTCGCTGAGACCTACGGGCGCGACGTTCTGGTTTGCGATTACGAGCCGCCAGGGAATGTTATGGGTAAACGGCCCTACTAGCCGATCGACTGCGCGACGTCGTGGCGATGACGGGGCGGCCCGATGGTCGCCCTGCATACGGGACATCCCGGTGGCGGGACGGAAGGCCCTCCCTGCCCGCCGCGCCGTGCCGTGGGGCGGCCTCCAGGGTTGCCTTCCCGGAGATCTATTGTTTCGGTCGTGTCAGGTCGGATTTTTATTGCTGATGCTCACGAGCCGGTCCTTTTTGTCGTAGCAAAACAGCACCGTGTGTTTCGTCGGCCGCGTCGCAGATTGCACAGGCGTCCAGATCACCTCGGCCAAGCCCAACGTCGCCACATCGCTCAACACCTCGCCGCCGGTCACAACGCCCTTGCCAAAGCCGCCCAGGCCGGTCGTGTACATCGAATAAATGTCGCAGGCGCCGCTCGACGTGCTGATCTGCCCGGCTGGCGCGCCGAACGTCGAGACAACATCCAGCCGACTCTCGCCTGGTTTTGCTTTGCTCAAATCAACCGGCACGGGCCGGCTCTCCTCCATCCCTGCTGAACAGGCGGACAAGGCGAGAATCGCCAGCACCGCGATATTCTTTATTTTGACCATAGTTTGCATTCCTGACGGTTAGTTAACCAATGGAATCTTTAATCGTCCACGAGGTAGGGTGGCAAGGCGACAACATGGGAGCACGGCCACGCCGAGCCGGCGTTCCCAGGGTGGAAAGCAGCCGCTTTTTGAAAAAAGCGGCGCGAAAAATTTTTGCGCCTTTGAGCCTGCGGCGCTGAAAACAGCACGGGCCAGAGGCGCAAAGGCCTCATCCACAGGCTGGTGGCACGCTGGGGTACTGCATGGTACCCCAGTATGCCACCAGGCGGACGAACAACCGACCGCCTTTATTTATGGTCCGTACCGTCGCCTCAAGCTTTCTCGACGGCCGCGTCGAACGCGTCCAGGGTGCGGGTGGCATAGACCAAGGCCGCGCCCGCATTCATGGCGACGGCAGTGCCCAGCGCCTCGGCGATCTCTTCCTTGGTGGCGCCGAACTTGCGGGCAGCCTCGGCATGGACCGTGATACAACCGTCGCAACGCGTGGTGATCGCCACCGCAAGCGCAATCAGCTCTCGGGTTTTGGCGTCGAGGTGCCCGGTTTTTTCACCGGCACCGGAAAGAGTGGCATACCCCTTCACCGTGTCGGGGCTCAGCTTGGCGACGCCGCCGACTCCGGCGATAACCTGCTGACGATAGCTGTTCCAATCCATCATGTGCATGAAAATGACTCCGGTTTGAAGATGCGCAAACCTAAGCCGCCTGCCCCTGTGTGCTAATGCTGGCGCGGCGCAAAGACATGACCACGCGGATCAGATGAAGGGAAAGCCGTGACACCAGACGTGCCCGAGGGCGCCAGAGACCCGCTCAGTGGCTTAGCGCCGTTGCTGCGGGTCCGCCCGGAGTTGGAGGATCTCTGCCGCTTCGGCGGCAATTGGCAGTCGGTTCATGACAAGGTGCGGCCGAGCAGGGCTTATTTTCACATCGTCACCCAAGGCCAATGCTTGCTGGAGCGGTCGCACCGCGCGCTCCTGGCGCTGCAAGCCGGCGATGTGCTTCTGTTGCCGCATGGCGACCGGCATGTCGTGCGGACGGCGCGTGCGGCCCATGCTGAAGGCATGTCAATCACCGTCACGCACAACGACGCCATACGCATGAAAACCAGCGCCGGTGTTGCCATCGACACCGAGCTGATCTGCGGCAGCCTCTATTTCCAAGCGGCGCCCGACAATCTGGTGATCGCCACGCTGCCCGACATGATCGTCTTGCGCGCCGGTAAGGACACGGCGATCGAGCGCTTTGGCACCATCATCCGCGATGAGCTCGCCCGCGCCCGGCTAGGTGCGGCGGCCATCGCCGCCGACCTGGCCAGCGCCATGTTTATGATGATCCTGCGAAGTCATCTGGAGGATCAACCGCCGCCCTTAGGGCTCCTGGCCCTTCTGGCGCAGCGCTCAACCGCGCTGCCGGTGCTTGCCATGCTGCGTGATCCCACCCGTGACTGGTCGCTCGACGCGTTGGCAGACATTGCCGCCACCTCGCGTGCCACGCTGGTGCGAGGCTTCCGCAAGGTTGGCGGCACCTCCCCGCTGGCCTTCCTGACCGAGCTGCGCCTTAACCTGGCGCGCCAGCTTCTCCTCGCCGGCCGCGAGCCCATCGGCACGATCGCCGATCATGTTGGCTATCAATCCGAGGTCGCGCTCAGCAGAGCCTTTCTGCGCCGCTTCGGCGTGCGGCCGGGGCGGTTGCGGGACACGGCGGCAACGGACAAAGCTGGCAGCGGTCTGACCTAGACCCGTCATGCCCTGGAAGCGATGGCCATCGGCTTCGATGGCGTTTCGCCTATGAACGCTCTCCGGTAAAAAGCATCTGGCCTTCGTTACGGTGCCACGGCATGATGAGGCGCATGTCCATAATGCCGTCAGACCAACTCACCGATCATGATTACAAAACCCTTGCGGCGATCCGCTACGCGCTGCGGCGCTTCATCCAGTTCAGCGAGGCCGCCGCGCGATCCGCCGGCCTGACACCGCAGCAGCACCAGGCCCTGCTTGGCATTCGCGCGGCTGACCAGTCCGCGCTTTCGATCGGCGAGCTGGCGGAGTTTCTCATGGTCAAGCCCCATAGCGCGAGCGAGCTGGCCGACCGGCTCACGACACTGGGGCTGGTGGGACGTCGCCCGGAGGCGACCGACCGGCGTGTGATGAAGCTGCATCTCACCGAAGCTGGCGAAGCCGCGCTTTTGTCCCTGTCCGTCACACATCGCGACGAAGTGAGACGGCTGCGTCCCCTTTTGAGCGAGCTCCTCGTCAAGCTGGATTAGTTCGGCTTGACATGTTCGCTGGTCGACCGAGCTTGGGCAAGCGACGTCTTGACGATCAAACCCGCATTTCCATCATTTTCTCAGCGATCTGCGCACGTGTCTCCACGACCTGCGCCAGGAGCTGGCGCCCACTCGGAAAGAGCCCTTACATGCTTATGGATGACAGCGCATCGTAAAGGCATACAAGTCCGTATAACTGCATTCTATTGTACAGCAATAGCCGATTGATTGGGCCGCTGGCGGGACACCAGCCATCCGGAAATGAGACGGTGCGCCAATCGGCCTGCCCGCCTCTCGTGGATCCCCTTAGCAGCACAAGCTCGACGGCCATTGTATGGATATGCAGAGCCTCAAGCCTTGCCCGCACGTGTCATCCGATCTAGAAACCTGCAATTTCCGTGGGGGCACGTACATTGGATGATTTAGAGAGAACAGCTCCCTGGGCGCCGAAAATCAGCAAGTCGGACGGCCCGATGTATATTGCGATCGCAGACGCGCTGGCCGCCGACATCCTTTCCGGCGCACTCGCCGCGGGCATGCAGCTGCCCACGCAACGGGGCCTCGCCGAGACACTTGGCATTGATTTCACCACCGTCACCCGTGCCTATGCGGAAGCACGCCGCCGCGGCTTGGTTGAAGGACGCGTGGGACAAGGCACCTTTGTGCGCCGACAGAGCGCGGGAACCACGCCCTCCATGCGCGCAGGGTTGGTCGACATGAGCATGAACCTGCCCCCGCGGATTGACGATGCAGGGCTCACGGCGCGGATGTGGGCCGGAATCGTCGAACTTGAATCATCGCGCGGGATCGATCTGCTCCTGCGCTATCAAGAACCGGGCGGAGCGGCACCCGATAAGGCGGCCGGCGCGCTATGGCTCGGGCATAAATTCCCTGGGCTCGGCGCCGAGCGGGTGCTGATTTGCCCCGGAGCCCAGGGCGCGCTGCTTGCCGTCGCCGGCTTCCTTGCCCCGCCAGGAGGCGTGATTTGCTGCGAGGCCCTCACCTATCCCGGCTTCAGGGCTCTCGCCGCCCATCTCGGCTTTCGTCTCGTGCCCATTGCGATGGATGAGGAGGGCCTGATCCCGGAAGCGTTCGACGAAGCCTGTCGCAAGGAGGCGCCAAAGGCGCTTTATTGCACGCCGACGTTCCACAACCCGACAACAGCGACGATGTCTCTCGAGCGCCGCAAAGCCATCGTCGCGGTGGCGCGCCAACATGGCGTGCCGATCATAGAGGACGACGCCTATGGTTTCCTGCCCCGGCACGCCCCTGCACCGCTTGCGAGCTTAGCACCCGAACTCGTCTATTATATTGCCAGCCTTGCGAAATGCCTGTCACCGGCGTTGCGAACCGCCTACCTTGTCCCGCCCAGCACACGGCTGGTCCCTCGCATGGTCGGGGCTATACGTGCGGTCGCTTCAATCAGTTCGCCGCTGACGGTCGCGATCGCGACGCGCTGGATCCAGGATGGCACAGCCGCCGCGGTTCTGGCAGCGATCCGCAGCGAAGCGATCCGCCGCCAGGAGATCGCTCAGTCGGTCCTGCCGCCCACCTCCTGCGTGGCAAAGCCGGAAAGCTTTCACGTCTGGCTGTCGCTTCCATCCTCCTGGACGCGCGCCGAATTTATCACCCGCCTCCGCGCGATCGGCATCGGCGTGGTTGGCAGCGACGCCTTTGCCCTTGGCGCAGGCCCCGAGGCCGTGCGCCTCAGCCTGGGCGGGCCGGCGACACGCAACGAGTTGCGCGCCAGCCTTGAACAAATCGCCGACCTGCTTACCGAGCAACCGACCATGTCGTCCATTGTGGTTTGACCGCGGCCACCACTTTTCGCTTCAGTCTGTGATGCGTTCGGGGTGAGTAAAAATCTCGAACCCGTCATCACGGGCAACGGCGATCAAGGTCATTCCCGCCGCCTCCGCCTCGCGCACCGCACGCGCGCTCGGCACCGATACGGCGACGATGATTCCGGCCCCCAAGACGGCGGTTTTCTGGATCAGTTCGATCGAGACGCGGCTGGTCAGCAGCACCACCCCCTCCGGCCCTTGGCCCCCTGCCCGCTTGACCGCGCCGATGAGCTTGTCCAGCCCGTTATGCCGGCCAACATCCTCGCGTACGATCAGCGCGTCGTCCGCGGGCGTGTAGAAGGCAGCGGCATGCACCGCACGGGTCTCGCGGTTCAGCATTTGCAGCGGCGGCAGACGGCGGATCGCCGCCGCGATTTTGGCCGCCGGCACGCTGATCGTCGGGTTCACCGATTTCGGCGGCTTGATCGCCTCGATCAGACTGTCCATGCCGCACAACCCGCAACCGACCGGGCCGGCAATGCGCCGGCGGCGCGCTTCCAACGCCTCGCGGCGGTCAGGGCGCAGCTCCATCCGGCACTCCAGACCGAGCGGCAGCACCGCCAGCTCGTAACTCAGAATGTCTTCGGGACTCTGGATGATGCCTTCGGAGAGCGAAAACCCTACCGCAAAATCCTGCAAGTCCTGCGGGCTCGCCATCATCACCGCGAAGGTGACGCGGTCATAGCTAAGCGCCACGGCGGATTCCTCAGGTAACTTCCGGTCCATGTCCAAAAACCGGTCGCGCCAGGCCTTGACCGTGACGCGGGTGATCGGATCGGGCGCGTTAGTCATCAATCTTTCCTTTCATCCCCGAACTGCAGGGCGGGCTGAGGCGCAATTATGCCGATCAGCCAAATCACGGTCGAGATTTAAAAAACCGTACCGCCTTGCTATCACGACAGCGGCAAATGTCCATATATATGTATTTGTTGCACCTAACCGATCGCTCGCTGCAAGCGCAACGGCCTGCAAACAAAAAGCCCCGGATTGCTCCGGGGCAAGTTTTTGGGATGTCGACGGTCGATCGTCGGCGCACTGAACATAGGTCGGCTGGTGAGAGGCGCTAAGGGACTCAGACGCATGGCCGGCATTCCTGCCCCGACGACCTGGCACCTGCCTCCGAGCGGAACCTGCTTGCCTTTGGTGGACGGGACCCCATGTGCTTGGTGGCCAAAAACGACAAAGGAATGTGCCCATGTATATCGCCATGAATCGCTTCAAGGTGGCGTTCGGCTCGGAGGCCGATTTCGAACATATGTGGAAGAGCCGGGAGAGCCATCTGCTTGGCGTTCCGGGGTTTGTGGAATTCTGCCTGCTCAAGGGGCCGCAACGTGCGGATCATGTCCTGTATGCCAGCCACTCGATATGGGAGACTCAGGCCGCGTTCGAAGCCTGGACCAAATCGGAGGCGTTCCGGGCCGCTCACGGCCAAGCCGGCAACCGCAGCGGCAACGCGCCGTCTTACATGGGGCCGCCGGAATTCGAGGGGTTTGAAGCCCTTCAGGT
>DATJHR010000078.1:0-22737 GCA_035493735.1 Acidocella sp.
CCCGGATAGATGTTGGTGACTTCAATGGCCTGCAGGTTCTTGGCGCTCTTGAAGCCGAGCTTGGTCGGAATCCGCAGCCGTACCGGCGCGCCCCATTCAGGCGCCAGTGGCTGGCGCTCGAAATCGAGGGCGAGGAGCGTCTGCGGGTGTAGCGCGCTGGCCATGTCGATGCTGGTCGAATAGCCGTCGAAGCAGGTGAAGTTCACGTAGCGCGCGCGCAGGTCGGCGCCGACGCGACGGAGGAACAGGCCGAGTGGCACGCCGCTCCATTGTCCGATCTGGCTCCAGCCTTCGACGCAGATATGACGGGTGATCTGCGCCACCTGGGGCAAAGTGCGGAGGTTTTGGATGGTCCAGGCCGATTTTTCGTCCACCAGCCCCGCAACCGCCAGCCGCCAGCCATCGGGGACCGGACGCACTTCCCATTCCGGGTAATAGGCGTTGAACCGGAAGGGCGTCGTGATCGCGCTGGCCGGATAGGTTTCGGCCAGGCGCGTCTCGCTGAAGAGTGCCGCTTGCACTTTGTCGTCGAAGCGCAGCATGGCTTCCAAGGCGGCATCGACTCCGGAATGGGTGGAAAGATCGCACCCGGTGAGCAGCGCAAGGCTGCCCAGCGAAAGGCCGCGACGCAGGAAGCCGCGGCGCGAGAGGCGATCCAGTTCCGGCTGGACGTCCCGCGGCCGGACCGCGGGCAGAAGGCGGTTTGCTTTCAAGGCTTTTGCTCCGGCTCCGCCCGCAGCCCCACGATCATGGAAGCCAGCGTGCGTGGAAACAGCACCACCAAAGCGACATGCAGCACGACGAAAGCCGTCAGCAGAAGCATCATGGCCAGATGGATACCACGCGCGACCGGGTAGCCGCCGAACAAGCCGGCGAGCCACCCGAACTGCACCGGCTTCCAGATGGCTAGCCCGGTGGCGACCTGAACCAGAAGGACCAGGATCACGCCGACATAAAGCAGGCGCTGCACCGCATTATAGTGGCCGAGCCGATGCCCGAGCCGCAACGCCAGTGCGGCCCAGACATCGCGCAAGAACTCTCCGGGGCGGGGTGGTCTCAGATCCCTTCTGAAATGGCCGGAGGCAAAGCCGTAGGCGAGATAGGCAATGCCGTCTGCGAACAGCAGCCACATCGCACTCAGATGCCAAGCCAGTGCGCCGCCGAGCCAGCCTCCGAGTCCCGCCCAGCGAGGAAACAGGAACGGCAGGCTTGGCGAGGCGTTGTAGATCTCCCACCCGCTGAAGATCATGCAGCCCATGGCGTACACGCCGATCCAGTGCATCACGCGGATGGCAACCGGATGGGCGGGCCGGGTGGCGTTACGATGTGTTCTCATGATTGCCTCCGAGCCGGCGTTACATTGGCGGGGTCACGCCATCGATGCCCACGGCGACGGCCTCGGCGGTGATGGTGTTGCCATTTTTCACCGCCTTGATGAAGACCGGCGCGCCTTTCGTGACCTCCGAGACCGTACCCGGCCGGTAGGTTACGATCGGCGCGGTCGGCGGCACGATGATCATCTGCTGTCCGCCCTTGTAAGAGACGGTCAACTGCCGCAGGCCATTTTGCGCGGCGGAGGCTGAGACATTGCCATTGGTCATCGAACTGTTCACCATCGCGGCGGGCGCGGCAACGGCAGCGACATTACCGTTGGTCATCGTGCTGGCGGTTGTGCCGCCCCCGGCAAGCGTCGTATCCGCGATCTTGTCCCAAGCGTAGTGGCCTTCGCCTGTGCCCCTCATCGAGGGCGGGAAGAGGACGACCTCGAGGGCTACGAGAGTCGAGCCGACGCTCTTTGTTGCGGTCCCGATATAACTTCCTTTCTCGATATGACCGAGGCTGGCCTTCTCGACCTGCAGATAGTGCGTGCCCCCGTTCAGCAGCACAGGGACATCGCGGCCGCCCCGCGTATGGACGAGGATCTCGCCGGCGCTGACGGAAGCGATCGTCCCACGCAGATGCTCCTGCGCCGGAGCTGCGATCGCCGCGGAGCACGAGAGTGTCGCCACCGCCAAGACCAGACCAAAAGAGCGCATCGCCATGTTTATTCCATTCCTTTCCTTCGAGGTCAGACGCGCATGGCGAGGTCCGGTCAACGGCACCCGTATGCGGCGTCAGCCCTTTAGACAACTAGCGGCGGTGTTTATTCCGTCCGCTCGTTATTTTTTGTTGTCTCGAAGGTGCGGCCGCTGCGTGTGGCGA
Source organism: Acidocella sp. (assembly GCA_035493735.1). Classification (GTDB taxonomy): domain Bacteria; phylum Pseudomonadota; class Alphaproteobacteria; order Acetobacterales; family Acetobacteraceae; genus Acidocella. Next base: position 2,203 of record DATJHR010000078.1, read on the forward strand.
AAAAAAGTGGCCGCTTTTTGGGGGGCGTTTAGAGGGTTACCTTAGGTCAAATCGGCCAAGGCAAGGGGAAGGCTTCTTTTTGTGAACAAAAAGAAGCAAAAAAACTTTATTGATTCTGGGTTATGGGCGTTGTCGGCGACGCAGACTCAGGCCCAGCGGAGCCAAGAGTTTTTGCGCCGCTTTTTTCAAAAAGCGGCCACTTTCTTTTGTCTAGAAGCCGATTTGTTCACACTTCGGCTGAGGGGCGCCTCGTTCAGGTCAGGTACAGCCCGCCGTTAATGGTGAGGGTGGCGCCGGTGATATAGGCGGCCTCGTCGGCGGCGAGAAAGGCGATGGCGTAAGCGATTTCTGATGGTTGAGCCAGGCGGCCGACGGGAATTTTGGCGACGATCGTTTTGAGTATATCCGGCGGCACATGGGCCACCATCGGTGTGTCAGTATAGCCGGGGGCAACGGCGTTCACGGTGATACCGTGCCCGGCGCCCTCCAGGGCCAGTGACTTCGTCAGGCCGATCATGCCGGCTTTCGCGGCGGCATAGTTGACCTGGCCGAGCTGGCCGGCCTGGGCGTTGATGGAGCTGACATTGACGATACGGCCAAAGCGGCGCTCCCGCATGCTCTTGATGACCGCGCGACACATGTTGAAACAGCCGGTAAGATCGGTGTCGATCACGCGCTGCCATTGATCGGCGCCCATTTTGTGGAGCATGCAGTCGGCGGTGATGCCGGCATTGTTGATCAGCACGTCAACGGGGCCAAAGGCGGACGCGATCTCGCTGACGCCCGCCTCGCACGCGGGGTAGTCCGCCACGTCCCATTTGCGCACGGCAATGGCGGTGCGGGACGTGAATTCCTGGGCCACCTTGTCATTGTGGCCATAGGTCGCAATGGGAATATAGCCGGCCTGCTTCAATTGTTCCGCCGCTGCGGCGCCAATTCCTTCCGTGCCGCCGGTGACAATCGCAACTCTGGGCATGCCATCCTCTCCTCTGCACCGAAGCATCTGATGATGAAGCGCGTTCACCACCGGGACTTGGAATTTTTATTCACCAGCGGCTCGAACTGCCTTGAGGCAGATCAAACGGTCGGCAAAATGTCGGGGGTGTCCGGCGCGGAAGGCTCGCGCGGTTCCGGATGGCGGATGTGGATTTATTCTTGGCCACCAAATGCGGAGCGAATTTTGCCGAGCAATTCGGACTCATTGAAGGGCTTGGTCAGATACCCCAAGAAGCCCGCCTGCAACGCCCGGGCCCTTTCCTTCTCGTCCGCGAAGGCGGTGATAAGGATCATCGGGACCGGCGTGCCCTTATCCTGCAGGCGCGTATGCAGCTCCAGTCCCGACATTCCGGGCATGCGCATATCGGTGATCAGGCAGCCCGTCTGCGCAAGAACGTCAGAGCTCAGGAAATCCTCGGCGCACGCGAAAGTGGCGACGGCAAAACCCATCGACCGTATCAGGTCTTTCAGCGCCTCACGAACCGACGAATCATCATCGACGATCGAGATCATGGAATTTTTTGACACTTCTGATCTCCTGTCTCGCGTCCGACGTTAGCGCCATTCATCAATTTAAACCATTGCTCGTTGGAAGGAGTTCCCCTTGCCTGCGTCAACCAGCCCACCACGATGTGAATAATGAACTCAACAGGAAGGATAGGATATCTACGACTTTGGTTTAGTGGCTTTGGTTTAAGTCGTTTGTGACTTTGGCTTGGAGACGCCCAGCGTGTCAGCCATGCGGACCAAATCGACCAAAGAGCGTGCGCGCATTTTATGCATGATCTGGCTGCGATGGACTTTCACCGTGGCTTCGCTGAGCTCCAGTTGGGCGGCAATCTGCTTATTGAGCTGCCCGGTAATGACCAGCTCGAGAACTTCGCGTTCGCGCGCTGTCAGTGACTCGAACCGGGCTTGCAATTCAGTCAAGGCCTTGGCGCCCTCACGCCGCGCGCGGTCCCGCTCGATCCCGCCCTGAATCGCATCCAACAGCTCCTGCTCATGCAAGGGTTTGGTAAGAAACTCGATGGCGCCAGACTTTATGGCCCGCACCGACATCGGGATGTCGCCATGGCCACTGATGAATATGATCGGGAGATGGATCCCGGTGGTTGTCAGCGTTCGCTGAAATTCCAAGCCGCTCTGCCCAGGCATTCTGACGTCGAGCACGAGGCATCCTGGCACGTCGGGAAGCTTGCTCTGCAGGAATTCCTGCGTCGATCCATAGGTGCGTACCGCCAATCCGACGGACCGGAGCAGATCCTCGACGGCGGCGCGTACCGATGCATCGTCGTCGACGACAAAGACGACAGTTTGGGGGTCGGTCATGCAACCTCCTGGCCGGCAACCGGCAGCCGAAATTGGAAAATGGAGCCTTGGGGCAGATTGGGTTTCGCCCAAAGCTGACCGCCATGGGCCTCAATGATCGTTTTGCTGATGGAGAGTCCCATCCCCATACCCTCCGACTTCGTGGTGTAGAAAGGGTTAAAAATATGATTGGCGGCGGCGGGATCGAGGCCGGTGCCGGTATCCTTCACACTCACCAGCACCCCATCCGGTTGGCAGTATTCCGAACTGATGGTCAGCGCTCTGGATTGTTCGGGAACCATCCCCATGGCATCGATCCCGTTCGTCATTAAATTCAGCAGCACCTGCTGCAACTGTACGCGGTCCCCGAGGACCGGCCGGATCTCGGCGGACAGTTGGGTTTTCAGGGCGACGCGATGGCGGTGGATGTCGCTTTTGACGAAGAGCAACGCCTCTTTGATCGCTTCATTGACGTTCAGCTTCATCAGCCGTGGTTCGGATTTCGACGTCAGGGCGCGCAGGCTGCGGATCACGTCACCCGCGCGGTAGGCATCCTGCACGATCCGCGCCAGCGCCTTGCGGGCCGCATCGAGATCGGGCGGCGCCCGGCCGATCCAGCGCAAGCAGGCATTGCCGCTGGCGGCGATGGCGGCGAGCGGCTGGTTGATCTCATGGGCGATCGAAGCCGCCAGCTCTCCCAAGGTCATCACGCGTGCCGCATGCGCGAGATTCGCCTGGGCCTTGTGCAGCTCTTCCTCGGCGCGTTTGGCGGCGGTTACGTCCATCACCGAGCCGATGAATTCCAGCTCATTCGCCTGGTCCCTGACGGCGTGGCCGACCATGTGAACATATTTGACCGCCCCATCCGGCATCAGCAGGCGATGCTCAAAATCAAAATCGCTCCCGGTGCTGCCAGCCTGCGCGATGACGCGCTGCACGAGGGCGAGGTCTTCCGGATGAACCCGTTGCAACACCCAGTCGATAGTGGCGCTGGGGGCTTTCTCATAGCCGAAAATATTGAAGCTTTCCGCTGACCAGAAAATGTCTCCGCGAGAGACATTCCAGCCAAAACTTCCGGTGCGGCTCAGGCGCTGCGCTTCGGTCAGGTAGGCCTCGCTGCGCCGCAGGGCGGCCTCCGCGTGTTTGCGCTCCGTGATGTCAACCGCGACCCCGGCGCGCAGACGCGCCTTGCCCATCAGTGGCACCGTGACAGCGCTGCAATCCACCCAGATGATGCCGCCATCCCGGCGCCGGTAACGCTGTTCGATGCGCAGCGTATGGAATAAATCTGCAGTCTGCGCGGCGAGAATCGTCTCGATGGCGGCGCGGTCGTCCTCATGCGTGATATCCGTCGGCGTCAAGCGTCGAAGTTCTGCGGCGGAATAGCCGGTCATCGCGCAGAAGGCCGGGTTCACGTCGCCAAAACGCCCATCCTCCCCCACCAGGGCGACGCCGACGGGAACAGTTTCAAACAGGCTGTGCCACCGTGCCTCGCTCATCCGCAGCGCGTCCTCGGCCACTCGCCGTTCACGGTTTTCCTTGAGCAGGTCGGCATAAAGACGGGCATTTTCCAGCGAAATCGCGGCCTGGGAGGCGAGCAGTTGCAGGATCGCGATCCGGGCGGGCGTGAAAACATGCGAGACCAGGTTGTTCTCAAGATACAGCAGGCCGAGCAACTCGGTTTGCTTGAGCAAGGGCAGGCAAAGGACCGACCGAACCCGCTGCTGGCGAACATACGCATCCGCCGAAAAAGGATCTTCCGCCAACGCATCATCCAGGATCAGGTTCTGATGCGTCCGGATGACCACGCGGAGAACGGATTCAGGCATTTCGGCTGGCGTCACGGCGTCATGTCGAAGCGTGACCGCAACGCGACCATGATCAACCTTCGCTTGCGCGCCGATGGTCGGCATGTCGCTTTGGAGCAGAACCAGAAAACCGCGTTCGGCGCCGGCATGTTCGAGCGCCAATGTCATCAGGGTTTCAATGAGCCGGTCGAGGACGATTTCGCCGGAAAGGGCCTGTGACGCCTTCATCACCGTCTCGAACTCAAATTGCTCGACGCGGCCACCGAGTATGGTGCCGGAAGGCGGCGTCTCTGGTTGGTCGCGGAGCCACGGATGCGCGCCTTCGAGCTGCCGGACTTTTCCCTCCGCACCCCAGCGAAGGTAACAGAAGCGCGCGTTTTTCCAACAGACCTCGGCGAGGGTCTCGACGCCGCGCGCCGCGTAAAAGCGCGCGGCCACTTCATGGGCCAAGCCTTCATTCTGGACAAAGCCATGCCTGCGTGCGGATTGGATCGCCTGTTCGTAAAGCCTCATGGCATCGGCATCGCGGCCCTCGAGGCGGGCGAGCTCGGCCGAGATCAAGGCATACATGCCGCCGAATGTCGGCGGGTAGGTATCGGCCCATTCGCGCAGCCGGTCCTGGTGTGCTTGTAAGCGGTGGCGCCATTCGGTCTGTTGCGGCGCCGGCGCGTCCTGATAGAGCATCGCCATCGTCAGCGCGGTGTAGGCATGGTAATCGAGCAGCTTGATATGGGCGGCCGTGCTCCAGAGCAGCGCCTTCGCTTTTTCGGACGCAGCGAGGGCCTCGGCATAGGCGCCCGACAGGTACCGTGCCTTCAGTTTCAGCAGCCAGTAAATGCAGGCCGTCATGGCGGTCCGATCTTCGGTCAGCCGGACCTCGAACGCCGCCTCGTCGAATTGCGCGTCATCGAACGTGGAGAGGTTGAAGGTCCGGCCCTGCATGGTCGCGATGAAGCGTTGGCTGCTGATGATGTTGTCCATGACATCGCGAAACCCGGTTTTGCGGACGACGGCCAGGCTCTCCTCGGTTGCCTGCCACACGACGTCGAGCTGATCATTGCGATAAAGATACAGGTGGTTTAAGCGCGCCATGCTGTAGCAGGCGGAGGTCAAATCCCCCGTCTCGGAAGCGGTGCGAATGGCGGCCCGATTGAACTCGATCGCGGTGGTAAGCGGTTGCGTCCAGACCGCCGAGAGGCCTATGGAATGCTCGACCTTCGCTTGATAGGCGATGAAGCCGTGCTTCTCCACCACACGGCAGGCGAGCCGAACAAAACGATACCCCTCATCATAGCGATGAAAGACCGGCCCCAGGATGCAACCGAAATACGCATAGCCGTGTGCCGACGCCCCACAGGCCCCGTGCTGCCGGCTGATATTCACCATGCGGCTCACAAGCCAGCAAAAGAGCGGGGGATCGGTCAAGAAAGCCGGGCCCAGCAGGGTTGAGAGCAGCTGCATCGCGGCCTGCAGTTCCGGATCGGTCATCAGCGGCACATCGACCAGGGTTTCGAGCGGCTGCCCCTTGAGGCTTTGCCAGACTGTCTCATATTCCGCCTGGACCTGTTCCCAGGGCGGCCGCGCGGAGATGTCGATGCTGAAGAGGCGCAAGCAAGTGAGCGCGCTGGCCACGGCCTCTTGATTTTCCGACTTCAGGGTATGGAGCAGGACCTTCAGATGATACACGGAAGCGAGGTCGATTTTCGACGCGCCGCGCCGCAGCAGCTCCGCAATCAGAAGCTCGCTCGTTGCGAAATCGCCGGTGAGATAGGCGCATTCCGCGCGCTCCAGCCAGAGGGTGAAGGTCAATGCGTATTCACGCCCCCAGTCGTTTGCCTCCAGCAGCGCCATGCCGGCGGAAAAATACGCGCCGGCCGCCGCATATGCCGCCGACGCCTTCGCCTTGCGCCCGGCGCGCAGGTTGATCTCCGCCACGCGAATTTTCTCGTGCCGGTCAGCCAGCAAGGCCGCGCCGCGATTGAACTGGTTGGCGATTTCAAACAAATGTTCCGCGCGGTCGTCTCCGGTCATGCTCGCCAGCAGCCGCCTGCCCATGCGCAAATGGACCCGGGCGCGCTCCGCCTCGGGAAAGAGCGCATAGGCCGCCTGCTGGATCCGGTCGTGCGGAAAACGGTAGCCCTTGTGCAGCCGGAAGATGAGCCCGGCCTGCACAGCCGCCGCGAGGGCTTCGTGCAGCGCCGCTTCGCTGGCCCCATGCGCCAAGGTCAGCGTGTCCAGCTCGGCGTGGTTGCCCAGGCAGGCGAGCGCCTGCACCGTCTCCTGGGTGCCGGCCGGGAGCCGTTTGAGCTTGCCGGTCATCAGCTCGACCACATTATCGGTGTAATTGCGGGCGCGGATATCATCGATATCCCATTGCCAGGCGGGTATGGCGGGATCGAAGCGCAGGGCTCTCTCTTCGGCCAGCATGGTGAGGAACTGGATGACGAAGAACGGATTGCCGCCGGTCTTTTCCTGCACCAGCTGCGCCAGCGGGCGCGCGCGTTCCATCCCGCAATGCAGGGAAGCGGCAACCAGCCGGTTGAGATCGTCGAGCCCGAGAGGAGCGAGCACGATGTCCTGAACGCGTATGCCGGCATCGCGGATCGCCTTGAGCGTGCGCATCAGCGGGTGGGCAGGGCCGACCTCGTTGTCCCGATAGGCACCCACCAGCAGAAGATGCCCCGTCTCCCTCTGCGTGAATAAATATTCCACAAGATCCAAAGTCGCCGCGTCCAGCCATTGCAGATCGTCGAGGAACAGCACCAGCGGGTGCGCCGCCTGTGCGAACACGCTGATGAAGCGCTGAAATACCAGCTGGAAATGGCGCTGCGCGTCCTTTGGCGGCAGCTCGGGCAAAGGCGGTTGCGGGCCGATGATGAGGGCGATCTCCGGCACCAGATTGACGATCAACTGGCCATTCGGCCCCAGCGCCTTGCGCAAGGCGTGCCGCCACTGGCTGAGCTCCGCTTCGCTCTTGCCGAGGATCTCCTGAACGAGGCCACGAAACGCCTCTCCGATCGTCGCATAGGGAATGTCGCGCTTGTAAGCGTCGAACTTGCCGGTCGCGAATAAGCCGCGCGGCGGCACCAAGACTCTGTGGAGCTCGTGCACGATGGAGGATTTGCCGATGCCAGCATAGCCGGACACCAGAACCAGTTCGCAGGCGCCTTGTGCCAGCACGCGCTCGAAAGCCGCCAGAAGGCGCGCCGTCTCGCACTCCCTTCCGTAAAGCGTTTCGGGGACCAACAGACGGTCCGGTATGTCGTTTGTGCCGAGCGGGAAGGGGTCGATCCGCCCAAGCGTCTCCCATGCCGCGCGGCAGCGGCGCAAATCCGCCTCGAGCCCGGCGGCGGTCTGATAGCGCGTTTCCGCGGTCTTACTGAGGAGTTTCAGCACGATGTCCGCCAGCGCTTTGGGGATGCTTGCCGATCGTTCGTCGGGCGGCACCGGTTGCCGGGCGATGTGGCAATGCACCCATTCCATCGGCTCGGTCGCCGTGAATGGCAGAGTTCCCGTCAACATCTCGTAGAAAATGACGCCCAGCGCATAAAGATCGCTGCGCGCATCAACCGAGCGGTTCATATGCCCGGTCTGTTCCGGCGCCATGTAAGCGAGGGTTCCGGCGATCCGTTCCGGCGCCGCCGGTGCCTGCCGCTCATGCAGCAAGCGCGTGGCAATGCCAAACCCCGTCAACCGCACGCCGCCGCTGGCCCGGTCCACCAGGATGTTCGCCGGCTTCAAATCTTTGTGGATCAGGCCGCGCGCGTGCGCGTGCCCGACCGCGGCCGTCAGCGGAATGGCAAGGCGCAGAAAAGCGTCGATGGAGAAGGGCGTGCCGATCATGCGGTCGAGGGTCGAGCCGCCAGGATCCTCGAGCAGCAGGGCCACTTCGCCGCCTTCATAGCGTAGCTCCAGCGGACGGGCGGCCCAAGCTTTGTCGAGCTCGGGCCGCAGCGCATATTCGTGCTCAAGCCGCTGCAGGAGGGATGCCGGCGGATGGCTATGGAGCGGCGTTACGACCAGAACGGGTGAAGGGTCACCATCGAGAAAAGACCGCGCAAGGCGCACCACGCCATCCTCCCAGAGCTGTTCGATAACATGGAGGGATCGATGCGTCGGAGAATTGGTAATCTTCGTTACCATATGCGGATATTAGACCGGGAAGGCGCAGACCGCTACGACATAAGAAGTATTTGATATTTGACCCTAAGACGCGCATGGCGGTTTCGGCTCAATCGTTGGCGAAGCGTTTTTTCTAGACGGGACGCCATGGCTTGATTAGCCTCCTGCCTGTTGGGGGAGGCTTCAATGATCCAAGCCATGCTTGCGGTTCGGCGGCTTCGGCCGTGCGATCGAGGAGTGTTGCCGACGGCGTTCAGACACGCTGTGCTGATCGTTTTTACAGCCTTGGCGTGCACTGCCTGTTCAAGCCGGCAAGCGTCGCGGTCCGCATCCGGAACCGACGTGTCTTGCGTCCGATCCGTTGAAGCCAGCGGCGGGAGCTTTCCTCAGGCCGTCGTTCATTGCCAGAAAAATCCATTCAATACGCTCTCCCCGACGATGCTGGATCTGAGCGGGGCGCCTGATTTGCAAACGCAGGCTTTCGCAAGCGGTTATTACAACCGGGATTTGCCGGCCTCCAATTTCGCCGAAGCGGCGCGATTGCAAGCCTTACAATCCGGCCTCACAGCCGCCATGGCGGTTCGGCAGAAAAGCCAAGGTAAGAGCGTCAAGACGCTTTCAAGCACCGAATGCATGGCCGATTTGCTCGCTGTGCCGCATGAAGCGTTCGTGCTGGGGCCGGCCTGGGGTGGGGACGGGCCCAGCCCGACCAATCAATATTTGACGCCTCAGGAAAATGACTGCCTGGCCCGGCAAAGAGAAGCGGCTTCGTCCCCCCTCTCTGTGCCGGTGGAACCGGTGGTGACATCTTCGCTGGCCCCATTGCCGGCCGGGCATCCGACGGCAAAAACGAATCAGCAGGGGGCGGTGCCATCCCCGTCGGTCAAAGAGGGGGCCAAGTCCGCGCGGAATTCGAGAGGGGCTCATACCGCAAGCCCGCGTGCGACGGAGACGGGGAAGGCTTTGATCTTGTAAGAAAGAGGCCGCTTTTTGAAAAAAGCGGCGCAAAAACTTCTTCGAGTTTTGAGCCCGTGGCGTTGAAACCAGCGCGGCCATTAACAAAGTTTTTTTGCTACTTTTTGTTCACAAAAAGTAGCCTTCCTTGCTTTCTTTAACGCAAGGTTTTCACCAGGCGGCCGGGCGGCATGCCGAGCAGGCGGGTGAACATCGTGGTGAAGGCGCTGGGGCTCCGATAGCCAAGCTCCAGCGCCGTTTGCGTGATGGAGCGGCCCCGCGTCAGCCGGTCCACCGCGGCGACGATGCGCAGATGCTCCCGCCAGCGGCCGAGGCTCATGCCGGTTTCCGTCACGAAGAGCCGGGCGAGGGTGCGTGTGCTGGCACCCGCCTGCGCCGCCAGTTCGGGCAGGTTGAGCGTGCTGCCGGGATGGGCCACCAAAAACACGACGGCCCGGCGCAGCCGCGGGTCGCGCCCATAGGGCACGAACAGCACCGGCCCTTCCTCTCGCGGCGCGGCCTGGCGCACGATCAGCCTTGCCATCAGCAGCGCGTCCTCCTGGAACGCCGCGTCCGGCGGCAGCCGCGCCGCTTCGCAGGCAAGCTCGCGCAGCAGGCTGGAGACGGCGATCGTCTGGCATGTCCTGGGCAGTTCATCGGTCAATTCCGGAGCCAGCAGCAGCTGGATCAGGGCGGACGCTTCGCTATAGCGGGCGCCGTGGGTCACGCCGGGCGGCACCCAGATGCCGCGACCCGGCGGCGCCAGCCACAAGCCCTCCGCGCTCACCACCGCCATTGTGCCGCGCGTCACCACCGCCAGCTGCCCGCGTGGATGGCGATGCTCGGCGATTTCGGTGCCTGCGGCATGTTCCAGAATGGTGCCGCTCATCGGGGGAAAAGACGACATGGCCTCGCCGCGCAAGAATTTGGCAGAAACCCGAAAGAACTCCGGTCTGGTTTTGCCTAAATACCTTCCGCTTTCGGTGGCCACAACGGCCATCCAGCACATCGGAGCTTTCAATGACCAGACCTCTCACCATTACCGGGATTGCAGGCAGCCTGCGCTCGGCCTCTTATTCCCGCACGGTCCTGCAGAGCATCGGCGCTCTGTTGCCGGAAGGCACGCGGTTCGAGACATTCGATATCGGCGCCCTGCCGCACTACAACGAGGACCTCGACAATGACGCCGCGCCGGAGGCCGTGGTCCGCGGTCGCGCCCAGATCGCCGCGAGCGACGCGGTGATCATCGTCACGCCGGAATTCAACCATGGCGTTCCCGGCGTGCTGAAGAACACGCTGGACTGGTTTTCCCGCCCGGCCTTCAAGAGTCCCTTCATCCACAAGCCGGTGATGTTCGCCACCATCTCGCCCGGCGCGTTGGGCGGTGTGCGCACCCAGTCGCATCTGCGCGAGGCGCTGGCCTCCATGCTGTGCCGTCTGGTGCCGCTGCCGGAGATCGCGGTCACCCATGTCGGCACGAAGGTTGCCGAGGGGCGGCTGACCGATGAGCCGACGCTCAAGCATATCGGCCACGTCCTTTCGACCTTTCTGGCCGATTTCGCCCGCGCCTGAACCGAAGCAAGGCTGGCGGGCTGAATGCCCCTCCAGTCCTGAAACATAAGGACTTACCACGTGAAACTCCCCATCACGGGCACCGCTTTCGGGGTCATGCTCGGTGTGCTGGCGGCGCTGCCGCCTCTTTCGATCGACATGCCGTTGCCGGCGCTTGTCGCGGTCACGCAGAGCCTGCACACGCAATCAAGCCTGGCGGGGCTGACGCTGAGCCTGTTCATGGCGGGGTTCGCGGTGAGCCCGATCGTCTATGGTCCTTTGGCTGACCGGAACGGACGGCGGCCGCTGCTCATGGCCGGCCTGTTGCTGTTCGTGGCCGGCGGGCTGGGGGCGGCCGCCGCGCCCTCCATCGGCCTGCTGCTCGTCTCCCGCCTGGTCCAAGGCGCCGGAGCGGGGGCGGGAATGACTCTGGCTTTTGCGATCGTGCGTGACCTGTTCGCGGGCAGGCAAGCCCAGGCCCGGCTTGCCGCTATCGCCGTGGTTGCGAATGTCGCGCCGATCATCGCGCCCACGGTCGGCGCCGTGCTGCTCGGCCTCGTCGGCTGGCGCGGCATTTATGGTGTGACCGTCCTGGCCGGCCTGCTGCTGCTGACAACGGTCGGGCTCGGCCTGGCCGAGACATTGCCGCCGCATAAGCGCGCCAGCGCGGTGACCCTGCGTGGTTTGATGCGAGATTATGGCAGCGTGTTCAGCCACCGCGGCGCCATGGCGAACATTCTCATCAACGGCCTCGGCTTTGGCTGGATGTTTGCCTATGTCACCGGATCGCCGCTCGTCTTTCTGGGTGAGATGCATCTGCCAGCCGGTGTTTATGGCGGGCTGTTCGCCTGCACCGGCGCCGGCATCGTGGCGGGGGCGCTGCTGAACGGACGGTTGGCGCATCGTGGGGCCAGTTCGGTGGTTTTGCTCGGCATTGCCATGATCGGTGCCGTCACCGTCACGCTGCTGCTTCTGGCCCTTACCGCCACCCGTCATGAGGTGCCGTTGCCGGTGCTGATGCCGTTGCTGGTGCTGGCCACCTTCTGTTTTGGTCTCGCCACGCCCAGCGCGTCCCACGGCGCGCTGGCCCCCATGCCGGAGTTCGCAGGTATCGCGGGCGGCCTGCTCACGTCCATGCAAATGCTGGGTGGCGCGCTGGCCAGCCTGCTCGTCTCGTTGCTCTTCCCGCGACTGGGGGCTGCGGCGATGGCCGGCGTGATGGCGGCCTGCGCCCTGACAGCCTTCGCGATCTACCAGTGCAGCCTGCGGCCGCGCTTGGCTTAGAGAGAGGAAAGGGCCGCTTTTTGAAAAAAGCGGCGCAAAAACTTTTGGAACTGGGCCTGTGCTGTTGTCCGCCATCCGCCACGGCGCGCGCAAATTTTGTGACAGGGCGTCACTGCCTCGTTCAGAGGTGGTTAAAATATGTATTGTTCTGGTGGCTGTTGGTTAATTTTTAGGCGATTTGTGGCTGCGCTGTGGAAAAGTCACGTCCAGACATCTTGCCGAGGCCGCGCTGAGGCGTCATTGGTTCCCGAGGTTCCGTTCCGGCGTGATCACTGTTTCGCGCCGGCTGTTGTGCTGAGAGGTTTTATGCAACATATCCGCTGGCTCGCCGTCGTTCCCTTTATCGGCATGTTTATTGGCCCGGTCCTTCACAACAGTGCCACGCCCTTCATTCTCGGCATGCCCTTCATTCTCGGCTGGCTGGTCGTCTGGGTGCTGCTCACTTCGGCCATCATGGCCGTGATTTATGGGCTTGATCCGGTGCGTCTGGCCCCGGAGGAGGACGCTCCATGATCATCGCCTTGGTTCTGATCGCACTGACGACAATTCTGGCGCTGGTGCTTGGCATCGTCGCGCGCAAGCGGCACCAAATGAACCTCGAACAATGGACGGTGGGCGGCCGCCGCTTCGGCCCGGGGCTGGTGTTCCTGCTGTTGGCCGGCGAAATCTATACCACCTTCACCTTTCTCGGCGCTTCGGGGTTTGCTTACGGGTTGGGGGCGCCGGCCTATTACATTCTCAGCTACTTCCCGCTGGCCTATGTAATTTCCTATTTCATCCTGCCGAAAGTCTGGAGCTATGCGCGGCAGCATGGCCTGGTCTCGCAGCCAGATTTTTTTGCCCACAAGTTCGACAGTCCGGCGCTCGGCGTGCTGGTGGCGCTGGTGGGCGTCGTTTCCCTGGTGCCTTATCTCGTGCTGCAATTCACCGGGCTTGGCGTGATCGTGCAGACGGCCAGCTACGGTGCGGTGCCGAAGACCGTCTCCATCATCATCGGCGCCGCGGTGGTCACGCTCTATGTGATCATTTCCGGCATTCGCGGCTCGGCCTGGACGGCGGTCGTGAAGGACATTTCGATCATCGGCGTCGCCGCGTTCCTCGGCTTGTATTTGCCGATCCATTATTTCGGCGGCATGAGCAAGATGTTCGAGGCCCTCAATACGGCGAAGCCGGGATTTCTTGTCTTCGCGGCGCATGGGCAGAGCGTGTCCTGGTTCGTCTCCACGACATTGCTGACCGCGCTCGGCTTTTTTATGTGGCCGCATACGTTCGGCTCCATTTTCACCGCGCGCAACGCGGCGGTGTTCCGCAAGAATGCCGTCGTCCTGCCGCTCTATCAGCTGCTGCTGCTGTTTGTGCTGCTCGTCGGTTTCACCGCGACGCTGGTCGTGCCGGGCTTAAAGGGTGCTGCGACCAACATGGCGCTGCTGAAAATTACGGTTGCCTCTTTTCCGTCTTGGATGGTCGGCATTGTCGGCGCCGTCGGCGTGCTCACCGCCCTGGTGCCGGGCTCGCTGATCATGATGAGCTCTGCGACGGTGCTTTCGCGTAATATCATTGCGGCGCTGCGGGGCGGCGAGCAGAGCAACGAAGACACGGTGCGGCTCGCGAAGTTTCTGGTGCCGGTGGTGGCGATCATCAGCTGCTATTTCGCCATTGCCGGCAGCAGCACGATCGTTGCCATGCTGCTGATGGGGTACAGTTTCGTCACGCAGCTCTTCCCGATTTTCATCTGCAGCCTGATGCGGCGCAACCCGGCGACCAAGGAAGGCGCGTTCGCGGGCATCCTCGTCGGTGTCGCCACGGTCGTGTATTTCACGCTGGCCCATCAGAGCATCGGCAAGCTGATGCCGGGCCTGCCGGACGTCATCAAGGACATCAATGTCGGCTTCGTCGCGTTAGTCGCCAACGTGGCGGCGATGGCCGTGGTCAGCGCGGTGACCGCGGGCCGTCGCCTGCCGCTGGCGAAACAGGGCGCCGATTAATCGGCGCGCCATAGGCGTTTCCAGCATAACGGCGTCCATGTTCGCGAGGATACGGACGCCGTACAGGCCGACATGTCGGACAAAGAAAGCAGCCGCTTTTTGAAAAAAGCGGCGCAAAAACTTTTTTTGAAACTGGGCCTGAGGCAGCGAAACCAGCACGGGCCCAGTTTAAAAAAGTTTTTTTGCTTCTTTTTGTTCACAAAAAGAAGCCTTCCCCTTGGCTTGCCTGATTTGGCCGGGCATTTCAGCTTGCGGAACTGCCCTGCCGTGACGGGATGAACATGGGAACGCTTGCCGCATACGGTCTTCTTTTGCTTGCCGCCTGTCTTGAGGTCGGTGGTGATGCGCTTGTCAGGCTTGGTCTGCATCACCATCACGGCGTTGCCCGGGTCGGCCTGTTCCTTGCCGGCGCTTTGGTCCTGTTCCTTTATGGACTGTCGGTGAATGCGCCCAGCTGGGATTTTGGGCGCCTGTTAGGCGTTTACGTGACGTTGTTTTTCCTGATCGCTCAGCTCGTCAATTTTCTGGTGTTCGGTGTCAGACCTGGTCTGCCCATTCTGCTCGGCGGCGCGCTGATTGTCTCCGGCGGGGTGTTCATGACGGTTTGCGGCCGATCGTGATGCTGACTTGCCGCCAAACGGCTTGACACAAGTCGTGTTGTGATGCTCGATTGCTTATACCGAGGGGTGCTCCGAGACGGAGCTGAGACGTTGCCACGGGCCCTGCCCACCGCGACGGACCCTTTGAACCTGATCCGGTTAAAACCGGCGGAGGGACGGGGATGATCTCACGGTGCCATCGGTCCCTCCCACCTTCCGTCTCATCGAAGAGGAGTGCAACTGATGGCTCAGACGGAACCTACGACAGTCACCACCGGTGCCATTGCCGGCTCGCGCCGGGTCTATTCCGCGCCGCCCTGCCGGCCCGATATCGCCGTGCCTTTCCGCGAGGTGGCGCTGCATCCCAGCGCCAATGAGGTGCCGGTTCAGCTCTATGACACATCCGGCCCCTATACCGATCCGCAGCGCCGCATCGATCTGAACGAAGGCGCCCCAAAAACCCGCGCGGGCTGGCTGGCCAAGCGCGGCTTTCTCTCCGTGCCGGGCCGTTCGGTACGGCCGGAGGATAATGGCTTTGTCGCGCCTGAACAGCTTGTGCCGTCCTGCCCGGCGGCGCATGAGGTCCTGGCCGGGCGGGCCGGGGCACCGGTGACGCAATTTGAATTCGCCCGCGCCGGGATCATCACCGAGGAGATGATCTATGTGGCGCATCGCGAAAATCTCGGCCGCGCCCAGGCCGCCGAGGGGGCGTCGGCGCGCCTGGCCGACGGCGAAAGTTTCGGCGCCGCGCTGCCGGAATTCGTCACGCCGGAATTCGTCCGCGCGGAAATCGCGGCCGGGCGGGCGATCATCCCCGCCAATATCAACCATCCGGAAGTGGAGCCGATGATCATCGGCCGCAACTTCCTGGTGAAGATCAACGCCAATATCGGCAATTCCGCCGTCACGTCCTCGGTTGCCGAGGAGGTGGAGAAGATGGTCTGGGCCATACGCTGGGGGGCGGATACGGTGATGGACCTCTCCACCGGCCGCAACATCCACAACATCCGCGACTGGATCCTGCGCAATTCGCCGGTGCCGATCGGCACCGTGCCCATCTACCAGGCGCTGGAAAAAGTCGGCGGCGATGCCAGCAAGCTCGATTGGGAGGTGTTCAAGGATACGCTGATCGAGCAGGCCGAGCAGGGGGTGGATTACTTCACCATCCATGCCGGCGTGCGCCTGGCGCATGTTCCGCTCACCGCGCGGCGCGTCACGGGCATTGTCTCGCGCGGCGGCTCGATCATGGCGCAATGGTGCCTGTCGCACCATCGCGAAAGCTTTCTGTATGAGCGCTTCGACGAGATTTGCGACATCATGCGCAAATACGACGTCTCCTTCTCGCTTGGCGATGGCCTGCGCCCCGGCTCCAATGCCGATGCCAACGACGCTGCCCAGTTCGCCGAGCTGGAAACGCTCGGCGAACTGACGCGCGTCGCGTGGGACAAGGGGTGCCAGGTGATGATCGAGGGGCCCGGCCATGTGCCGATGCACAAGATCAAAGCCAACATGGACAAGCAGCTCGCCACCTGCGGCGAGGCGCCGTTCTATACGCTGGGGCCGCTCACCACGGATATCGCGCCCGGCTACGATCACATCACCTCGGCCATCGGCGCCGCCATGATTGGTTGGTTCGGCACGGCCATGCTGTGCTATGTCACGCCGAAGGAGCATCTCGGCCTGCCCAACCGCACGGACGTGAAGACCGGTGTGATCACGTACAAGCTGGCCGCTCATGCGGCGGACCTGGCCAAGGGGCATCCGGCCGCGCGGCTGCGGGACGATGCCATCTCCCGCGCGCGTTTCGAGTTCCGTTGGGAGGATCAGTTCAACCTTGGCCTCGACCCGGATACGGCGCGTGAGTTTCACGACGAGACCTTGCCCAAGGAGGCGCACAAGACCGCGCATTTCTGCTCCATGTGCGGGCCGAAATTCTGCTCGATGAAGATCAGCCACGATATACGCGAAGAGGCGGCGCGAACCGCCGGAATGGCGGAAATGAGCACGAAGTTCAGCGACCAGGGAGGTAAAGTCTACGTGGCGTTAAATGATTCACCCGCTGAGTAGGCGAGGCAAGGAAGGGCTTCTTTTTTGAAAAAAAGAAGCAAAAAACTTTTTTAAAACTGGGCCGTGCTGGTTTCGCTGGCACAGGCCCGAACGAGCAAAAGTATTGACTCAGCAACTAGCAAATAGGGGCTATGCACAACACAGCCCCTATTTGCATTTTAATCGCCTTGCTTCCTAATCTTGATCTCAATTACCTCATCGTCGTCTGCATCATAGACTGCGGCAAGGTTGTTCGACAAACGCCGAAGCCAGCGCGCCCTTTCTTCAGCTTTCCATTCAGAGCCAATCTTGGGCAGAAGGTCCAACATCCCCCGGATCAGTTTTTCTTCCGAGGGGTCTGGATCTTCAGTGTTTGTAGCCTGAGACGTAATAGCGCGACTCTCCGTAGTGACTGACTGCCCAGATCCTATCACCGGCGCCACAAGCCGGTCACGGGCTGAGTTCAGATAGCCAGCATATAACGCCGACCGCTCAAAAACCTGCCGCGCACGGTCTTTCTGCTTTTCAGAGACGCCAAAGCGTCGAAAAGCATTTTCCACCCCCTCGCGCCCCGGCAGCTGCATACCGCGAAAGTGCTCAATGATCTTATTGTATAATTCTGGCGTGAGCAGAGCATCTACGCGAGCTTGCGCCATTACGTCGGCATTATCTGAGAGCATCCGGTGCGCCAACGGCGTCATCCGGAACGTCCTGTCGGTCCTTGTAACCAGACCAAAAATGACCGCCGCAGACAGCTTTGATATAAAAAGGCTTCTTCCGCCGCCAATCCGAGCCTGAATTTGGTCCCGCGACAAAGGGACGCCGCCCGCAGCATGCATGATCTGAATGATGGATTGCGCATCCTCAAGGGAGGCATATGGAAACACTGCTTCGGATCTGATGCGACTCGCGGTTTTTGCTTCCGACGCCTCGCCATCAACAACGAAATTGTCTTCCAACAGAAATTCGTCCGCTTTATGATTGTCAATCATTTTGACCCTCACACAATTAAATGCAGGAAGGGGGACGGCTTTCACCGCCCCCGACAAGTGCTAGAGCCGGCGGTGAAAGTTCACCCTTCGCGGCAAAGGATAGCGCTTGTCCCGCTCTTTAGGCGGCGTCCAGCGACTAGCAACCATGTGGAATCGCTCCATCATGGGTGACACCCTTGCGCGGGGAGTCGACGTGCGCTAGATTCAAGCCGCCTCGTTAGGCGCGGCTCGTATAGCGTTCTCTTCGTCGTTCCCGCCGGTAAGGACGAGGGGTATCCAGAGCCTTCCGAGTGCTCCCCGCCTTTTTCGTGTTTGCGGCACGACTCGGGTGTGGGAGTACTTGCATTCCCCATTACCTTGATTCGACTGCGTGTGCAAGTGCTCTAACGGCGCTGCCGCAGTCGTCGCGTGTCATCCGCTGTCGTCCGGTCTACACTGCTCTCCCCCGTCACTCTCACCTCACTTAATGCTACTGCCAGAAGGCGTTGCGCTAACCTTTTGAATGCAGACGTCTGTGCTTCCGCAGACCGTTTGTCTGCGACCTCGCTTGTCTCCTGTTGGTGGCTTCTTTCAGGTTGTAGCAAAATTTTCGTTATTTATCAGTGCATTATAGGTTTCTCGCAGTTGGCGATCATCCAGATTGCGGAGCACTTACTGAGTCAAGTGCATAATTGCAAAAGTTTTTGCGCCGCTTTTTTCAAAAAGCGGCTACTTTCTACCCGGCAGACAGGAGCGCGCGATGCATTTTCGTACCGTTCTGTTACCGGCAGTCTTTCTGGCCGGGTTGTTCCCGGTCTTCGCCACCGCGGACGTCACCTCCTACCACAACGATCCCGCGCGGGACGGGCTGTTCACCGCACCGGGCTTGTCCTGGCGGACGGCGCCGTCCGTGCATGTCGATAGCGGCTTTCGTGGCGTGGTGAATGGCGCTGTGTATGCGCAGCCTTTATATTGGCGTCCTTCCGGCGCGGCTCATGGCCTGCTGATCGTGGCAACCGAGGCCGACGAGGTGGATGCGCTGGATGCCGATACCGGCCGGACGGTCTGGCGTACGCGGCTGGGGCGGCCGGTGCCCCTGGCGCGACTCCCGTGCGGTAATATCGACCCGCTTGGCATCACTGGCACGCCGGTCATCGATGCCGAGCGGGGGGCTGTTTATCTGGATGCCATGGTCGAACAAAATGGGGCGCCGCAGCATCTTGTCTTCGGGTTGCGTTTGTCTGACGGCAGGGTCCTGCCCGGCTGGCCGGTGAACGTGCAGCAGGCCTTGCGCGGACGGAATTTCAATGCGGCGATACAGAGCCAGCGCGGCGCGCTCGCGTTGCTGGGGCAGCGCCTGTTCGTTGCCTATGGCGGCTATTTCGGCGATTGCGGCGATTATCACGGCACGGTGGTCGGTTTGGCGACGGAGCCGCCGCATGTGCTGGCCTCTTGGGCCACGCGCGGCAGCAAAGGCGGCATCTGGGCGCCGGGCGGCATCAGCGCGGCTGACGGGGCGGTGTTTTTCTCGACGGGCAATACTGACACCGGTGCGGACTGGGCGGACGGCGAGGGGGTGTTCCGCCTTTCGCCCGATCTGGCACGCACCGCTGATCCGCATGCGTTTTTCGCCCCGGGCAACTGGAAGATGCTGGATGACGCGGACCTCGATATGAGCGGGGTTGCGCCGCTGCCGTTCGATCTACCAGGCGGCGCACGGCGCCTGCTGGCTCTGGGCAAGGATGGTGACGCCTATCTTCTGGACCGGGACAATCTCGGCGGTCTCAACGGCCAGATCACGGAGCGCCATGTTGCAAATTCGTTGATTATCACAGGCCCTGCGGCCTTCCCTGACGGCACTTATGAAACGGTGGTGTTTCAGGCGCGTAGCGCCCTTTGCGCGGACGGCACGTTCTCGGGCGGTCTGGGCGCACTTGCCGTGTCCGCCACATCGATCAAACCCTTGTGGTGCGCGAACCTGCGCGGGCGCGGCGCGCCGATCGTCACCACGATGGATGGGCATGAAGACCCCATTGTCTGGGTCGACGGGGCGCAGGGGGATGAGCGCCTGCATGCGTTCCGCGGCGATACCGGCGCGCCGCTATTCACCAGCGCCGCCGCCATCTCCGGCGTGCGGCGTTTTGCCACGCTGATCGCGGCGAACCACCACCTCTATGTTGCCGGGGATGGTCATGTCGTCGCCTTCAGTTGGAATGGGCCATAGAGAGTAAGAAAGGAGCCGCTTTTTGAAAAAAGCGGCGCAAAAACTTCCTTGAGTCTGGGCCTGTGGCGTTGAAACCAGCACGGACCGAAAGGTCACAAAGTTTCTTGCTACTTTTTGTTCACAAAAAGTAGTCTTCCTTCCATCTTCGTCGCTGTCGAAGAACCTTATTGATCTAAAACAATCCAATTTAGCGTTATTGGACTATCCTCTCCTCCTCACCCTGCGGGAGCAGAGAATGGGCACGTCCTTCCATAGCGGCAGTTTTTTCCACGACAGGCTGCATGCGGCCTCTTCCAGGCTGTTCTGGCTCGGCCTCATCATGGTCTTGCTCGGGCTTGCCGCCATTGCCTTCCCGATCTTCAGCACCTTGGCGGCAACCATTCTCGTCGGCTGGGCGCTGCTCATCTCCGGCGTGGCGATGTTCATCAGTTCCTTCTGGATCCACGGCACCGGCCCCTTCTTCGGGGCCAACCTGTTCGGCCTGCTCTCCGCGGCGGCCGGGGTGTTCCTGTTGTTCAATCCGTTCGCCGGCGCGGTGGCGCTCACCTTGGTTGTCGGCGTCATGTTCATCTTTCAGGGGGCGGCGGAACTCATGTTCGCCTTGGAAATGCGCCCGGCTTCCGGTTGGCTCGGCATGTTACTCTCAGGGCTGGCCAGCATCGTGCTCGCGATCATCATCGCGTCCGG
>DATJHR010000079.1:0-5875 GCA_035493735.1 Acidocella sp.
TAGGCTCAGGACCCATTAATCTCTTGCGTCGGCGCGGTTTGCTGTGATTCTGGACATGGCGAAGGGGGCTTCGCCATGTCTGATGTATTCCTGCTGAGTGAGCGCCAGATGGCGCGGATATCGCCGTTCTTTCCGCTGCCAGGCGACGGCTGAAATCGATCAAGCGCAGGGCGCGCAGTCGCTGGCTACTAATCTCGGCAAGGCGGCATTAACACGCGCACAAGGCGCAGCCGCATTAGACGCAGTGGGTTCCTGGACACTGGCGCTGGCGCTGGCGCTGGCGGCTAGCGAAACGAAGCCATAAGCTAGAAAAAACAAGTTGTTGCGAAACAAACAGCCCGACAGCCTGTTGCCTTCAGACAGCGGCCGAACTCGGTGCGCCCAGCGACCTTACCGTTCGCCGTCTCTTCGCAGGCCAATTGAACCCTGACAGTTGCCGGACAATGTAAAATAGACGAGAACTTTAACAACTTGACAGCTTTTCTGGCAATGTCGGGCAAGAAGGTTTTTGACGTCTAGGAGCCACCGTTTTCCGAAAAAAAGATTGTTCAGCGCTCCTCCAATACCCCTCGAGATCGAGGGGTATTTTCGGAAGCCTACTACCGCGATCCTAGGCTTCAAGCCGGGCGGTGGACCAAGAAGCCTTCATACCATGCCAATGTCACTGCTTCGTGATCGGCGCCTACGGTCTCCGAACGGCCGCCATGGGCGCGCGGCAACCAGTTCAGCGGCCGGCTGTGATGACTTCGATACGCAGTGGAGTGCCGCCAGCGGCGATCGCAAGGAGGCGGTCGACATTCGGATGCGCGCCCGGGCGGTTGCGCGCATCGGTTGTGTGCTCGGCGAACACGACCAAGCCGTGTTCGGCCGCTTTCGCGTCCAGGGCGTGAAAGACCTGCTTTAGGTATTGGTAGACTGCTAGGGAGCCCTGCTTGCCCGGCTGATTCTCTATGCTGGCGACCACAATGCCCTCGCCGTCGACGAGGTCGATGCGTTGTACGCCATCGATGGACGGCAACTGCTGAAGATTATCCTTGAACGTCGCGCTTGGTTGAATCATCGCCAGCATTTCTCGAATTCCTGAGTTAATTGCGAGCCGGCATGTAACACCTTCTTCGTATGTCTGCTACCAGGCGAGCGGCGATCAGCACCTAACGGCCGTCTTGGGCGCGAACCGGAATGTCAGCCAATGAGCCGGATTGGGCCGATAACTGCCGGTCCGCTTTCTGGCGACGATCTCAGGAAAGCTGCCATTCCGTTGGTCGAGCCCGCTGGCAGTTCTCGATCAAACCACGACGTTCAGTTGTGTCCGTGGGAGCGTCTGCTGCTGAGGAAAGTCGCCATTGCCGGCGCCGGCGCGTCTGTGAAGCCACGTCGATTCGGCTGTGGGTGCCTTGCCGCAACGAATTAGAAGAATTTCGCCACGATGTCGGTGCTGGAACGCTGGCCGATCTCGTCGAAATGTGCTGCCAGGAATTCTTCGGCCTTGGCTACCCCAAGCGCCTGCAGATGCTGCATGAAGGTTTTGTCCGCATTGTATTTGGAGGAGGTGTTGAACGAAGCGAGTTCCGTTTCGGCATCGATCGTGTGAATGTTGATCCTGAGGTAATGGTCCGGTGACAGCTCGCCCTTGTCGATCAGGTCCGTCACGAACTTGATCATGCGCATCTCGCGCATCAGCGAGGAATTGAAGGATAATGTGTTGATCCGGTCGATGATGCCCCGCACATCCTGCGGCACGGCGGGGATGTTGATGGGGTTGAGCTGCACGATCAGCACATCCGGGCCGCCGCCCATATAGATCAGCGGAAAGATCGGCGGGTTGCCGCAATAGCCGCCATCCCAGTAATGCTCGCCCTCCACCTCCACTGCCTGGAACATCAAAGGCAGGCAGGCCGAGGCCATTACGGCATCCAAGCTAATCTCATGCCGCGCGAAAACGCGCAGGCGGCCGGTGAGCAGGTTGGTGGCGCTGATGAAAAGTGCAGGGCCGGTGCCGGCCCGCAGGCGCGCGAAATCGACGATCGTCTCCAGCAAATGCCGCAGCGGGTTGAGATTGGCGGGATTCAACTCATAGGGCGAAAACACCTTGTTCAGCACGTCGGCTAGGCGCCAGGTCGGAGAAAAATCCATGTTGCCGGGGCTCAGCATCCGGTCGATAAGGCTGGGCTGTAGCGGCGAGGCGGCCGCCAGCGACGAGACGCCGGTCCAGAATTCGCACAGCTTTTTCTTCGCCGCCAAGGGGCCGCCATGCGCCAGCCCGTCCACCAGCAAGGCCGCGTTCATCGCCCCGGCGCTGGTGCCCACCACGGCCTCGATCTCGAGGCGAGGATCGTCGAGCAGCCGGTCCAGCACCCCCCAGGTGAAGGCGCCATGCGAACCGCCGCCTTGCAGCGCGATTTTTATCCGTTTGGGGGGGATCGCTTCCGTCATCTCAAAAAATACCGACTATTTGACATTGAAATGGACCGTGGGAGACCAATCCGGCGGTGCCTCCTCCCCCAGCGCCGCCAGGCGCCCGGCATAAACCGCCGCCAGGGGAAAACCACCCGCGTCCGCAACCCGCGCCAGCGCCGTCCGCGCTTGCGCGAACCGGCCCGTGCGATAGCAGGCGACGCACTCCTCCCATGGGGCCATCACGGCGAGATCGGTTTCGTGCGGCCGCAATTCCGGAGGTGCCGCGGCGTCGTCCAGGCCCAGCAGCTCATGCACGGGGACGGGCACAGCCGTACCCTTGACGACGACGACATCGACCGGCCGGAACACGAAACCCGGACCCGCTGCCAGCCTTGTCGCCTCGCTCACCAGAATCTGGGTACCGTAGAGCTTGTTCAGCCCCTCCAGCCGGTTGGCGAGGTTCACCATGCCGCCCATCGCGGTATAGGCCATGCGATCGCTGGAGCCGACATTCCCGACCACCGCCTCGCCCGTATGCACGCCAAACCGCGTGGGTAAAGGGGGCCAGCCGCGCGCGGTAAAATCCTCTGCCAGACGTAGCGTCACTGCGCGGGCGCGCAAAACCGCGGCGCAGGCGTGAGCGGCGTGAGCCGGGTCGCGGTGCGGCGCGTTCCAGAAAGCCATCACGGAATCGCCGATATATTTGTCGATGGTGGCGCCACCGGCGAGCAATTGGCCCGTGACCGCTTCGAAATAGGCCGAGGCGATATTGGTCAGCTCCTCCGGCTCGAGATGCTCGGCGATGGTGGTGAAGTTTTGGGTATCACTGAACATCACGCTGAGCGCCACGCGCTCGCCGCCAAGTTTTGGCTCGGCGCCGGCGGCGAGAAACTGGCGCACCAGATCGCGCGGCAGATAGACGGCAAAACTGCCCAAGGTCGCCTTCATCGCCGCGATAGCCTCGGTCAGCCGTTCCATCTCGGTAATCCGGCTGCTTAAGGTAAGTGGCTTGGACAGCTCGAAACGCTGGATCGCCTGCGCCTCGCGCGTGAGCACGCCAAGCGGCCGGGCGATGCGCCAGGACATGAAGGCGATGGCGGCGAAACCAACCAGAAACGCGCCGAGTGCAAACATCGTGCCGTGCCGCACCGCTTCGTCCACCGCCGCGGTGAAGTCGCTGCGCGGCGCCACCACCGCGACCAGTACTGGCGGGGTTTCCATGCTTTCCACCGTTTCCAGCCGCGCCAGCATCGGGTTACCATCGACGTTGAGCAGCGTGCCACCGTCAGGTGCCAGTTGCCCCGTGGCATAGGCGCCCCATACGGCTTTCAGCAACGGGTCATCCGATTCCTGCAGCGTGGTCCACCGCACATGTCCCGCACCTTCGCTCACGGCGCGGGCGTCCTCGGGGTAGGCGAGCAGGATGCCGAGATCGCTGAACAGAAACGCCACCGTATGCGGGGCAACCTGTTGTGCGCGCAAAAAAGCGCCGAGGCCGGCCAGCGTGATATCGAGCGACACGACGCCGCCATCCGCCATCTGGCTGCTCACGCTCAACCCCACTTGGCGCGACAAGCCAAGCAGATAGGGCGTGGTGATATACACGCCCGGGGCACGCGCCTGCAGATACCATTGCATGTGGCGCGGATCGCCCGGATGCCCGAACGCCATGCGGGCCAGCACGGCATGGCCGGCATCCAGGAATATCCAGGTTTTTGCAGCATCCTCGGGGTGGCTGACGCACAGCACATAGGCCGCGCCAGCGGGCGGGCTGGGCATGGCGCCCGCCGGCACAACGCCAACAGGTGCGGCTTGCAGCAGCGTGCCGTCCGGCCAGGCGACCGATACGGTTCGGGCTTCCGGCGCCGCCGCCAGCAGGGCCAGCAATTTTGCGCCATCTTGCGCGTCGACGGGCGTATCCATCATGATGCCGGTGCTGGCGAGGGCGCGGATGAGGGCAATTTCGGGCAGCACCAGGGCGCTGGTCCGGGCTGACACCGTGGTGGCCACTTGCGCCAGGCTGGCATCGGCCGTGGCCATGGCGGCGCGCTCGCCGGCATTGCGGAAGCCGATCACCGCCAGCCCCAGCACGAAGGTGAACACGATGGTAAAGGCGAGGAGGATTGTGATGGTAAAATTGAGCCGCGGCCGGAAGGTCATGGCCCAGCCACCGCCGCCAATGCTGCCATGTATTTTGCCCGTGCCGTCGCGGGCGGACTTGCATCCAGTACCGCCGCGCCGCGCACCGCATCGCCGTCGCCAAGTGCTGCCAGTGCCGCGATCTGGCAGGCAACGGCGTCTTCCAGCCCCAGCTCCCGCGCTGGCCGCGAGACGGACGGCAGGGTGCTGAGCAATTGCAGCCGTCCAGCGTAACTGTCGACCGGCGTCGTGGGGTGGCACCGCGCTACGCGCAGCTCTTGCGCCAGGTCTTGGCTCAGTTGCCAGCCCAGCCCAGGCATCAGGCTGCCGAACAGATCGGCTTCCCTCACCAGGCGGCAAAGCAGATCATCGCCGACCTGCCGGGCGGGGACCTGCATGGCGGGGCCGCGACGCGGATCGGTGGCCAGGATCACGCGGCTTATCGTGGCTTGCATGGCCTCATCCAGCCCGGCTTGCGCGGCGAGCGCCACGGTGAGGCCGGCCGAATGGGCCTCCAGCGCGCCGGGCGGCGGCACGGAACCGTCATGCTGCAGATCATGCCCCGCCATGGCCAGCACCCCGGCGGCGGCGGCTTCGCTGCCGAGCAGGCCAAGGCGGCACGCCACAGCGCAGAGCCAGCCCATCGCCAGGGTCGCTTCGGCCTGATGGTACTGGTTATGATAGGCCGGCTCACCGGCGGGGCCGAAGCTGGCGGCAAAGGCGGCCACCGCATCGGCGATCACCTGTCCTGCCGCTGCGGCTTGCGCCGGGACCGCACCTCCCGCTGCCTGGGCCAACGCCGCCGCCACCGCGCCGCGCATATCGGGCGGCAATGTCCGGCGCCGGAGCAGTGTCTCTTCCGCGAGCTTGAAAACCGCGCGGGGAACAGCGGCGGCGCAATCCGGGCCACCGGCCTGCGGAGGGTTAGCTGACACCATTGTTTTCCACGGGCGATGTATAAAGCTTTATCGTGCCACATGCACACTTGTCACCAAACCACAATGATGGCGCCGCGGGTCCTCAAGCGACATTATGTAGCCCTTCTCGACCGGCCGGCTCGGGCTCGATCTGCATCCCGCCCACCGGGTTGATAATCTGGCCATGCGATGTCGTTGATCGCCTCGACGCGCAGCGTGGCTTTGCTGCCGGCCTATGCGAGGAATTTCATGCCTTGGTCGGTAACCAGCCCACCGCTGGCGGGCGATGCACCAATCATCGACCTGGTCGCCGCTTATCATCAAACGAATACGTCACCGACGCTTGCGCTGTACCTCTCGCGGGTGGATGGGCTTATCGCCCATGCGCGGGAAAGGAACTGAGATTGCCGCCGTCGGGGATG
>DATJHR010000080.1:0-3908 GCA_035493735.1 Acidocella sp.
CCAGGGTCGCGGCGCTTCCCTTGGCAAAGCGGTTCAATCTGTGCCCATTGAGCATCGGTCAGAATAAGGCGATCCATAAACAGCGTGAATCACAACTACCCAGACCAGGGGAATCCTTTAAATCCCAACAGACCCCAAAAAGCGGCTTCTTCTTTTTCTTTCTTCCACAACGCCCGCGCGGCGGCGAGATCGTCCGGGGTGTTGATGTTCAGGAACGGGTCGATCGGCCCGGGGAATTCCACCGGCCGGGCGGCGCAGAGGGCGAGCGCGTCGCGCACCCGGTGGGCGCCGGGGCGGCGTAAGAAGTCTTCCAGCGCCGGCCGGACCGTGACCGGCCAATGCGCGACCAGATGATGCTGGCGGCCGCCATAGCAGGCGACCGCAGGGGCCGGGCTGAGCGCGGGGACCAGATTGCGCGGCGCGAACGGGGTGTCGACCGGCACGGTGAGCAGCGTGGCCGCGCCGATGTGCGCGGCCCAGGCGAGGCCGGCGGCGAGGCCGGCGAGCGGCCCCTTGCCGGCATGGTCCGGCGCATCGGCCAGCACCGGGTGGGGCCAGGGGGCGAAGCGGGACGGATCGCCATTGGCGCTGATCGCGATGGCGTCCACTTGCGGCGCCAGGCGCTCCAGCAGCCGCGCGACCAGCGGGCGGTCATCCAGGGACAGGAAGGCTTTGTCGACATAACCGAGCCGGCTGCCTTGGCCGCCGGCGAGGATCAGGGCCGCGATGCTCATGAGAAGGCCGGATCAGGAGAAAAGCTTGGGGCGAACGACGGGGATCGAACCCGCGACAACCGGTACCACAAACCGGCGCTCTACCAACTGAGCTACGTCCGCCATCAAGGCTGGCTGCCTCGTACCGCTGTCAGGCGGTGGTCGTCAACGTCTGCGATGCAAGCCAGCGTTCCAGCCGGGTCACGGCTTCGTGCAGCAACGCCGGCCGCTTGCAGAAGGCGAAGCGCACATATTGGCGCGGCGCGGCGCCGACATAGAAGGCCGAGACGGGAATCGCCGCCACGCCGGCCTGCATGGTGATGGTGCGGCAGAAGGCGACATCGTCGCCGGCAAAGCCGAGCCCGGAGATATCGGCGGTGATGAAATAGCTGCCGTCGGCGGCCAGCGTCTTAAAGCCGAGGCGGGTCAGGCCGGCGTCGAGCAGGTCGCGGCGCTCCTGCAGCTCGTCGGCGAGCGCGGCGAAATACGCATCGGATTTGGCCAGGCCGACCGCGACCGCGCGCTGCAGATTGGGGGCGGAGGCAAAGGTGAGATTTTGATGCGCCTTGGCGACCAGGGTGATGAGGGCGGGGCAGCCGGAGACATAGCCGATCTTCCAGCCGGTGAGCGAGAAGGTTTTGCCGGCGCTGCCGATGCGCAAGGTACGGTCGCCCATGCCGGGCAGGGTCATCAGCGGGATGTGCCGGGCGCCGCGGAACACCAGATGCTCATAGACTTCATCGCACACCGCATAGGCATCGTGCGCGAGCAGCAGCTGGCTGATGAAGGCCAGCTCGTCGTGGGAAAACACCTTGCCCGTCGGGTTCATCGGCGAATTGAGCAGCAGCAATTTGGTGCGGGGGGAAAAGGCGGCGGCCAAGGCGTCGCGCGGCAAGGCCCAGTCGGGCGGGTTCAGGCGCACCAGTTTGGCGGTGGCGCCGAGCAGGGTCACCACCGGCAGATACGTATCGTAGAGCGGCTCGATCAGCACCACCTCGTCGCCCGGATTGAGCAGCGCCATCAGGCAGGCGGTGATCGCCTCGGTGGCCCCGGAGGTGACCACCACGCCGGCGTTCGGATCGATGGTCAGGCCGTAGAAGCGCTGGTTGGCGGCGGCGACCGCGCTGCGCAGCTCCGGCAGGCCGGTCAGCGGCGCATATTGGTTGCGCTGGTCGAGCAGCGCGTCGGCGGCGGCCCGCACCACATCGGCCGGGCCATCCGTGTCGGGGAAGCCCTGGCCGAGATTGATCGCGCCGTGCGCTTGGGCCAGCGCGGACATGATGGTGAAGATGGTCGTGCCGGTTTGTTCGAGCAGCGCGTTCGCGGGTTTCAACGGAGCATCCTTCAGCACATCCTTCAACAAGAGAGTGATAAATTAAAGGGCAGCCCGCCCCGGGGCAAGCCTGCTGAAAATATAGGCAAATGACGCCGCCGCTTGCGTCAGCTTAACCATTGCGTGATCGCACCGTCCCGTCCAGCCCGGCTTCCGGGGAAATTCCTTTCTGGCACGACATATGCAAAGGTAGCGGCGCCAGCCCTTTGGCTGGCGCGCCAACCCACAGTGCGCAGGCCGCAGGACACAAAGGAGGCGCCCGGTGCTTTCGGGCGTGAACCAGATGAAGAAGATCGAAGCGATCATCAAACCGTTCAAGCTGGACGAGGTGAAGGAGGCGCTGCACGAGGTGGGCCTGCAGGGCATCACGGTCGTGGAAGCCAAGGGGTTCGGCCGCCAGAAGGGGCATACGGAGCTCTATCGCGGCGCCGAATATGTCGTGGATTTTCTGCCCAAGGTGAAAATCGAGGTGATCTGCGAGGATGGCGTGGTGGAACGCGCGGTCGAGGCGATCATGAACGCGGCGCGCACCGGGCGCATCGGCGACGGCAAGATTTTCATTTCCGCGGTCGAAGAGGTGATCCGCATCCGCACCGGCGAGAAGGGCGAGGCGGCGATCTAGTCTTTCGGTCCGCGGTTGTTGGTGCCCCGCCCGGCCATTGTGGCGCGGGGCGGGCATGGCTAACATGCCGGTAAAACTTCAGGTATTCGGCGCCGCATGGTGCGGCGCCGTTGTGTTGTGATTAACAGTTTGGGGATAAAGCATGGCGAAGAAGCCCGCTGACGGCGCCGATGGCGTCAGCAAGGTCTTGGATCTGATCAAGGAGCACGGCGTCGAATATGTCGACCTGCGCTTCACGGATCCGAAGGGCAAGTGGCAGCACACGGCGCAGCATGTGTCCACGGTCGACGAGGATTCACTGCGCGACGGCTTCATGTTCGACGGTTCCTCGATCGCCGGCTGGAAGGCGATCAACGAGTCCGACATGATCCTGATGCCCGACCCCGCGACGGCCGTGCTCGACCCCTTCACGGCGCAGACCACCCTGATCGTCAACTGCGATGTCGTTGAACCCTCGACCGGCCAGCTCTATGCCCGCTGCCCGCGGTCGACGGCCAAGCGCGCCGAGGCCTACATGAAGTCCTCGGGCATCGGCGACACCGCCGTGTTCGGCCCGGAGCTCGAGTTCTTCGTGTTCGACGACGTGCGCTTCAAGGTCGAGATGTCCGGCAGCTCCTTCTCGATCACCTCGAGCGAGTCGCCGTGGAACTCGAACACCGAGTACGAAGGCGGCAACATGGGCCATCGCCCGGGCGTCAAGGGCGGCTACTTCCCCGTCCAGCCGGTCGATTCGATGAACGACCTGCGCGCCGAGATGATGTCGGTCTGCACCGAGATGGGCCTCACCATGGAGATCCATCACCACGAGGTGGCGCCGGCGCAGAACGAGCTCGGCTTCCGCTTCGACACGCTCGTGAAGACCGCCGACAACGTGCAGAAGTACAAGTACACGCTGCACAACGTCGCGCACAGCTACGGCAAGACGCTGACCTTCATGCCGAAGCCGCTCTACGGCGACAACGGCTCGGGCATGCACTGCCACCAGTCGATCTGGAAGGACGGCAAGCCGCTGTTCGCCGGCTCGGGCTATGCCGACCTCTCGGAGACGGCGCTCTACTACATCGGCGGCATCATCAAGCACGCCAAGGCGCTGAACGCCTTCTGCAATGCCAGCACCAACTCCTACAAGCGTGTCATTCCGGGCTTCGAGGCGCCGGTGCTGCTGGCCTACTCGTCGCGCAACCGCTCGGCGTCGTGCCGCATCCCGTACGTCAACTCGCCCAAGGGCAAGCGCGTCGAA
>DATJHR010000081.1:0-14740 GCA_035493735.1 Acidocella sp.
GGTGCGCGCATGGCAGAACCCCGACGGAACCTGTTTGACAGTAGCACCATCTTAGCGCCCCAATGGTCAAAACATCGTAACCAGGCCCATGTCGCAGATTCTGTTCCCCACCCGCCTGTACCAGGGCCGCATTGCCGCCCCACGCGATCTGGAAGCGACCTGCCTAGCCATCGCCACCGAGGATGCGGCCGGCCGGCGCTGGAGCCGCGATCACGGTTATGGCGGCTATACCTCTTATGCCTCGCTGAATGACCTGACCTTGCGCGCTTCGATCTTCGATGAGCTGGAACGCAAGATCGCCAAGCATGTCGCGGCTTTCGCGCGCGAACTACAGTTCGACCTAGGCGGGCGCAAGCTGGTCCTGGACAGCCTCTGGATCAATGTGATGAACAAGGGCGCCATCCACGCGCCGCACATCCATCCCCATTCCGCGATCAGCGGCACTTACTATGTGATGGTGCCGCCCAAATCAGGCGCGATCCGTTTCGAAGACCCGCGCTTGGCCATGATGATGGCAGCACCCGCGCGCAAGAAGACGGCTAAGCCTGAGAACCGCGCCTTTGTCGATATCGAGCCCAAGGCGGGTCAGCTGCTGTTATGGGAAAGCTGGCTGCGGCATGGCGTGGAAACCAACAAGGCGCGCGGCAATCGCATTTCGATCAGCTTCAACTACGCCTGATCGCTTAGGAACAACGCTGCCGACTGCCGCCGCGGCCACGCTGGATGGTGCCCTGGATGGCCTGGCCGCAGACGTCGCCGCCCTCGAAGGTCTTGCCCGACTTGTCGATCGAGGACCGGCCACCGGAGGTATCGTTGGTCTGGTGGCGGGCACGCGCGGCCGCGCGCTCCTCCGATGACATGCGCGCGGTTTCCGCACCCGGCACGCCGGGAGCATAGCCGCCCTGCCCCTGCGCCAAGGCCGGTCCCACCAGCGCCGCCGCCAGAACAAGAACCATCGTCACCCGCATGTCGTCCCCCAGAATGGATAGCAGCCTTATTAAGGGAACTTTCGCGGCCCGCCAAGCGGTCAGGCGTGGCGGCGTTTGATGATGGCGGTCATCTTGTCGGACAGCTTGGAGACGAAATGCTCGCGGTCCCAGGCGACCTTGGCCTCGGCGAAAATCGCTTCCTGCGCCTCGCGCGGCAAATGCGGCCAGGCCGCGATCACGCCCGAACCCAGGCGGCGCACCAGGCACTCGTCCTCGGCCGGATACTTGAACGTCTTTTCCTCAGGGAACGCCATGGCGCCCTCTCCTCTTGCATGTTGACGATGTGACCGGGCGAAGCGGGGAACTTCGACGCGACGGCAGTAAAGGGAGCCGCAGGCGGCCTCGACCTTTCTGCCAAAGACTAGAACAGGTTAGCGGGGCTTGGAACTGGAATTTTGCGCGTGAGTTCCCTTGTGTGATGGGACGCGCCCTGAGACCCTGAGAAGCCGTGGACTGGAACACCCCGCAAGGCGTGACCCACGGCCATGTCGTGAAGAAAACGACCATGCGCGGCAAGATCAAGGATCACACGGCCGCGGCGTCGAAAGACAATCCCGAATATGTCGTGGAGAGCGACAAGACGGGTAAGCGCGCCGCGCACAAGCGCAGCGCGCTGAAGAAGCATTAGCGCTTAGCGCTTGCCTTTCTTCTGACGATCCTTACGCGCAGCATACTTGGCGTCGCGCGCGGCCTTCTGGTCGGCCAGCAGCTGCACCAGCTTGTCGGCCTCTTCGCGTTTGGCGCGTTCGGCTTCCAGCTTGGCTTCTTCCTCGATGCGCGCCTTTTCGGCGGCTTCGGCGGCCAGGCGCTTGGCCTCTTCCTTCTGGCGCTGGCGCTCATCGCGCGCGGCGACCAGCGCCTTGCGCTCGTCTGCGGTGTCTTCCAGCTTCTTGCGCGCTTCCTCGGCGCGGGCCTTGGCCTTGGCGAGCATTTCCGCGCGGGCCTTCTGCTGGGTGGCGAGACGATCGTCGAACTTGGTTTCCTTGAAGCCGGCCATGTGTCTTGGAGTGGTTCTGTCTGTTAGGGGTTAAAGAACGCGCAACTGCGCGGGTTCGGAGATCGGCTTGTTGGCCGCATCGACCAGCACCACGCGGGGATGGAAGCTCTTGGCTTTCGTCTCTTCCATGCGAGCATAGGCGACGATGATGACAAGATCGCCCTTCTGGGCGAGGCGCGCGGCGGCGCCGTTGATGCCGATCATGCCGCTGCCGGCGGGCGCGGGAATGGCATAGGTGGTGAAGCGCTCGCCATTGTTGATGTTGAGCACATCGACCTGCTCATGAGGCAGGATGCCCGACTTTTCCAGCAGCGTGCTGTCAACGCTGATCGAACCTTCATAGTGAAGATCGCACTGGGTGATGGTGGCCCGGTGGATCTTGCCCTTCATCAGTGTGAGCTG
This sequence comes from Acidocella sp., assembly GCA_035493735.1. GTDB lineage: Bacteria > Pseudomonadota > Alphaproteobacteria > Acetobacterales > Acetobacteraceae > Acidocella. The sequence goes on from DATJHR010000081.1 coordinate 2,389, forward strand.
CATCAGTTTTCCAGGGTCGCTACGCGTTCAGCGCGTGGCGACGAATACCCTGCTCCTAGTTATCAAGGAAGCTGCGAAGCTTCCTTGAACGTGACGGGTGCTTCAGCTTGCGAAGCGCCTTGGCTTCGATCTGGCGAATACGTTCGCGCGTCACGCTGAACTGCTGGCCGACTTCTTCCAGCGTGTGGTCGGTGTTCATGCCGATGCCGAAACGCATGCGCAGCACGCGCTCTTCGCGCGGGGTCAGCGTGGCCAACACGCGCGTGGTGGTCTCGCGCAGGTTGGCCTGGATGGCGGCATCGATCGGCAGCACCACGTTGGGGTCCTGGATGAAGTCGCCCAAGTGGCTGTCTTCCTCGTCGCCGATCGGGGTTTCGAGAGAGATCGGCTCCTTGGCGATCTTCAGGACCTTGCGCACCTTCTCCAGCGGCATGGCCAGACGTTCGGCCAGCTCTTCCGGGGTCGGCTCGCGGCCGATCTCGTGCAGCATCTGGCGGCTGGTGCGCACCAGCTTGTTGATGGTCTCGATCATGTGCACCGGAATACGGATGGTGCGCGCCTGGTCGGCGATCGAGCGGGTGATGGCCTGGCGAATCCACCAGGTGGCATAGGTGCTGAACTTGTAGCCGCGGCGGTATTCGAACTTGTCGACCGCCTTCATCAAACCGATGTTGCCTTCCTGGATCAGGTCCAGGAACTGCAGGCCGCGATTGGTGTATTTTTTCGCGATCGAGATAACAAGGCGGAGGTTCGCCTCGATCATCTCCTTCTTGGCGCGGGTGGAATCCCGCTCGCCGCGCGACACGGTGGTATAGACGCGGCGGAATTCCTCAATCGGCAACCCGCCTTCGGAGGCGACCTTGCCGATCTGCGCCCGCAGCTCATTCACCTGCGGCGTGTATCTTTTCGCGAATTCCTTCCAGCCCTTGCCCGGCAGCTCACCGATGTCGTGCATCCAGTTCGGGTCCATCTCGCGGCCGCGGTAATGCTGCAAGAACTCCTCGCGGGTCACCTTGGCGCTCTCGGCCAGGCGCAGGATCTGCCCTTCCAGCCCGTTCAGGCGCTGGTTCAGTACCTTCAGCTGCGCCACCAGCTCCTCGATGCGGTTATTGTGCAGCCGCACCTGCTCAACCTTGGCCACCAGCTCGTCACGCAGCTTCTCATAGGTCTTTTCCGAGCGGGAATTGATGTCCCCGCCGGCGGTCAGATTATCGAGCCGCTTCTGCTGCAGCTTCGCGAGCTTGTCGTAGAGTTTTTCGATGTCCTCGAAATGGGTGAAAATCTCCGGCTTGAGCTTTTCCTCCAGGGCCGCCAGCGACATGCCGGCCCCCTCGCCGTCATCGTCCTCGTCGAGGTCTTCGCTGGCCTCGAACGCCTCCGCGGCACCCGGCTCGCTGCCGGCCTCCATGGCTTCGAGATCGATCACGTCGCGCAGCAGCACACGGCCGGCATTGAGCGCCTCATGCCAGGCGATGATGGCACGGAAGGTCAGCGGGCTTTCGCACAGGCCGCGGATCATCATGTCCCGCCCGGCCTCGATGCGCTTGGCGATGGCGATCTCGCCCTCGCGGGAGAGCAGTTCCACCGTGCCCATTTCGCGCAGATACATGCGCACCGGGTCGTCGGTGCGGCTGACCGCGCTGTCCGAAACATTGCCGGCGGGGCCCTCGTCGTCGTCGACCGCGTCTTCCTTGGCCAACGCCGCGGCTTCCGGGTCCTCGCCCTCCTCGCTCTCCACCACCTGGATGCCCATCTCCGAGAGCATCGCCATGATGTCCTCGATCTGCTCCGAGGAATTCTGCTCTGCGGGCAGGACCGCGTTCAGCTCATCAAACGTGATGTAGCCACGTTCCTTGCCTTTGGCGATCAGCCGTTTAACGGCGGCGGATTGGGTGTCCAGCACATTGGCGTCGGCCTCGACTTCCTGTGCGGGCTGTTCTGGGGCGGCGGCGGGCTTCGTGGCCATGGTCAGTGCGGTACTCCGGGGGACTTCGAAACGGTGTGTTTATTTTAGGGAACAACAGATAGGCAATAAGCAGGACGGATTTTAGTCAGCTGTCCACCGCGCCATACTCCCCTGCCATGGCCTGGCGGAGCAGCTCATTATATTTCACCAGCCGGGCCCAGGCGGCGTGATCGTCCTGATGCGCCGACCAGTATTGCTGCTGCTCATCGCGCTGGCTGCGCAACATGTCGATGCTGAAATCCATCAGAATGTACCAACTCCACCAGGTTTGCGCGACTTCTGCCGGGCTCGCCGCGGGATCGAGACGGTGCTCTTCGGCGGCGGCCGCCAGCAGCTGCCTTGCCTCATCGGCAAGCCCAAGGCTCCCCAAGTGGGTGAACAGCCTGTCGGTGTCAAGGGTTTTTGTACCGCTTGCAAAACCACTTACCACTTCCCGCAGCCGGGCATAGGCCTCCGGCAGGGCGACACGGGCAAAAGCCTCTTCCACCTCGGGGATCAGCACCGGGTGCAGGAGCAAAATCGCCAAAAGCTGCCGGGCGCGGCGCAGATTGGCCTCCTCGCCGTCAGGGAGCGGGGCGCGCACGAAGGCCGGCCCTCGGGCCGGCTTGGCACCTTTGCCCCCCTTGCCGCCGCGCTCGGCAAAAAACCGCTCGAGCAGCATGGAACGATATTCGCCGGCCAGGCCCTTGTCGGGAATGCGGTTGGCGGTCTCGACCAGGCGCTGCCGGAAGGCGGCGCGCGCTTCCGGCGTGGCGCGGCTGCCCCCTTCGGCCAGCATGTCATAAAGCGCCGATGACAAGGTTTCCGCCGCCTCCAGCCTGGCCTTGAAAGCCGCCGCCCCCTCGCGCTTCACCAGGCTGTCCGGATCGTCCTTTTCCGGCAGGCGCAGGAATTTCAAGGTTCGGTCCGGCGCCAGCGCCGCCAGCGCCAGGTCCACGGTTTTCAGCGCCGCACGACGCCCGGCGCCATCGGCGTCGAAACAAATGACCGGGCTGGGCGACAGCCGCCAGATCTCTTCGAGATGCTCCTCCGTCAGCGCCGTGCCGAGCGGCGCCACCGCCCCGCGGAAGCCGGCCTGGGCCAGGGCGATCGCGTCCATATAGCCTTCCACGACGATCAGCGGCCCGCCTTTGCGCACCGCTTCGCGGGCGACGTGTAAATTATAGAGCGAACGGCGCTTGGAAAACGCCGCGGTCTCCGGACCATTCACATATTTGGGCTGGCCGTCCCCCAGGATACGGCCGCCAAAGCTGATCTTGGCGCCGCGCCGGTCCGCGATGGGGAACATCACCCGCCCGAAAAACATGTCCACCGGGCCACGCTCGCCGCGCTTCATCAGCCCGGCCTCCACCAGCTGCTCCGGCTTGATGTTTTGGCCCCGCAGCGCCGCGGCGAGGGCGCCGCGCCCTTCACCGGACCAGCCCAGGCCGAAGGCGCGGATCGTCGTGTCCGTCAGGCCGCGCCCGCGCAGATAGTCCAGCGCCGGTTTGCCGTCCGGCCCCCAGAGCCAGTCCTGATAGACTTGCCCGGCCGCCTCCAGCACGTCGGAGATGCCGGCGCGGCGCTGCTCCGCCTGCGCCGCCTGGGGGCTGGCTTTCGGCACGTCCAGCCCGGCTTCCCGGGCCAATGTCTCCACCGCTTCCATGAAGCCGGCACCGGTCGACTTCATCACGAAGCTGATGACATCGCCATGCTCGCCACAGCCGAAGCAGTGGTAATGGTCGTCATAGACATAAAAGGACGGCGTTTTCTCCCCGTGGAACGGGCAGCAGCCCTTGGTCTCCCGCCCGGAGCGGACGAGCTTCACGGAACGGCCGATCACCCCGGCGATCGGCGTCCGCGCCCGCAATTCATCGAGGAAATTCGGCGGGAGGGCCATGAGGTCAGCTAAGCGCCGCCTTCACCGCGGCGGAGGCGACCGCCATGTCGAGTGCCGCGCCATGCTTGGCCTTCAGCGCGCCGATGACCTTGCCCATGTCTTTCGCGCCGGTGGCGCCGGTGGACGAGATGGCGTCCCGGATCGCGGCATCAAGCGCCTCGCCGCTCAGCGTCTGCGGCAGGAATTCCTCAATAACAGCAATCTCCGCCTCTTCCTTCGCGGCCAGCTCCTCGCGCCCGCCCTGGCGGTACAGCGCCACCGAGTCGCGGCGCGATTTGATCATCGAGCGCAGCATGGCGAGAATCTCGTCATCCGGCACGGCCTCGATCCCCTTCGGCCGGGCGGCGATGTCGGTATCCTTCAGCTTCGCCTGGATCATGCGCAGGGCGGAGGTCCGCTCGGCGTCACGCGCCAGCATGGCGGCTTTCACGGCAGCGGTGATGGTTTCACGCAAAGTCAATTTTCTGCTCCTTAAAGACCGTGGCGATAAGACATATAACGGCGCGTTCACCAAGACGCGGCCGCATGGAAAGCTTCCGGAAAAAATTTCCGGCGCTATCAAAACAGATTGAAGCCGGACAATTCTTCCCGTAAACAGGTTCCATGCCCATTTCCATCGCCGACATTCTGCACCGTCTTGGCGGCAACGACGCCGCCGCCACCCTGACCGGGGTCTCGCCCGAAGCCGTCCGCAAATGGCGGAGCGGCAACGCCATCCCTTCCCGTCACTGGCCCGCCATTATGGCAGCAACCGGGCTGACCATGGAAGAGTTGATCGGGACTTCCGCCCATGCGGAAACCCCGCCGGGCGCCACCGCCTGCCTCGTGCTGGGCGATGGCAGCGTGTTCTGGGGGCGCGGTTTCGGGGCGCATGGCACCAGCCAGGCGGCCGAGCTCTGCTTCAGCACCGGCATGACCGGCTACCAGGAAACGCTGACCGATCCGTCCTTCGCCGGGCAGATCATCACCTTCACCTTCCCCCATATCGGCAATGTCGGCACCAACGCGGATGACGCCGAGGCGGTGAATATTTTTGCCCGTGGCCTCGTCATCAAGGAAGACATCACCGCGCCGTCGAATTACCGCGCGACCGCGCCGCTGCAGGACTGGCTGCAGAAAATGGGCGTTCCGGGCATTGCCGGCATCGACACCCGCGCTTTGACCTTGCGCATCCGCGATCTCGGCGCGCCGAACGCGGTGTTGTGCTACCCGGCGGACGGCAAGTTCGACCTCGCCGCTTTGGCGCAGACCGCCGCCGCCTGGCCCGGGCTGGATGGCATGGATCTGGCGGCCGACGTCTCCTGCACGCAATCCTATGAATGGACCGGCGGCACCTGGAGCTGGGAGCGCGGCTTCGCCCATCCGGAGGCAACCCGCACGGTGGTGGCCGTGGATTACGGCGCCAAGCGCAACATCCTGCGCTCGCTCGCCTCGGCCGGCTGCCGTGTCATCGTGGTGCCGGCCAAGGCCAGCGCGGACGATATTCTGCGCCACAAGCCCGATGGCGTGTTCCTCTCCAACGGCCCTGGCGACCCGGCGGCGACGGCAAGTTACGCGGTCCCCGCGATCCAGGGCGTGATGCAGGCCGGCGTGCCGATTTTCGGCATCTGCCTCGGCCACCAGCTGCTCGCCCATGCGCTCGGCGCCAAGACCTACAAGCTCGAGCGCGGCCATCGCGGCGCCAACCAGCCGGTCAAGGATCTGGCCACCGGCAAGGTGGAGATCACCTCGCAAAATCACGGCTTCGCGGTGGACGAAAAGAGCCTGCCCGAAGGCGTCGAGGTCACGCATGTGTCGCTGTTCGACGGCTCGAACGAAGGCATCGCCTGCAAGGCCAAGCGCGTCTTCTCGGTGCAGTACCACCCCGAAGCCTCCCCCGGCCCGAGCGACAGCTCGTACCTGTTCAAACGCTTCATGGACATGATGGCCTGACCGGCCAAGCCTTCCATCATTTCGGGGTCCGGGGCCTCCCGGCCCCGGCGGGTGCAGGGCAGAGCCCTGCCCTTACTTTTTAAGGATTTCACCATGCCGAAACGCACCGACATCAAGAGCATCATGATCATCGGCGCCGGGCCGATCGTCATCGGCCAGGCCTGCGAGTTCGACTATTCCGGCGCCCAGGCCTGCAAGGCGCTGCGCGAGGAAGGCTACCGGGTCATTCTCGTCAATTCCAACCCGGCGACGATCATGACCGATCCGTCGCTCGCGGACGCCACCTATATCGAGCCGATCACGCCGGAAATGGTCGAGAAGATCATCATCCGCGAAAAGCCCGATGCGCTGCTCCCCACCATGGGCGGGCAGACCGCGCTGAACACCGCCATGACGCTGGCCAAGAGCGGCGTGCTGGAGCGCCTCGGCGTGGAACTGATCGGCGCCAAGGCCGAGGTGATCGACCGCGCGGAAGACCGTTTGAAATTCCGCGATGCGATGGCGGAAATCGGCATTCCCGGCCCGCGCAGCGCGATCGCCCATAACCGCGAGGAGGCAGCCGCGGCGCTTGAGGTCGTGGGCCTGCCCGCGGTGATCCGCCCCTCTTTCACCCTCGGCGGCACGGGCGGCGGCATCGCCTATAACCGCGAGGAATTCTTCGCGATCTGCGCCAGCGGCATCGACGCGTCGCCCACCAACGAGGTGCTGGTCGAAGAGTCCGTGCTCGGCTGGAAGGAATATGAGATGGAGGTGGTCCGCGATTCCGCGGATAACTGCATCATCGTCTGCTCCATCGAGAATATCGATCCGATGGGCGTGCATACCGGCGACTCCGTGACCGTCGCGCCGGCCCTGACGCTGACCGACAAGGAATTCCAGATCCTGCGCGATGCCTCCATCGCCTGCCTGCGCCGCATCGGTGTGGATACCGGCGGCTCCAACGTGCAGTTCGGCATCAACCCGGCCGACGGCCGCATGGTGGTGATCGAGATGAATCCGCGCGTGTCGCGTTCCTCGGCGCTGGCCTCGAAGGCCACCGGCTTTCCCATCGCCAAGGTCGCGGCGAAGCTCGCCGTGGGCTACACGCTCGATGAGCTGCAGAACGACATCACCAAGGCGACCCCGGCGAGCTTCGAACCGGTGATCGACTATGTGGTGATCAAGATCCCGCGCTTCACCTTCGAAAAATTCCCCGGCACCCCGGCGCTGCTCTCCACCTCGATGAAATCGGTTGGCGAGGCGATGGCAATTGGCCGCAATTTCGCCGAGGCGCTGCAGAAGGGCCTGCGCTCGCTGGAAACCGGCCTCTCCGGGCTCGACGAGATTCCGGCGCCGGGCGACGGCACCGCCGACGCTTTCAAGGCGGCCCTTTCCACCCCGCGCCCCGACCGGCTGCTGATGGCCGCACAGGCGTTGCGCGCGGGCGTCTCGGTGGAAGAGATTTTCGCCGCCTGCAAATTCGATCCCTGGTATCTGCGGCAGATGCAGACGATCATCGACGCCGAGAACGAGGTCCGGAAGAACGGCCTGCCGCGCGACCAACAGGCCTTCCGCCGCCTCAAGGCGATGGGCTTTGCCGATAAGCGCCTGGCCGAGCTGACCGGGCAGAAGGAGGCCGCCGTGACCGCAGCGCGGCTCAAGCTTGGCGTGACCCCGGTCTATAAGCGCATCGACACGTCGGCCGGCGAGTTCGCCTCCGAAACCTCCTATATGTATGGCAGCTTCGAAGGCGGGTATGGCGCGCCGGTGTGCGAATCCCACCCGAGCGACCGGCAAAAGGTCATCATTCTCGGTGGTGGACCGAACCGGATCGGCCAGGGCATCGAATTCGATTATTGCTGCGTGCACGCCGCCTACGCGCTGCGCGAGGCCGGGTTCGAGACCATCATGGTCAACTGCAACCCGGAAACCGTCTCCACCGATTACGACACGTCGGACCGGCTTTATTTCGAGCCGCTCTTCGCCGAGGACGTGATCTCGCTGATCCGCACCGAGCAGCAGAACGGCACGGTGCTCGGCTGCATCGTGCAATATGGCGGGCAGACGCCGCTGAAGCTCAGCCAGGCCCTGGAAGAAGCCGGCATTCCCATCCTCGGCACCTCGGCCGATGCAATCGACCTGGCGGAGGACCGTGAGCGCTTCCAGGCGCTGCTGCAGAAACTCGGCCTGCGCCAGCCGGAGAACGGCATCGCCCGCTCCACCGAGCAGGCCGAGGCGATCGCCGAGCGCATCGGCTATCCGGTCGTCATCCGTCCCTCCTATGTGTTGGGCGGGCGCGCCATGGAGATTGTCTATGACCGCGCCGGCCTGGTCCGCTATATGCGCGAAGCGGTGCGCGTCTCCGGCGAAAACCCGGTGCTGATCGACCGCTACCTGAACGAGGCCTCCGAGGTGGACGTGGATTGCATCGCCGATGGCGAGACCGTCTATGTCGCGGGGGTGATGGAGCATATCGAGGAAGCCGGCATTCATTCCGGCGATTCCGCCTGCTCCATCCCACCTTATTCGCTCTCCCCCGCAATCGTCGAGGAACTGCGCGCGCAAACCGTGGCCATGGCGAAGGCCATCGGCGTGGTCGGGCTGATGAACGTGCAGTACGCGATCCAGAACGACGCGATCTATGTGCTGGAGGTGAATCCCCGCGCCTCGCGCACCGTGCCGTTCGTGGCCAAGGCTACCGGCGTGCCGGTGGCCAAGATCGGCGCGCTGGTCATGGCCGGGCAAAAACTGGCGAGCTTCAATCTCGATGATTCGCTCGCCCCGCGCCATGTGGCGGTGAAAGAGGCGGTGTTTCCCTTTGCCCGCTTCCCCAATGTCGACACGATCCTGGGGCCGGAAATGAAATCCACCGGCGAGGTGATGGGGCTGGACACCAATTTTGCCCGCGCCTTCGCCAAGGCACAGCTTGGCGCTGGCGTGTCGCTGCCGCGTTGCGGCACGGCCTTCATCTCGGTGCGGGATTCCGACAAGACCGCCATCGTCCCGGTGGCGCGCCGCCTGTCGGAGCTTGGCTTCTCGATCATGGCCACCTCCGGCACCGCCAAGCTCATCGCCGCCGCCGGCATCCCGGTGAAGCAGGTGAACAAGGTGCTGGAGGGCCGGCCGCATTGCGTGGACGCCATCCATTCCGGCGAGATCCAGCTGGTGATCAACACCGCGCGCGGCCCGCAATCAGTGGCGGACAGCTACGACATCCGCCGCTCCGCCCTCACCCATGGTGTGCCGAACTTCACCACCATCTCGGCGGCGCGGGCCGTGGCGCACGCCATTTCCGCCCTCATTTCGGGCAGCCTTGAAGTCGCGCCGCTTCAGTCCTACTTTGCACAACCGTTCTAAGTCCAACACCGGCGCCCCCAGGGCGCCGGTGCGGGGCGTTATGTTAACCTCAACCCCATCAGGGTTTCCCTGAGGAGATGCCGTGCAGAAATTTCCGATGACCGCGTCCGGCCTTGCCTCGCTCGAGGAAGAGCTTCGCAACCTCAAGGCCCAGGAGCGTCCGGCCATCATCCGCGCCATCGCGGAGGCGCGCAGCCATGGTGACCTGTCCGAAAATGCTGAATATCACGCCGCGCGTGAACGCCAGTCCTTTGTGGAAGGCCGCATCGCGGAGTTGGAGGAGATCATCTCCGCCGCCGAAGTCATCGACCCGGCCTCGCTATCCGGCGACACCGTGAAATTCGGCGCGACGATTCATCTCATCGACGAGGATACCGAGCAGGAAGTCTGCTATCAGATCGTCGGCATGCACGAGGCCGACATCAAGCAGTCGCGCCTGTCGGTAACTTCACCGCTGGCCAAGGCGCTGATCGCCAAGCGCGTCGGTGACACGGTGGCCGTCCCGGCCCCTGGCGGTGACCGCTCCTACGAAATTTTGAAAATCACCTACGGCTGAACCGCTCCTGGACGTAAGGAAGGAAGGCCTACTTTTTGTGAACAAAAAGTAGCAAAAAAACTTTGTTAAGTTGGGCCGTGCTGGTTTCACCGGCACAGGACCAAACCAACAGAAGTTTTTGCGCCGCTTTTTTCAAAAAGCGGCTTCTTTCCTTACTGTGAATCGATGTGCGGCGGTCATATTTTAGGGCAAGACTTCATGACCCAATCCTACAGCCAGGAAGCCGGCGCGCCGCTCAGCCTGGGCGATATCGAGGCCGCGGCGCTCCGGATCGAAGGCCGCGTGTTGCGCACGCCCTTTCTGCGTTCCGATGCGCTCTCACGCCTCACCGGCGCTGAAATCTACCTAAAATACGACCATTTGCAGGCCACGGGGGCGTTCAAGGAGCGCGGGGCCGCGAATCGCATTGCCTTGCTGAGCGCGGCCGAACGCCAGGCCGGCGTCATTGCCATGTCCGCCGGCAACCATGCCCAGGCGGTCGCACGCCACGCCGCCCTCACCGGCATCAGCGCGACCATCGTCATGCCCCAGCACACCCCGGCGACCAAGGTCACCCGCACCGCCGCCTGGGGTGCAAAAGTGGTGCTGCATGGCGAGACCCTGGCCGAAGCCGCCGCGCACGCGCATGAGCTGGCGCGGCGCGACGGGCTGTTCTTCCTGCACCCTTATGACGATCTCGGTGTGATGGCCGGCCAGGGCACGATGGCGCTGGAAATGCTCCAGGACGTGCCGGATCTGGACATGATGGCGATCGCCGCCGGCGGCGGCGGGCTGATCTCGGGCTGCGCCACCGTGACGCGCGCGCTGCGGCCGGACCTCGAAATCGTCGGCGTTGAGGTGGAAAACTACGCCGCCTTCGCCAAGGCGCTGGCCGGCCAGCCGATCAAAGTGGGCGGCCCGACGGTCGCCGAAGGCATTGCCGTACGCGATATCGGCCAGCAGCCGCTTAAGCTGCTGCGGACCCTGAATGTCGAAGTGCTGGTGGTCACCGAACATGACATCGAGCGCGCTATCGCTGCGCTCGTGGAAAATGCCAAGCAGGTGGCCGAGGGCGCCGGCGCCGCCGGCCTCGCCGCCGTGCTCGCCTTCCCCGACCGGTTTCGGGGCAAGAAGGTCGGCATCCCCATTTGCGGCGCCAACATCGATTCGCGCATTCTCGCCAACACGCTCATGCGCACGCTGCTGCGTGACGGCCGCATCATGCGCGTAGTGCTGGAAATGCCGGACCGGCCGGGCATGCTGGCGGAAGTTGCGGCACGCATCGGTGCGCGCGGCGGCAACATCATCGAGGTGGCGCACCACCGCCTGTTTTCCTCGCCCTCGGTGCAGGACGCCCAGCTCGAGGTGATGATCGAAGCCCGCGACGCCGCCCATGGCGCGGCCATCGAGGCGGCGCTGGCCGAAGTGTTCGTGCTGCGGCGGCTTTAAGGAAGAAAGTGGCCGCTTTTTGAAAAAAGCGGCGCAAAAACTTTCTTGAAACTGGGCCGGTAGCGCTGAAACCAGCACGGCCCAGTTTAAAGAAGCCCTTTCTTACTTTTCCTCTACGCCTGCGGCCGGGCGTAGTTGCTGGCGCCGAACCAGTCCACCACCACGACCGGCTCGTTGCCCACCACCCAGGCGTCATGGCCCTTGGGCAGCGACGTGATGTCTCCGGGCCCGGCGATGAACTCCGTGCCATCATCCATGCGAATCGCGAGCCGGCCGCTCACGTGATATTGAAAATGCGGTGCCTCGCAGCTTTTGGTGTGCGCAATCGGCTGGATGTCGTTCGACCAACGCCAGCCCGGCTCGAAAGTCATGCGGCCGATCTTAACGCCGCCGACCTCGAGAATTTCCGCGTGACCGTGTGGAAAATCCCGCCGCTCCTCAGGGTCTGTGAAGGATTTATGTTCGGTCTTCTGGTCCTGGTTTGCCATGGCATGCTCCTGTTCAGCGCGTGAATTCTCCGCCGCCTCCTCGGATTGCACTTAAAGAGCACGCCTCAAGTTTATTGGCCTTTATTTCTCTCTTAACCCTCCCCGTCGGCAGGCAGTGCGCTTGGACGGAAGCGGCGACATGCCAGAATTTTACGCCCTGGCTGCCCCAACGCCCAGCCAAAAAACCAAAAGTTTTTGCGCCGCTTTTTTCAAAAAGCGGCCACTTCCTTTATGCTGACTTCTTCAGCCTCTCCGCGAAGCTCTTTCGCAGCTTCGCGACTTTCGGGGCGATCACCGCCTGGCAGTAGCCGGCGAACGGGTTGCGGGCGAAATACTGGTCGTGTTCCGGCTCCGCCCGCCAGAAGGCCGGCGCGGGCAGGACTTCCGTGACGATCTTGCGCCCCCAGACCCCGGCGCGCTCGAATTCCGCGATCACCTCCCGCGCCGCCTTTTCCTGCGCCGGCGTGGTGTAGAAAATGACGGACCGGTATTGCGTGCCAATATCCCCGCCCTGGCGGTTCAGCGTGGTCGGGTCATGGATGGTGAAGAACACCCGCAGCAGATCCTCGTAAGCGATCACTGCCGGGTCGAATTTAACCTCGACCACCTCGGCATGGCCGGTCGCACCGGTGCAGACCTGTTTATAAGTGGGGTTCTCGGTCTGGCCGCCGGCATAGCCCGACTGCACCGCGCCCACGCCCTGAAGCTCACTGAACGCCGCCTCGGTGCACCAGAAGCAGCCCCCGCCCAGAATCGCTGTTTCCATC
>DATJHR010000082.1:0-3746 GCA_035493735.1 Acidocella sp.
TGGCAATTGCTGGGCGGAAAGTCGCGCGACTATGTCGAGCTCTACGCAACGGCTTATCCGCGTCCCACGCCCGGCGCGGCCATTTCCGATACGGCGCGCGCCTGTCGCGATGCGGGCTTTCGCGTTTATCGTAGCGCCGCCGATATCGGCGGCGGACGAGAGGTCGACCGTTTCGCTCTCGTGCGACGGATGTTCGAGGACTGCGCCGCCATGCAAAAAGCCGCAGGGGATGGCGGCTGGGCAATGGATTTCCATACCGAGCTGGATCCGCCCGACTCCATGCGGTTGTGCCAGATGATCGAGGAAGCCCAGCTTGCCCCCTATTTTTGTGAAGACCTGATCCGCAGTGAAAATGTCGACACCTATCAGGTCATGCGCCAGCGAACCAAGCTCCCGATCGCGGTTGGTGAACAGTTTGGCTACAAGTGGGATGTCAACACGCTGATTGAGCGCCAGCTCATTGACTATGCCCGCGTCACCCTGCCGAACGTCGGCGGCATCAGCGAGTTCATGAAGATCGTGGCCATCGCTGAGACCCACTATGTCGGGATGATCCCGCATTTCACCGGTCCGATCGCCGAGGCAGCCCTGGTCAACTGCCTGACGGCCACTTCGGTACCAGCACTGATGGAAATGCTGGGCGACGGAAGGCGCACCTGGCCTTACTTGCCCAAGGTCTATGATTTCAAGGACGGCAGGCTTTGGCCAAATCAGCGTCCGGGCCTGGGAGTGGAAGTGGATGTGAGCAAGCTGACCAAGGTCGGCGAATACGCGACCTATCGCGCCGGCATGCTGCTCAACCACCGGCCCGACGGCTCCTTTACGAACTGGTAGATTGAGGGGATATGCCACTGCGCGGTAGCCCAGAAAATCCGGCAGGCGACGGTGACGGGTCAAAGGTCGTAACCATCACCGACGTGGCCCGGCGAGCACGCGTCGGCGAAAGCACTGTATCGCGGGTACTCCGTAACAAAGGGTCGTATTCGCGCCAAACGCGCGAGAAAGTTCTCAAGGCCGCTGCGGATCTGAATTATGTCCCCAATCGGATAGCCGGCACGCTGGCTACGATGACGTCCAAGCTGATCGGGATCGTGATTCCGTCAGTCGGCAATACCGTCGTGCCGGAAGTACTGGCGGGGGCAAATTCGGTTCTGGAGGGCGCTGGCTTCCAGCCGGTTATTGGCGTGTCCAACTACGATCCGAAGCGAGAGGAAGAACTTATCGAATCCATTTTGAGCTGGCGTCCTGCAGGCATACTGCTTGCCGGTCTTGAACATACCAACCGCGCCAGAGCCCTACTCAAGGGAAGCGGTGTTCGCGTGGTTGAGCTCCTCGACACAGACGGGGCGGGTGTCGACATTGTCGTCGGATCCTCCCAAGTCGCGGCGGGACGCAAGAGCGCCGAACACCTTCTGGCGCATGGCTATCGCCGGATCGGCTATGTTGGCCACGACATAAAACTTGATGTTCGCGCCGGAAAGCGGCTCCAGGGTTTCCAGGCGGTCATGCGCAAGCATGGCCTGAACTTCGTGGATATGGAGTTTTTTCCGAGCGGCGGCTCCTCCGTCGGGGCAGGGCGAGCCGGACTGGGGCGGCTCTTAAAGCGGCATCCGGCACTGGACGCCATTTATTTTTCTAACGATGACTTGGCGCTCGGCGGATATTTTCATTGTCTGAAGAGCGGCATTGACGTTCCCGGGAATCTAGCCCTGTTCGGTTACAACGGATTGGAGATAGCCGCCCTTACCCCGTTGCCCTTGTCGACCATTCGTACCCTGCGGACCGAGATGGGAAAAGTTGGCGCAAATCTTTTGCTGGCGGGATGTCCGCCGGCGACGGTGGATCTGGGATTTGAGCTGATTACCGGCTCGACCAGTTGAACAACAATGTGGCGAAGCTTGTCCTTCTGAGGAGCAGCTGCCGTTGTGGCCAAGGGCAACCGAATTGCTCGGCTGCCAGGCGCTCCGTGGCGGAGAAAGGCTTGCGACACGCCGGTAGAAGAATTTCGGATTGAGTCCCGCGGGGAGAGCCCGGTCCGTATCCCGGCCGGCTTATATAGTAACGACCGGTGAAAGGTAGCCCTGGCAAGGATGGGCCAATGAGCAGATTTGCGCGTTTTATCCTCTTGCGGACATGACACGTGGTGCGGTCGGCGGCTCGCGCAATGGCGCCTGATCATCCGGGCTTTCCATCGCGCCGCGGCCGGGTCAGAATCGGCCCATAGATCCAAAGGTAGATGGCAAATGCCGCGATCCAGAGGCCACCGGAAAGGCCGACAATAACGTCATACTGTTGGGGCCAGATGGCAGGCCCAAACACACGGATCACGGCGGCCAAGCTCACCAACACATAGACGGTGGGCATGGGCTTGGGGGCAATCAGCGGCTGGCCCGTATGGCCGAGCGAGGCACGCGTCATGACCGCCAGGATCATTGTCGTGAATGCCCCCACGGTCAGTGCATGGACCCACTTCGCGGCGATGGCCATGTCAAAAAGCAGGTAGCCGGCTTTCAGGAACAGCGCCAAGACCAACCACCCATAGCCAAGATGCAGGACCCAAAGCAGCGGTTCGCGCCAGGTGCGGTGCCCCTGCCATTGACTGAGCCGGATAGCCTGTAGCACGGCAGCCAGAAGAGAAACTGCGCCGCTCATCCTGGAGAGCGGCAGTGCCATGTCAACAACTATCATCAACAGAATGCTGACGATGGCGCCTCGCTCGATCGCTGTACGGCTCTGCACGGGGGCTTGCACGCCCCGCTTCAAAAGCGCGTTCCTCGTGAAGCTGGGGATGATGCGACCGCCAATGACAACAATCATCAGCACGATAATGTCGATGGCCGCGTAGAGACCTACATGCTGGCCGAGCTCCGGCGATCCACCCAGGCCGAGATGGAAACAGAAATTGGCCGCAAACAGCAGCAGAAGAAGGCCAACAAGGGGCAGGTTGCCGAATTTGCCGGCGCGCACCAGCGCCGGCGCCAGCACCAGGGCCAGGACAGGGAAGAATGCGAGGTCAACGGCAGTCGCGACGACGGGCGTAAAGTTGAGGAATGGCAATACAGCAATTCGGCCAGCCAACCAGAGGGCGGTCAGCAGACCGAGGAGCGGCCCCCGATATGGCGGCTTGCCGGTCCAGTTGGGGACGGCGGTAAGCAGAAAACCGCCGATCGCGGCGGCGGCAAAGCCGAAGAGCATTTCATGGGCATGCCAATAGATCGCGGAAATGGCGCCGGCGGGCCAGGTCTCGGGGTAAAAATATACCGTCAGCCAAACCGCCATATTGGTCAGCGCATCCAAGCCGGCCAGCAGGAAGAAAGGACGAAAGCCGCCCTCGAAAAGCGCGAATCGCTGCATCGAAAGTTGCATCGTGGCCGTCACAGTTTCAGGGTTTCCACGATCGCGCTGGCAGGCAGGCGTTGTTCACCGGCGCGGCAGCGGATTAGATGTGTGGCGCAAGCCAGCGGGCGCTGACCGGCCGAATCCTGATTAAGGAGCGGTGTGGCAATTCGACCTTTGACAGTGGCCCGCATGAAGACGTCGCGGTCGCCGCTCGTTTCCAGGGGCATGGCGCCGCGCATCGAATGCCAGTCCCAGGCATCGTTGAACGGCCGTCCGCCAAGCCCGGCGACAAGCGGCGCCAGGAACAATCGCGCCGTCACCATGGCCGAGCTGGGATTGCCCGGCAGACCTATGACCAAGCTCTTGTCCCGTCGGCCGAACCATACCGGCTTGCCTGGCTTGATCGC
>DATJHR010000083.1:0-14924 GCA_035493735.1 Acidocella sp.
ATTGCTGGCCGAGGTGTATGTGGAACTCACCGGCGGCCGGCAGCGTGGGTTGGTGCTGGAAACTGCCCAAACCCTGGCCTTCGCCCATTACGAGCGCGCGGCCAACCGCACCCCGCGGCCCATGGTGGTGGACGAGGCCACACTCGCCACCCATGCGGCGTTCATCGCCCGGCTGAAGGATCCGGTCTGGCTGCAGGAGTGAGGTAGGAAGCAAGTTCAGGAAGTAAGTGGCCGCTTTTTGAAAAAAGCGGCGCAAAAACTTTTGCTCCACATGGAGCCCTGGCGTTGAAACCCGCACGGCCCAAACTAACAAAGTTTTTTTGCTACTTTTTGTTCACAAAAAGTAGCCTTCCTTTTTGTTCGCCGCCGCGAAGGCGCTGAAAACGTCCTCGCCGCCGATGGCATGGCCATCGACTGATCGGACCGGGCGCAGGCTCAAGGCATTGCCCAGGCACAGTGCTTCGGCCTCGAACAGCCATGCCGCCGGCAGTTCTGCCTCGCGGACCAGCCCGGCTTCGAGCAGCACGGCACGGCGGATGCCCGGCAGGGCGCCGTCCTCAAGCCGTGGTGTCAGCCATGCGCCGTCGCGGTGGAGGAAGACCGTCGCGGCGCTTGATTCCGCCGCCAGGCCGGCCTGGTTGAGCAGCAGCGCGTCCGCGGCGCCGCGCTCTTCCGCCTCGAGCCGGGCGAGGATGCTGGGCAGATAGTTCAGTGACTTGATGCCCGATAGCGGCGAATTTTCATCCCGTCTGATCGAGCGGGCGATGATGACATCCGCCGGGCCGGCAGGCGGCGGCAGGGGGGCGGCGGTGATGAGAACCGTCGGGCGTTGGGGGCGGGGGGGCAGCACGCCGCGCGGTCCGGGGCCGCGCGTCACGGTCAGGCGCAATGTGCCCTCGACCAGCCCTTGCGCGGCAATCACCGCGGCCAGGGCTTGATGCAATTCGGCGACGTCCGGCAGATCCAGGCGCAGCAAGCGCGCACCGGCCTGGAGGCGGGCGAGGTGCCGCGCCGTGTGCCGGGGGACGCATTCGGCCACGCGCAGTGTTTCAAACAACCCGTCGCCCAGCAGCAGGCCACGATCGGCCGGGTCGATGCGCGCCGCCTCGGCCGCGACCAGCGCGCCGTTCAGCCAGATTTTGGAGCTAGACAATGATTGCATGAGCGATGGAACCTGGAAGGTAAATGAAGGGAAGGCTTCTTTTTGTGAACAAAAAGAAGCAAAAAAACTTTATTTACTCTGGGGCGTGGGCGTTGTCGGCGACACAGACTCAGGCCCAGCTGAGCCAAAAGTTTTTGCGCCGCTTTTTTCAAAAAGCGGCCGCTTTCCCAGCCGCCAGCAATGGCGCCGCCTTCAGCCGCATTTCGGCATATTCGGCGGCGGGCTCGCTGTCCCACACAATCCCGCCGCCGGCCTGGGCGTAGAGGGCCTCTTTGGTCGCGACGATGCTGCGGATCATCACCGAGCTTCCCATCGCCCCGTCAAAGCCGAGCCAGGCGAGGGTTCCGCAATAGGCGCCGCGGGCCGCGGTTTCGATCTCGTCGATGATCTGCATGGCGCGGTGTTTGGGCGCGCCGGTGATCGACCCGGCGGGAAAGGTGGCCCGGAGCAGATCGATGGCGCCCAGGCCGGGCTTGAGCCGCCCTTGGACCACCGACACCAGATGCTGCGCGCTGGCAAAGCGTTCCAGCGCGCAGAGCGCCGTCACTTTTACACTGCCGGCGGCGCAGACACGGCCGAGGTCGTTGCGCATGAGATCCGCGATCATCAGGTTTTCCGCGCGGTCCTTCACCGATCGGCTGAGTTCCTGACCCAAGAGCGCGTCCTCCTCCGGGGTCGCGCCGCGGCGGATCGTGCCCTTGATCGGCCTGGTTTCGACCTGGCCTTCCGCCGTGAGGCTGAGAAACGCTTCCGGCGACGCGCTGATGATCGCCACCTCGTTGTCGCAGGCGAGAAAGCTGGCGAACGGGGCGGGGCTGCGCCGGCGCAGCGCGGCATAAAGCCCCGCGGCGGAAAACTTCGCGGGGCGTGGCGCCCGGAAACGATGCGTGAGATTGGCCTGAAAAATATCCCCGGCGCCGATATAGGCGCGCACCTGCTCGACCCGCGCGCGATAGCCGGCTTCGCTCCATTCCGGCTGCCAGTCCAGCGCTTCAACCGGCGGCAGTTTGGCCGGCCGCGCCAGCCGCTCGGTCAACGCCGCAAGGCGCTGGGCGGCGGGCGCGCCTGGCCGGTCATGGCCGATGAACCAGAGGCGGCCGGTTTGATGCTCAAAGCCGAGCACCGTGTCGTACAGGCCGAACCAGGCGTCGGGCAGACCGTTCATGCGCGGATGGCGCGTGGTGAGTCCCGCGGCGGCAACGCCGAGTTCATAGCTCAGGAAGCCGACCGCACCGCCGATGAAGGGCAATGGCGCGCGCCCCGGGGGGGAAGGCAGGCGGTGGCGGTCAAGCCAGGCGGCGAGAGGCATGAAAGGATCGCCGGCACAAGCGGGCAGGTTGAGGATCGCGGCGGGGTCGAGGCAGAGGTAAGATATTTTGGCGCGTGGGTCATTCGCGGCCGCGCTGTCGAGGAACGCCAGATAGGGCTCGTCGGCGCAGGCGGCGTAACAGTCGAGAGGATCGCGCCAGGTTAATTCGGTCACCAGCATCGGCACCGTTTGGCACAAATGTCCGGGGCGATCCATCGCCCTCGGGGTTTGCGCGCCGGTATGTCAGCTGCTGGCCTGGTGTAGCGCCGGCTCTCGGTAGATGTCCTCGGCGCGGCAGATCCGGTCGCGCCCCTCCTGCTTGGCGCGATACAAAGCCCGGTCGGCCGCCTCCAGCAAGTCCGAGGCTGTCATCCGGTCGGCCTCCGACGTCAGCGAGGCGACACCAGCGCTGACCGTGACGAAGCCGCCGGGGCGCTTGGCATGCTTCAGCCTTAAGTCGCGCACCGACGTTAGCATGCGGTGAGCAACCGCATGTGCCGCGCGGGCCGTCGTGTTGGGCAACAGGACAGCGAATTCCTCGCCACCATAGCGGCCGACCACGTCGCCCGGCCGGCAGGTCGCCAGAAACACAGTGGAAAGCGCGCGCAGGCATTTGTCGCCTGCCGGATGGCCATAAAGGTCGTTATAGGCCTTGAAGTCGTCGGCATCGATCATGATGAGCGAAAGGGTGCGGCCGTTTTTGGCCGCCCGGTCGAAATGTCGCTGCAGGCTTTCCTCGAAGTACCGCCGGTTCGCGACGCCCGTCATGAAGTCGCTGCGCGCCGCCTGGTGATGCCGCCGGTCGGACACTTCTTTGCTCAGCGTGATCAGGCCGAGTCCAAGCAGGATGGTGAAGGCGAGGGCATCGATCATGAACGGGATGAAGCCCGGCATCTGAAGGAAGGAGGGGTTGCCCGGACGGGGGTTGGCGAGCGCCATCCACACGCGGTGCAGTGTTAGCAGGGCCTGCACCATATACAGACACAGCAGCCAGCCGCGGATGCTGAGTGTCCCCAGGCGCATCCGCCAGATCTCGCGCATGGTCAGGAAAATGAGCCCGGCGATGCCCAGCTCCGATAGGGCGCTGCGCAGATCCGCGCTGTTTTGGAGCTGAGGGGTCAGGCACAGCGCGCACCAGATGATGATGGGGGCGATGACCACGTCGAAACGGGGCGGGCGCCCGCGCAGGGCGCGGCAGCCGCTCCAGATGAGGCCATAGAAGGCGAACGGCAGTGCATGGCCAATGATCATGGCGGGAAGGAACGGCAGGGTCACACGGCTCACCATGCCGAGGCAGAAAAGCAGGAATCCCCCCGCCATCCATAGGATGGGTTTCTGACTGCGGTCCTGCAGCCAGATCGGCACGCAAGCGGTGCTCATCAGCGACAGGACCAGCAGTGTGGCGAGGAAGAGGGTTTTCGGGTCCAGGGCCATCATTGTCACTTGCCAATCAGTCTCCCGTCCTGGAACCGAAATTTTTGTTAGAGGCTAACCAAACGTTACGTGTTCGCAAGTAAGAAGTAAATGAGCGGCCCGATCTGCCTTTGGCACGGTTTTCCTTGGCTATTTTGCTTCTGTATCGTTGTGTGGCTTATATTCGGTCGAACAGAGCGGATCAAGGCGCCGTCCGGCGCTGATGTGCGCGCGAGAGTTGCCTCTTTGCGGTCTTTTGACGGGGCTTTTGACGAAAATTCGAGCGAAACACGTGATCCGGCTTGCCGATGGTCCTGGCGTGTTGGCTGTTTCCAAGTCGTGCGCTTGAATGGATTGATCGTTTTTTAAAAACAAATGATACGGCGGTTACCCCGCCTGTGGCAGCTTGTCTTCCGGGTCCTCCTCTGCGTTGTGGCCGGTGCGTTGTGGCCGGTCCTGGCCATTGGGTTGGAACATTGAAGGAACACCCGCCATGTCCAATCACGTCTATAAAAAACTCGAGCTCGTCGGCTCATCACCGGAAGGCGTCGAAGATGCGATCAACAACGCCATTTCCCGTTGTGGCGAAAGCGTGCGCAATTTGCGCTGGTTTGAGGTCACGCAGGTTCGTGGTGAAATTGCCGATGGCAAAATCGCACATTACCAGGTCACAATGAAAGTTGGGTTTACCCTGGACGCGTAGAGGCGTGTGGGCAGCCGCCCGGAAAATCGCTCAGGAAAAACGCGTGCTTCAGGCCGCGCGGGAGAGCGCGCTTCTTGCCGCTTCGTAGCCGGCCGTTTCCAGCATTGCCGGGTCAGCCACTTCGACCAGCGCCGCGTGATCGAACCCGTTGAATGCGGTGCGCAGGCAGGCGCCATAGGCCCCAAGCTGGCCGATTTCGATCCAGTCGCCTTCCGCCACATCATCCGCCAGCATGAACGGGCCGCGCATGACATCGTTGGAATCGCAGCTTGGCCCGAACAAACTGAAGGCGGCAGACGGCGCGGCACTGGTTTCGCCCGTGGCCCGGAGCAGCTTGGTGGGGAAGCGGAAGCCAAGCGCCCCGGCATCGGCCAGCGCGCCATACACGCCGTCATTCACATACAGCATGTTGCCCTTGCGCAGTTGCACCTGCACCACCACTGACCCGCCGCCGGCGACCAGGGCGCGGCCGGGCTCGGCCCAGAGTTTTGTGCCGGGCAGGTCGAGCCGCTCGAACGACGTGGCGATCTCTGCCATGAACGCGCTGAGCGGCGGCGGGTTCAGGTCGGGATAGGCGGCCGGAAACCCGCCACCGACATCGATGGCATCCACCTGTACGCCCGCGCGCCGGATCACCAGCCCGGCCAGCGCCATCGCCGCACGCCAGGCGAGCGGGTCCATGCATTGGGAGCCGACATGGAAAGCAACACCGAGCCGCCCCGCCGCCGGCCGCGCTGCCCGCAAGAGCGCCACCGCCGCATCGGCACAGGCGCCAAACTTGCTGGAAAGATCGATCGCCGCTTTGGTCGTGGGGAGGGCCAGGCGCACGAACAGGCCTGGCTGCCCCGCGGCCGCACACGCGCTGGTGACTTCAAGGATTTTCTGCAATTCTGCTTCCGAATCCAGCACGAAATCCCGGACGTCGTTGACCAGCCAGGCTTCGCGGATGGCCGTGCGGCCTTTGACCGGGTGCATGAAATGAATGGCCGCGTCGGGAAACAGGTGGCGCACCAGCGTAACTTCGGAGATCGAGGCGCAGTCGAAATGGCGAACCCCGCCGGCCCAGACCGCGCGCAGGACCGCCGGTTCGGGGTTGCATTTCACCGCGTAGAGCACGTCGCCGGGGAAGGCGGCGACGAAGGCGGCGGAGGCGGCCGAGATCACTTTTGGGCGCAGGCAGTGCAGGGGCACTTCGGGGCGCAGCAATTGCACTACCTCGGCGACGCAGGGCAGTGTGCCCGTGGCGTCGGGCTTAAGTGAGATGTGGTGGTGCGGTGGGCGGATGCCCCCATATTTCTGAAGCGCGCTCATGGCAAAATGTCCTCGCAAACCCCACCGGACGACGCCCGGCCGCGAAATATTTAAAAAACAAAAAGCGCAGACACTCGTCTGCGCCCTGGTTTCTCAGGGGCTGCGCGGACTTCGCCTCGGCAACGTCCGGTCAACCAACATAGCCGTCTCCCAATTGATCCCCGGTCCTCTATCGACCTTTTGACCTACCAGGATGCGTCTCGTCGTTGCTGTACCCGTCAGGGTTCGCGGCACGTGCGATGCATCGCGCTTTGCAAGAAAGCTTACCCTGCTTAGGGCAATTTCGTTTCGACGTGATATGCTAAAATCTCATGCCGGAGGCCAAAATTCCGGCGATTTGAGGCGGGGCTCAGCCGCCGCACGCGCGCGATCTCAGGCCGGATCGCCCTCGGGGAAGCAGCCTCTTGTGAAAAAAGCGGAGCAAAAACGTTTGCTTAAGCGAAGGTGCCGCCCACAGCTCTCCGAAGGTGCCAGAAAAGGCCGTTTTCCTTCGCACTTCGAGGGCTTTTGATTTTCAAGGGCTTCCTCACCGAGCTGTCAGCTGTCAGCCTTTACAGGGCAGGGGGCTGTGAAGGGCGGTTGGCCCGCTTCAGGCGATGGCCCGTAATGAGCGGGCGGCCGGAGCGTTCTGGCGTGGTGTTTCACGGTCGGCGCCGGGCCGATGGTCAATCACCATATAGCCGCGGCCCCAATTGGTCTCGATAAAATCCTCGACGCCGTACGCTTGCAATTTTTTGCGGATTTTGCAGATGAAGACGTCGATGATTTTCGGGTTCGGCTCGTCAAGCCCACCATAGAGATGGTCGAGGATGGCCTCCTTGCTGAGCACGGCGCCTTTGCGCAAGGCCAGGATTTCCGCGATCTGATACTCTTTCTTGGTGAGGGTGACCGGCTTGCCGTGGGCGTAGATTTTCTTCGCGTTCATGTTGATTTCGACGGCGCCGATGCGCAGTGCATTTTCCTCGAAACCGCGGTTGCGGCGGACCAGGTTTTGCACCTTCATGAAAATTTCCTCGTGCGACAGAGCGTCGACGATCAGATCGTCGGCCCCGGCCTGAAGCACGCGCAAGCGGGCGGTTTCGGTCATGCTGCGGCTGACCACAACGAGTGGCGCACGTATGCGGGCCGCGCGCAGGTTGCGCACGAGCTCCAGCTCGCCCATTCGCCGCTCGGACAGGCGCAGCAGGATGGCGTCGTACTCATAGAACTTTGCCAGATCGAGCGCCTCCTCCACATCATGGGCTTCATCGACGACCGCCAGGCGCGAACGCAGGAAGGGGATCAGAAGGTCTTTTTTGTTCGCTTCCGTCTCAAAAGAGAGAATTTTCACGCGAGCCTCCATTTTGTTAACGCAACGATTACAACTCGGAAGGGAAAACGTCAACAAATTTAGGCTTCGAATCGCTCCTGGCGTGTAAAAATTAAGAACATGCCGGTGAAATTTGTCGTGCCTCGCATGGTTTGCGCCGCTTCTGACCGAGACAGCGGCCGTAGCCGGTCAAGCGCTCGCGATTTTCAAGGCGTGCGCGGAACCTGATGATGGCGCGCAAGCACGTCCGGCGCGCGCCGTTGGGTCAGGGCCGGTTGGTCTTGAGGAGGTCGCGGATTTCCGCGAGCAGCGTTTCTGTCGGCGTCGGTGCCGGGCTGCTAGGTGGCGGCGCCTTGTAGAGTTTCTGGAGCAGCCGGACTACCCAGAAGATCACCGCGGCAATGATCAGGAAGTTGATGGCCGTGTTCAGAAACACACCGTAATTGATGGTCACCGCGCCTGCCTTCTGCGCATCTGCCAGGGTCGGCGCCGCCGGGCCGCGCAGCGTCACGAAATGGTTGGAAAAATCAACGCCGCCGGTGAGCAGGCCGAGGACCGGGGTGATGAGGTCCTTGACCAGGCTGTTGACGACGCCGGTGAAGGCGGCCCCGATGATGACGCCGACGGCCAAGTCGACGACGTTGCCGCGCAGAATAAAGGCTTTGAAATCGTCGAACCAACCTGGTTTGGGCAAAGCACGCGGGGTGTGCAGCAGATCGGACATGTCGGTCTCCTCCTGGAAAGCGGCGCCTGGTGGTTTGCTACGCACGGCCTTGTTGTTGCGAGCCGCTGTCTTTCATTTAGCCCCTCCGTCGCGGCGATGAAGGTTTGGCGGAACGATTGGCGGCGGCGCGGCGGCCGCTTGCCCGGCGCGGCCAGGGTCTGGGAGAAGGGGGCGGCAAAAGAGGAGTGTGCGATGCGGAGCAGGATTCTGGTCGTCGGTCTGGCCCTGGCATTGACCGGCTGCGGCTCCGGAACAGGGCGGCTTTCCGGCGGCGCGGCGGGCGGCGCCGCGACCGGCGCGGTCATCGGCCTGATTGGCGGGCCGATCGGGGTCGTGCTGGGCGCCGGCATCGGCGCCGGGGCGGGCGCCATGGCCTCGAGCAACACCACGCCCAAGCAGGTCGATCTTGGCCCGCCGCCTTGGGAGAAGGGGCCGACGCGGGGTCAGGCTCAGCAGGCCCAGGCTCAGCAGACCCAGGCTCAGCAGGCTCAGTTTCAGCAGGCGCAGGCCGAGCGGGCCCAACCGATGCAGCTTCAAGCCGCCCCCGCGCAGCCGATCCAGGCTCAGCCGCTCCCGAGTCCGCGTTAGTCGGTGGGGCGGCTTCCCTCCCCGAAGATATGTGCTAAACGCCGGGACTCATGCGTCAATTTCTGGAATTTGAAAAACCTGTCGCCGAGCTCGAAAGTAAGATCGAGGAATTGCGGCGCATGTCCTCCCCCGGCGAGATCAACATCGCCGACGAGGTGGCGCGGCTCTCGGCCAAGGCTGACAGCCAGCTGCGCACCCTCTATGCCCGCCTAACCCCCTGGCAGAAGACCCTGGTGGCCCGGCACGCGGAACGGCCGAAGGCGGCGCGGGTCATTGCCACGCTGATCACCGATTTCACCCCCTTGGCCGGGGATCGGGCCTTTGCCGACGACGCCGCGATCATCGGCGGCATGGGCCGCTTTCGCGGCCAGCCGGTAATGGTGATCGGGACGGAGAAGGGCACCGATACCGAGAGCCGGATCAAATATAATTTCGGCATGGCCAAGCCCGAGGGCTACCGCAAGGCGCGGCGCCTGATGGAGCTGGCCGGACGCTTCAACCTGCCGATCCTCACCTTCGTCGACACTTCCGGTGCCTTCCCCGGCATCGAGGCCGAGGCGCGCGGCCAGGCCGAGGCGATCGCCCGCGGCATCGAGGCTTGCTTGTCGGCGCCGGTCCCGCTGGTCGCGACGATCATCGGCGAGGGCGGGTCCGGCGGCGCGATCGCGCTTGCCACCGGCAACACCGTGCTGATGATGGAACATGCGATCTACTCGGTGATCTCGCCGGAGGGCTGCGCCTCGATCCTCTGGCGCGACGCGGCGCAGGCGCCGGTGGCGGCCGAGGCGATGCGGCTCACCGCGCAGGATCTGCGCCGGCTGGGGCTGATCGATGAGGTTGTGGCCGAGCCGCTCGGCGGCGCGCATCGCGACCCGGACACCGCGATCGCCAATCTCGGCCACGCCATCGCCCATGCCCTGGAGCCGCTCAAGCCTTTGGCCCCCGAATCCCTGCGCGCCCGCCGCCGCGAGAAATTCCTCGCCATGGGCAAGCTTGGGTTGGGCTGATTAAGGAAGGAAGTGGCCGCTTTTTGAAAAAAGCGGCGCAAAAACTTTTTCGACTTTGGGCCGGTGGCGGCGAAGCCAACGCGGCCCAGATTAATAAAGTTTTTTGCTACTTTTTGTTCACAAAAAGTAGCCTCCCCTTCCTTCACTTATGCTGCGGTTGCTCTTGACCGCCCGGGGCCCTATTGCTGCGGTGCGTTACGTTCCAACCCCAGCACTCGACGGTTCATGACAGACCAGACCAGCGCGAAATCGCCCAAAAGTTTCCAGGATATCATCCTGACCTTACACAATTTCTGGGCGCGCCAGGGCTGTGTGATCCTTCAGCCTTATGACGTCGAGATGGGCGCTGGCACCTTTCACCCCGCCACCACCCTGCGCGCTCTGGGGGCCAAACCTTGGCGTGCGGCCTATGTGCAGCCCTCGCGCCGCCCGTCGGATGGGCGTTACGGTGAGAATCCAAACCGGCTGCAGCATTATTACCAGTATCAGGCGCTACTCAAGCCCAGCCCGGACAACATCCAGGAGCTGCTGCTCGCGAGCTATGACGCCATCGGCATCGACCGCAAGCGCCACGATATTCGCTTTGTCGAGGATGACTGGGAAAGCCCCACGCTCGGCGCCTGGGGGCTCGGCTGGGAAGTGTGGTGCGACGGCATGGAGGTGACGCAGTTCACCTATTTCCAGCAGGTCGGCGGCATCGCCTGCGCCGCACCTTCGGCCGAGCTCACCTATGGGCTGGAGCGCCTGGCGATGTATGTGCAGGGCGTCGAGAACGTGTACGACCTTGATTTCAACGGCGCCGGCGTGACCTATGGCGATATTTTTCGCCGTGCCGAGCGTGACTACAGCACATATAATTTTGAACTGGCCGACACCGACATGCTGGTCCGGCATTTCGAGGATGCCGAGCGCGAGTGCGCCGCGCTGGTGGCGGCCGGCGTGGCGCAGCCGGCCTATGACCAGTGCATCAAGGCGAGCCACGCCTTTAACCTGCTCGATGCTCGCGGGGTGATCTCGGTGGCTGAGCGCGCCGCTTATATCGGCCGGGTCAGAAATCTGGCGAAGGCGTGCGCGGAAATCTGGTTGGCGGGCGAAGAGAATGCTTGAGTTTTTCCTGGAGCTTTTTTCCGAAGAAATCCCCGCGCGGATGCAGGCGCAGGCCGCGGCGCAGCTCGCTTCCCTGGTTGGAGAAACTCTCGCCCCGTTAAAACCCGCCGCGGCGCAAACTTATTACGGCCCGCGCCGGCTTGCCCTGCGTGTGAATGTGGCGGCGGAAGTGCCGGCCACTCAGCTCTCCGAGCGCGGCCCCCGCGCCAGCGCGCCGGAACAGGCGCTGGCCGGGTTCCTGCGCAAGCATAACGCGACGAAAGAGCAGCTGGCCCAGGAAGGCGATTTCTGGGTGTTGAACAAATCCGTGCCGGCCATGTCCGCGCGCGCCTTGATCGGCGCCGCCCTGCCGGCCGCCTTGGCGAAACTGCCCTGGCCGAAATCCATGCGCTGGGGCCAGGGTGGCGATTTCGCCTGGGTGCGTCCGTTGCGCCGCATGGTCTGCCTGCTCGATGGCGACGTTGTGCCCCTCCAGCTCGGCCCGGTCATCGCGGGCAACGAGACGGAGGGCCATCGCGTGCATGCGCCGGGCGCCTTCGCGGTTGCCTCCGCCGCCGATTGGGTGGAAAAATTGCGGGCGCATTTTGTGATCGCCGATGCGGCGGAACGGCGGAAGCTCATCGCCGAGGGCATCGTTGAACAGGCGCGGCAGCGCGATCTGACGGTCGCCGAGGATGACGCGCTGCTCGATGAGGTGACAGGCCTCGTGGAATGGTCGGTGCCGTTGATCGGCCGCATCGACGATCATTTCATGGACCTGCCGCCGGAAGTTCGCGAGCTGTCGATGAAGATCAACCAGAAATATTTCGCCCTGCGCGACTCCTCCGGGCGGCCGGCGCCTTATTTCGCCTTTGTGGCCAATCTGGCGGCGGATGATTCAGGTGCGGCGATCATCGCCGGCAATGAACGCGTGCTGCGCGCGCGGCTGTCCGATGCGCGGCACTTCTGGGATCTCGACCTGAAGACGCCGCTGGAAGCATTGCTGCCGAAGCTTGAGAAAATCACCTTCCACGCGAGGATCGGCACGCAGCGTCAGCGCGCTGACCGGATCTCCACGTTGGCCGCAAACATTGCGCAAAGGCTCAACGCCAGCCCGCAGGAAATGAATGAGGCCGCGCGCGCGGGATTGCTGTGCAAGGCCGACCTCGTCACCGGCATGGTCGGCGAGTTTCCCGAATTGCAGGGAATCATGGGCGGTTACTACGCCGCCCAGGAAGCGCGCGAGGGGAACAACATCATCGGCGCGGCGATCCGCACACACTATCAGCCGAAAGGGCCAAGCGATGATGTGCCGCGCGGCCTCGTCGCCATCAGCGTCGCGCTCGCCGACAAGCTCGACACGCTGATTGAATTTTTCCGCATTGGTGAAACACCCACCGGCTCGGGCGATCCGTTCGCGCTGCGCCGCGCCGCACTTGGCGTCATCCGCATCATTCTCGAGAATGATCTGAAGCTGGCGCTGAATGAGTCGATCGGCGTTACACCCGATCTGCTCGCCTTCATCCTCGAACGTCTGCGCGTGAAACTACGCGGCGAGGGGCAAAAATTCGA
Source organism: Acidocella sp. (assembly GCA_035493735.1). Taxonomy (GTDB): domain Bacteria; phylum Pseudomonadota; class Alphaproteobacteria; order Acetobacterales; family Acetobacteraceae; genus Acidocella. Next base: position 12,185 of record DATJHR010000083.1, read on the forward strand.
CATTCTCGATGCGGTGCTGGCCGGCGGGCGAAACGACGATCTGGTCGACATCATGCGCCGCGTGAAGGCCGTGCGCGATTTTCTCCTGACGCCCGACGGCGCCAACCTGCTCACCGCTTATCGCCGTGCCGCGAACATCTTGCGCATCGAAAATGCCAAGGATGGCCCGCATGACGGCGAAGTTAGCGAAGGGCAATTCGTGCAGGATGAGGAGCGTCGGCTCGACCATGTGCTGCGCGAGGTCGAGGCTGATAGTTTGCGCCAATTCGCGGCCGGAAATTATGAAGCCGGAATGAGCGGATTCGCCGGACTGCGCGGCCCGGTCGACGCGTTCTTCGATGCCGTCACGGTCAATGCGGAACAGTCACAAATTCGCCTCAATCGCTTGCGATTGCTGGCTAAGTTGCGAGATACGATGCACCGGGTTGCGGAGTTCGCCAAAATAGAGGGTTGAGGAGCAGGCAATGACGAAGTGGGTTTATAATTTCGGCGCCGGCGTGAATGATGGGCATGCCGGATTGCGTAACTTGCTGGGGGGCAAGGGCGCCAACCTGGCCGAAATGGCGAGCATCGACCTGCCGGTTCCACCGGGCTTCACCATCACCACCGAAGTCTGCACTGCCTATTACGACAACAACAAGACCTACCCGGCCGATCTGCGTGGCCAGGTGAACGCGGCGCTCGCCCGCATCGAAGCCGCCGTTGGCCGCAAGTTCGGCGACAAGGACAAGCCGCTCCTGGTCTCTGTGCGTTCCGGCGCCCGTGTCTCGATGCCCGGCATGATGGACACGGTGCTCAATCTCGGCCTCAATGACAGCACGGTGCAGGGGCTTGCCGCGGGTTCCGGCGATACGCGTTTCGCCTGGGATTCCTATCGCCGCTTCATCCAGATGTACGGCTCAGTCGTGCTCGGCGTCGATCATCACCGTTTCGAGGAAATCATCGAATCCGCCAAGCTCGATGCGGATGTGATCGAAGACACGGCGCTGACGCCTGAGGATTGGCAGCGCGTCGTGGAAGGCTACAAGCAGATGGTCGCGGAAGAGACCGGCAAGCCGTTCCCGCAGGATCCCGCGGACCAGCTCTGGGGCGCGATCGGCGCCGTGTTCGGCTCCTGGATGAATCCCCGCGCCAACACCTATCGCCGTTTGCACGACATTCCGGCAAGCTGGGGCACGGCGGTGAACGTGCAGGCGATGGTGTTCGGCAATATGGGCGATGACTGCGCCACCGGCGTCTGCTTCACCCGTGATCCGTCCACCGGCCTCAATGAGTTTTACGGCGAGTATCTCGTCAACGCTCAGGGCGAGGACGTGGTGGCCGGCATCCGCACGCCGCGTCCGCTCTCCAAGGCCTATGCCAAGCCGGGCGAGATCAGCATGGAAGAGGCCCTGCCGCAGGCCTATGCCGAACTGAACAAGGTTCGTGATGTCCTTGAGAAACACTACAAGGACATGCAGGACATCGAATTCACGGTGCAGCAGAACAAGCTGTATATGCTGCAGACGCGCGCCGGCAAGCGTTCGGCCGCGGCGTCGCTGCGCGTCGCGGTTGAAATGGCCAATGAGGGGCTGATCGACCGGGACACCGCGATCATGCGCGTCAACCCGGCCGCGCTTGACCAGCTGTTGCACCCCACGCTGGACCCGAAGGCGGAGAAAAAACTGTTCGCCAAGGGCCTGCCGGCGAGCCCGGGCGCGGCGTCGGGCGCCGTGGTGTTTTCGGCCGACGAAGCGGAAATGCGCGCGCAGAAGGGCGAGTCGGTCATTCTCGTGCGCATCGAAACCTCGCCGGAAGATATTCACGGCATGCATGCGGCGCGCGGCATTCTGACCACGCGCGGCGGCATGACCAGCCATGCCGCCGTGGTGGCGCGCGGCATGGGCCGTCCGTGCGTCGCGGGCGCGGGCGGCATCAATGTCGATTACGGCGCGCAGACGCTGAGCGCCGGCGGGATTCAGCTCCGTGCCGGCGATATCCTGACCATTGACGGGGCGACCGGCGAAGTGTTCGCCGGCGCGGTCAAGATGATCGAGCCGCAATTGTCCGGCGAGTTCGGCACGTTGATGGGCTGGGCCGATGCCGCCCGCCGTCTCAAGGTGCGGGCCAATGCGGAAACCCCGCTTGATGCCGACACCGCACGGAAATTCGGCGCCGAAGGGATCGGCCTCTGCCGCACCGAGCACATGTTCTTTGAGCCGCAGCGCATCGGCGCGGTGCGGCAGATGATCATGGCCAAGGACGAAGCCGGCCGCCGGGCTGCCCTGGCCAAGCTTCTGCCCTTCCAGCGCGAGGATTTTTGCGCCCTGTTCAAGATCATGGAGGGGCTCCCCGTCACCATCCGTCTGCTCGATCCCCCGCTGCATGAATTCCTGCCGCACGGCGAAGCGGAGCTGGCGGAAGTCGCCCACGCGCTCGGCATGGACGAGGCCGCGATCAAAGCGCGGGCGGAGGAACTTTCCGAGACCAACCCGATGCTCGGCCATCGCGGCTGCCGCCTGGGCATCTCCTACCCGGAAATCTACGAAATGCAGGCCCGCGCCATCTTCGAGGCGGCGATTGAGGTCGCTAAGACCGCCGCCGCGCCCGTGCCGGAGATCATGATCCCGCTGATCGGGACCAAGCGCGAGCTCGACATCACCCGCGCGCAGATCGAGAAGGTGGCTGGGCAAGTCTTCGCCGAGGCCGGCACGTCCATCGAATACAGCATCGGCACCATGATCGAGCTGCCGCGCGCCGC
>DATJHR010000084.1:0-2899 GCA_035493735.1 Acidocella sp.
CGCCAATGCTCCGCCAGGCCGATCAGGTCCTGGCCATCGGCGCCATAGCCATGCACCAGCACCACCAGATGCGTGGCGGGCCCGCGGGCCGGCGCGATAGTCGGTCCGGCCAAGGTCGGTCCGTTCAGTGCCATGTTCAAGATCTTTGCGTTAGATTGCCCCGGAAAGCGCGGACGATCCCGGCGATCAGAGATACGAACATATGATTGTCACAAGGTTCGCACCCAGTCCAACCGGCCTTTTGCATCTGGGCCATGCCTATGCCGCCATCACCGCCCATGAAAGTGGCGATGATTTTCTTTTGCGGATCGAGGATATCGACAAGGGCCGCAGCCGCGACAAGTTCATTCAGTCCATTTTTTATGACCTGAAATGGCTGGGGCTTTCCTGGGATGAACCGTCCTTGCGCCAGTCCACCCGGATGGGCGCCTATGGAGAGGCGCTGGCGAACCTCAAGGCACATAGCCTCCTCTATCCCTGCTTCTGCACCCGCGCGGAGATCGCTGCCGAGATTGCCCGGGCCGGCGAAGCACAACACTTCTACAATTGGGGCCCTTTGGGCCCGGGGCCGGAAGGCCCGATCTATCCCGGCACCTGCCGCGCTTTGTCACCACAGGAAGCGCGTGAACGCGTCGCTGCGGGCGAGAACCATGCCCTGCGGCTCAACGTCGCCAAGGCGGCGGCGCTGGTCGGCCCGCTGAGCTTCAACGAACAGGGCCATCGCTATCCGGTCGATCCCTTCCGCTTCGGCGACATCGTGGTGGCCAGAAAGGACATGCCCACATCTTATCATCTGGCGGTGGTGGTGGATGACGCCTTCCAGAATGTCACCCTGGTGACACGGGGTGAAGATCTGCTCTCCGCCACCCATATCCAGCGGCTGCTGCAGGCGCTGCTCAAACTCCCGGAGCCGGCCTACGCCCACCATCCCCTGGTGCTGGATGAAAGCGGCAAGAAATTCTCCAAGCGCGACGGGGCGATCAGCCTTGAGGCCCTGCGCGATCAGGGTCTGACCCCGGCCGACATCCGCGCCCGGATTGGGCTGTAGGCATTTCAGCCCCCTCTGTCGCAGCTCAAGCTTGCGTGCCGCAAATGCTTCGCTGCGACATCTCCCTCGCAATGCGCCTATGCGCGTTTCGCTGATCGGCCTTACGGCAGAAGGCCTGTGTTTTCACGGATCAACTTGGCTGTGCTATGAGAACGTCATGTCCGACGCCCTAGACCGCCTGTTTGCCACCATCATCGCCCGCAAGGGCAGCGATCCTTCCAGCTCCTACACCGCCAAGCTCCTGGCGGACGGCGTGGAGAAGTGCGCCAAGAAATTCGGCGAGGAAGCCACCGAAACGGTGATCGCCGCTATTTCCCGCGACAAGGCGGAGCTGGCCAAGGAGTCGGCGGACGTCCTTTATCATTTGCTGGTGCTGTGGGCGGCCAGCGGCGTCACGCCGGAAGAGGTCTACGCCGTTCTGCGAGCTCGTGAAGGCCAATCGGGCCTGGAAGAAAAAGCCTCGCGCAAAGCCTAACTGGCTTTTTGCTCTTCTTCCTCAGAAAGACTCTTAACTAGGTCGAGCACGCGCTTGCGCACCTTGGAGTCCTTGATCTTCATGAATGCCAGCGAGAGTTGCAGACCCTCGCCGCTCGAAACGAATTCGAGCACCGGCGGCGCGACCTCGGCGTCGCTGATTCCCGGCGCATCGCCCACGCCTTCATAAAAGAAATCTACCGGCACATTGAGAATACGCGCCACTTCGTAAAGGCGCCCGGCACCGATGCGATTTACGCCTTTCTCGTATTTCTGAACTTGTTGAAAGGTCAGGCCCAGCAGATCGCCCAATCGTTCCTGACTCATTCCGATTAGCATCCGCCGGATGCGCACACGATTACCGACCTGAACATCGATGGGATTGGCTTGCTTCTTGGGCATGATGATCTTTTTCTTTTTGCCGGCCGGAACTTGCCCCATCTATCGTCCGCCGCAAACATTTAATTTTGTGAACTTGCTCAACTGCGGCGACGCGCCAGCAAAAAAACGAGAGCGATTGCGTTAATCGCGAAGAAAGCAACGATCCAATCCCCAATTTGGGTATAGATCGTGGGGGCAAGGCTCACGGGCAATGGTGCATCGACCACGCCCATGCGGTTGAGTGCGAGCGCAGCACGCACCCGCCCGTTGCCGTCAATCACGGCGCTGATGCCTGTATTCGCGGCACGCGCGATGGGCAAACCTTCCTCGATGGCGCGCACGCGTGCGATCAGGAAATGCTGGCGCGGCCCGGCCCAAGGACCAAACCACGCATCGTCGGTGATATTCACCAGCCAGCCAGGCCGCGGCGCCGCCGGATCGGTGACGGCATGCGGAAAAATCACCTCGTAGCAAATCAGCGGCGAAACCGGCGGTGCGCCGGGAACCTGCAGGAGATGCGGGTGATCGCCGGCGGAGAAACCTTCGCCCACCGTGAGCTGCGTGATGCCGAGATGGTTCAAAAACCGCGCAAAAGGTACGTATTCGCCAAACGGAACCAGATGAAATTTATCGTAAACGAGCGGCAACGCGCCGCCCGGCCCGAAGAGATAGAGGCTGTTATAGGCCACGACGCGGCCATCCTTGCGCAGCACGCGATCGGAGCCGGTGATCAGGGTCTGGCCGCGAGCGGTGAAAAGCCCGATCTGATCCAACGCGCCGGCCGAACGGGCAACCGGAAAGCCGGTGGCCGCTTCCGGCCAGATGATATGGGTGGGCCGGCCGGGGCGGGCGCTCAAGTCCACCAGCCGCTGCCAGTTGCGCAGTATCAAATCGGGGCGATATTTTTCCGTCTGCGGTATGTTCGGCTGTACCAAACGCAGCGACACTTTGCCCAGGTCGCGCGGCGGCGTCGCCGCCAGGCGCCAGGCGCCAAAG
>DATJHR010000085.1:0-25973 GCA_035493735.1 Acidocella sp.
CATCTCATCGAAAACTTCTTCTGCAAACTCAAGGAGTTCAAACGCATCGCCATGCGCTCAGACAAGACGGATCAGGCCTTTAGCGCCATGATCCATCTCGTCGCAGCCATCATCAATTCACGATGATTCCCAACAAGCCCTGGAAAAAGCGGCGCAAAAACTTTTTTAAGCTGGGCCGGCGGCGCTGAAACCGCCCGCGTGGCCTTTGGGATGTGGTAGACTACTTGCCTGACCATCGGGAGATCAGATGATGTTCGGAAAGATTCTCTGTGCCATCTGCGGGTTCTGTCGTCGCCCGAAATCAACGGCTCCTAAGGCCTCGTGAGACTAGGCCGGCTTCTCCGAGAGAGAAAAGCAGCCGCTTTTTGAAAAAAGCGGCGCAAAAACTTTTGGCGATGCTGGGCCATGGCCGTTGTGAGTGCCAACGCCCATGGCCCAGCATCAAAAAGTTTTTTTACTTCTTTTTGTTCACAAAAAGAAGGCGCTTTCCCTTCTTCCTCCGGCTTACGCCATCACCTGCTGGTGCTGCTGGCGCAGCAGCTCCAGATATGGGCCCGGGCGGCTGGCCAGCTCGTCGGGCGAGCCCTCATCGATGATGCTGCCGTTCTGCATCACGATGATCCGGTCAAAATCGCGCAAGGTCGACAGCCGGTGCGCGACCGCGATCACCGTGCGCCCCGCCGCGAGGCGGTTCAGCGCCTGCTGCACGCTGGCTTCCGATTCCGAGTCCAGCGCCGAGGTGGCTTCGTCCAGGAGCAGAATCGGCGCGTTGCGCAGGAAGGCGCGGGCGATGGCCAGGCGCTGGCGCTGCCCGCCCGAAAGCCGCAAGCCGCGCTCGCCGACCAGTGTGTCGTACCCCAGCGGCATCGCCATGATGAAATCGTCGGCGTAGGCGGCGCGGGCTGCCTCGCGCACCTCCTCGTCGCTCGCCTCGGGCCTGCCATAGCGGATATTCTCCATCACCGAGCGGTGGAACAGCTGCACGTCCTGCGAGACGACGGAAATGGCCGCAACCAGGCTGTCCCGGGTCAGCGTGGTGATGTCCACATCGTCGATGCAGATCACCCCGTGCGACGTGTCATACTGCCGTTGTAGCAGCGCCAGCATGGTGGACTTGCCCGAACCGGAGCGCCCCACCAGCCCCACCCGCTCACCGGCTTTGATGGTCACATTGATGTCGCGCAACACCGGCTGCGCCTCGCCATAAGAGAAATCCACCTGCGCGAATTCCACCTTGCCGCGCGGCGCCTCCAGCGCGCTTGCAGCCGGATCGTCCGGCATGTCATGCGGCACCAACAGCGCCTTCAAGGCTTCGCCAAGGCGCGCCCAGTCCTGCACCATCTCCACCAGCGCCACCGCCAGATCGCGCGTGCCATGCAGCACGGTGAAGCCAAGCGTGATCACCAGCACCACGTCGCCCGGCGTCGCATGCCCATGCTGCCAGCGCCACAGCACCCAGAACAGCAGGCAAGCGGTCAGCACCGCCGTCACAACAGCATGAACCAGGCGGATTTTTTCCAGATAGCGCAGACTGGTGCGCCGCGCCTTCATCTCTGCCCCGACATCGGCCGCGAATCGCTTACGTTCGCGCAGCGTCGCGCCAAAGGCCCGGACCACGCTCACATTGTTGATAACATCCACCAGCTGCCCATCCACGGAGGCCGCGGCCTCGGCATAGTCCTGGTGCAGATTGCGCCCCTGATAAGCAAGCCGGCCCAGCACCAGGCCGAGCGCCACGGAGATCAACACCATCGTCGCGCCCATCAGCGGATCGACCAGGCCGATCATCAGCACCGAGCCCAGCACCGCCGTCATCGGCGGCAGCACGTTCCACACGGTCAGGCTCTCGATGCGGAACACCGCATTGCCCGTGGCCGAAATGCGCCCGGCCAGCATGCCGGCGCGGCGCGTGGTGAAGAAACCCGACGAATGGCCGAGCGTATGGTCGAACAGATAGCGCCGAATGTCCCCGGTCACCTGCACGAAAGTGCGCGCCGCGACCCAGCCGCCGACGCGCCAGGAGAGGTTATCCACCGCGATCAGCCCCGCCAGCAGGACGAAGGCAGCCCAAACCGCCGACACGTTATGCCGCGCCAGCACGTCCACCACGTTCTTGACCGCATATTGTGACGACACGGAACAGCCGACGCCGGTCAACACCGAGAGCAGGATGACGATGTGCGCGCCCGCATGGCGCGAGATCGCCTTCAGCACGAACCTCACCGGTCGCCGCTCGAGTGGTGCTGGGGTGCCGCTCTGGGGCCTTAACATTTCGTCACCCATTATCTCCGCCTTCGTAAAAATTCGCGTCTGCCCCCCATAAACCCCCACTTTGCGGCATAAAAACGTCATTGGGCGCCACAATGCTGCCGCATCGACCTGTTTTTCCTGTGGCTATGACCACCAGCGAAGAAAGGCTTCGGTGAACGATGCGCATAGCTCAAATCGCCCCCCTGCATGAGGCAGTCCCGCCCAAATTCTACGGCGGCACCGAGAGAGTCGTCTCGTTCCTGACCGAGGAACTGGTCGCCATGGGGCATGACGTGACCCTCTTCGCCAGCGGCGATTCGGTCACCAACGCCAAGCTGGTTCCGGTCTGGCCGCAGGCCCTGCGCCTCGACCCCAGCATTCGCGATTCCCTGGCGCCGCATATGCTGCTGATGGAGGAGGTCTACCGTCGCGCCAACGAGTTCGACATCCTGCATTTCCATAACGACTATTTCCCGGCCTCGCTGTTCTCACGCCAGCCCGTGCCGTTCGTCACCACGCTGCACGGGCGGCTGGACTTGCTGGAGCTGAAGCCGGTTTATGCCGGTTTGCCGAAGCAAAATCTGGTGTCGATCTCCAATTCGCAGCGTCGGCCGCTGCCCGAGGGCAATTTCATCGGGACCGTGTATCACGGTCTGCCGATAAACTTGCTGCGCCCGCAGCCCATGCCGCATGATTATGTCGCCTTCCTCGGCCGCATCTGCCCCGAGAAGCGCCCCGACCGTGCGATCCGCATCGCCGCCGGCGCCGGGGAGGTTCTCCGCCTCGCCGCCAAGGTGGACCGCGTCGACCAAGAGTATTTCGACACCGAAATCGCGCCGATGCTGAATGACCGCGCGATGCTGATCGGTGAAATCGGCGACGCCGAAAAGCCAGCCTTCCTCTCCGGCGCCAAGGCGCTGCTGATGCCGATCGACTGGCCGGAGCCGTTCGGCCTAGTGATGATCGAGGCGATGGCCTGCGGCACGCCAGTGATCGCCTATAATCACGGCTCCGTGCCGGAAATCATTGAAGACGGCGTGACCGGCTTCATCGTCGGCAACGAGGCCGAGGCCATCGACGCCTTGAAACGGATCCACACGCTGGACCGCCGTGCGGTCCGCGCCCGATTCGAGGAACGTTTCTCTGCCCGCCGCATGGCGCAGGGGTACCTCGATCTCTATGAATCCCTGGTTGTGACCGAGCCGCAGCGTCTCGCACTGGTGCGCTAAGGCAAAAAAGAACGTTTCTTTTTGTAAATAAAAAGTAACCGAAACTGAATTAGGCCGTGCTGGTTTTGCCAGCGCGGCCTAATTTCAAAAAGTTTTTGCGCCGCTTTTTTCAAAAAGCGGCGCTTTCCTTTCTCTAGGCTGCGAGCGCCGCGATCTGCGCCTGTGCGGCGGCGAGAGCAGCGGGTTTCAGATCCGGCACCGACATCGTCTCGGCGCGGATCACCGTGACATCGGTGATGCCGATAAAGGCCAGCGCCGCCTTGAGATAGGCTTCCTGATGATCGAGTGCCGCGCGTGGCCCCTCATGATACGCGCCGCCGCGCGAGGAGGCGATGAAGACCTTCTTGCCCGCCGGCACCAGCCCTACGGGCACGCCGTCGGCGCCGTAGCGGAAGGTTTTGCCGGCGACCAGCACGCGGTCGATCCAGGCCTTCAGCTGGCTTGGCGGCGCGAAATTATACATCGGCGCGCCGATGACGATGATGTCGGCGGCGAGCAACTGGTCGATGAACGGCGCCGCCGCGGCGATATCGGCGATCACCGCGGGGTCGGTCGGGTTGGTGCCGAACATGGCGCCGATATGCGCCGGGGAGAGATGCATCGGCGCCGCCCCGGCGAGGTCGAGATAAGTCACCTCAAGCCCCGGATGCAGCGCCTTCTGGCGCTCAACCAGAGAAGCGGTGAGAGCGCGGGAGACCGAATTGGCCCCGAGAATGCTGGAATCGATATGCAGAAGCTTCATGAGGAAGTCCCTTTTTTTCGTGACGGCTAGCCTATCGAGCTTTTGCTCCCCACTGTGAAGCCAATATGTTTCGATATATTCTATCGTCACAACCGATAGGGCTACATCCCCCATGCTCGACGGCGTTTCCTTCGACCAGCTTCGCGTGTTCATCGCAGCCGCCGAAGCCGGCAGCTTTTCCGCCGCCGGCCGCAAACTGCGGCGCGCGCAATCGGTGGTCAGCCAGACCATCGCCAATCTCGAGGGGCAGCTTGGCGTGGCGCTGTTCGCGCGCGCCGGCCGCTATCCCGTCCTCACCGAGGCCGGCCGGCTATTGCTCGCGGATGCGCGGGCCGTGTCGTCTGGCGTGGACGCGCTTAAAGCCCGGGCACGGGGCATGGCCGCGGGCATTGAGCCGGAGCTCTCCGTGGCGATCGATGTGATGTTCCCGATGGCGGTGCTGACATGCGCCGCGGCCGCATTCGGCGCGCAATTTCCCGGTACGGCGCTGCGCCTGTATGTGGAAGTGCTGGGCGGCGTGGCCAAGGCCGTGCTCGACCGCCAGTGCCAGCTCGGCGTGGTCGGCTCGCTGCCGCTGGGTACCGATGCGCTGGTGACCGAACGGCTGCTCGGCGTGCGCATCGTGTTCGTCGCCGCCCCCAGCCATCCGTTAGCGCAGATTGAAGGGCCGATACCAGCCGCAGAGCTGGTCAAACATGTGCAACTGGTGCTGACCGACCGCACCGAGCTGTCGGCGGGGCGGGAATTCCGGGTGCTTTCCCCCCGCAACTGGCGGCTCGCGGACCTTGGCGCCAAGCACGCCTTTCTGCGTGCCGGACTCGGCTGGGGCGGCATGCCCTATGCCATGGTCGCGCGTGACCTCGCAGAAGGCGCGCTGAAGCAGATCGCCTTTCAGGATCTGCCTCCCGAGGGCGAGATCATGGCGATGTCCGCCACCTATCCCGCCGACACGCCGCCCGGCCCGGCGGGACGCTGGTTCATCGAGCGGTTACGCCATTTTGGCGCCAACATTGAAGAGTAGAAGCGTCTCCAGAGATCGCAGTTCGTTCCCCGCCCTCACTCCCTATCCGGCCACTTGCGCCGGGGGGCGCCAGGCATACATGCCTGGACAGAACTTGACTTGATGGAGAAGAAACTTGCGTTTGGCATTGGCGGGCCGCCTGTTAGCAGGCGCCGTGCTCCTGGCGAGCCTCACTGGCTGCTACGCCGGCCCCTATAACGGCTATTATTATGGGGGCGGCTATTACGGCTATCCCTATGTCGCATACGGCAGCGGCTATTACTGGCGTGGCGGCCATTATTGGTATGGCCATCCCGGCTACTGGCACGGCCATCCCGGCTACTGGCATGGGGGCTATCATGGCGCCTACCATGGCGGAGGGGACCACGGTGGTGGGTGGCATGGCGGCGGTGGTGGGTGGCATGGCGGCCACTAGAGCTACCTTAACTCAAGTCAGCCAAGGCAAGGGAAGGCTTCTTTTTGTGAACAAAAAGAAGCAAAAAACTTTGTTACTGCTGGGCCATGGGGCGTTGTCGGCGACAACGCCCCATGGCCCAGCGGACCAAAAGTTTTTGCGCCGCTTTTTTCAAAAAGCGGCTACTTTCTCTTGCTCTCAGTGATTGTCTCGTGATTCGCCGCGGGTCTCCAGAATGTTGAGATAGAGCGTCGCCGGCTCAAGGCACGCGCCGGTGCCCATCTGGCCGACCTGGGAGCGGTAGATTTCTTCCCACGGCGTCATGTTCTTTAACACCGGTGGGACCCAGGCGGCGCGGCGCGCCGCCAGCTCGTCATCGGAAATCATCAGATCCACCTTGTTGCGGTTAAGATCGACGCGGACTTTGTCGCCGGTGCGCAACAGCGCCAATCCACCGCCCACCGCCGCCTCCGGGGACACATTCAAGATCGACGGGCTGCCCGAGGTGCCGGATTGCCGCCCGTCCCCCATCGTCGGAAGGGCGGTTACGCCCTTCTTCAGCAGCGCGGCGGGCGGTTGCATATTCACCACCTCGGCGCTGCCTGGATAGCCGACCGGCCCGCAATTGCGGATCACCAGCATGGAATGTTCGTCAACGCCAAGGTCGGGATCCTCGATCCGCTCGTGGTAATCCTCCGGCCCCTCGAAGACCACGACCTTACCCTCATAGACGTTGGGATGGTCGGGATCGGAGAGAAAACGCGCGCGGAAGGCCTCGTCGATCACCGCCGTCTTCATCACCGCGCTGTCGAACAGATTGCCGGAGAGCACGACATAGCCGGCATTCTCCTTCAGCGGTTCGGCATAGCGGCGGATCACGTCGCCATCCACGGCCGGCGCGGTGGCGAGATTTTCCGCCAGCGTGCGCCCGGTCACCGTCATCACATCGCCATGCAGACGCCCCGCGGCAAGCAATTCACGCAACACCGCCGGCACCCCGCCGGCGCGGAAAAAGCTTTCCGAGAGGAACCGCCCAGCCGGCTGCACATCCGCCAGCAGCGGCGTGTGGGCGCCCAACGCCTGCCAATCCTCGAGCGTGTGATCGACCCCCATATGCCGGGCGATCGCCACCATATGGATCGGGCAGTTGGACGACGCGCCCAGCGCCGCCGCGGCCACCGCCGCATTCTGGAAGGCCTTGCGCGTCATGATGTCGGAGGGGCGCAGATTTTCCTTCACCATGTCGACGATGCGCTTGCCGGTCGCATAAGCCATCTGCCCGCGCTCACGATACGGCGCCGGGATCATGGCGCAGCCGGGCAGGCTCATGCCCAGAACTTCGGCCAGTGAATTCATCGAACTCGCCGTGCCCATGGTGTTGCAATGGCCGACCGACGGCGCCGAGGACACCACCATGTCCATATATTCATCGTAATTAATTTCGCCCGCGGCGAAGAGTTTGCGCGCCTCCCACACCACCGTGCCGGACCCGGCCAGCTTGCCGTTGAACCAGCCGTCCAGCATCGGTCCGCCGGAGAGCACGATGGCGGGAATGTTTACGGTCGCCGCACCCATCAGGCAGGCCGGCGTGGTTTTGTCACAACCTGTGGTTAGGACCACACCGTCGATTGGGTAGCCGTGCAGCACTTCCACAAGGCCCAAATAAGCGAGATTACGGTCGAGCGCCGCGGTCGGACGCTTGCCGGTTTCCTGGATCGGATGCAGCGGAAATTCCATCGGGATGCCGCCCGCTTCGCGAATGCCATCGCGCACGCGAGACGCGAGTTCCAGATGATGCCGGTTGCAAGGGGAAAGATCCGAACCGGTCTGCGCAATGCCTATGATTGGCTTGCCCGATTGCAGCTCCTCACGCGTCAGCCCGTAATTGAGGTAGCGCTCGATATAGAGCGATGTCATGCCCGGGTTGTCAGGATTATCGAACCAGCGCCGGCTGCGCAAACCTGGCGCCGTAGCTTCAGAATTTTTCATTACAGCTCCTCCCGGGAACGTTATTTGCAACAACTTTAGGTCACGTTTCGGTCATCATCAACCCCTGCTATTTTCAGTTCCGCCCATTGAACATGCTTTTTTCTTCACAAATCCATCATCCTCGGCGTGTCAAGAACAAACAACAAATCCTTGCGATCACGGAAACATTCTAGAATTCGACAGAAAATGTTATATTGACGCCATCCGGTTGCACGCTCCATAGTTCCTGTGAAGCAACAAGCCGAAAAACTCGGCACATCCTAGGGCAGGAGCCATCCTCGATGGACTTGGAAGCACGCACGATCGGACGCGTCACGAAGCGTCTGATGCCATTTCTCATTCTCTGCTATTTCGTCGCTTATCTTGACCGCGTGAATGTCGGCTTCGCGGCGCTCAGCATGAACAAGGATCTTGGCTTCACGGCCACCGTGTATGGCATCGGCGCAGGCATTTTCTTCATCGCTTATTTCTTCTTCGAGGTGCCGTCGAATCTGCTGCTTGACCGTGTGGGCGCGCGCCGATGGATCGCGCGCATCATGTTCACCTGGGGGATCGTCGCCGGCGCCGAAGCCTTCATTCCGCAAATTGCGCATATTACGGGCCTGAGCCCCGCCACCGTGTTCATCACGTTGCGCGTGCTGCTGGGCGTTGCGGAAGCCGGCTTCTTCCCCGGTATCATCTTCTATCTGACGATCTGGTTCCCTGCCCTCTACCGCGCGCGCATGATTGGCATGTTCATGGCGGCGATTCCGCTCTCCACCGTCGTGGGCGGTCCGATCTCGGCGATGCTGCTTTATGTTCACGGCTTCGGCCTCGCCAACTGGCAATGGCTGTATCTGATCGAAGCGATTCCGGCTTTGCTGCTCTCCTTCGTCGTGCTCAACTATCTCACCGACCGGCCGAGCGACGCCCACTGGCTGAGTGCTGACGAGCGCGCCTGGCTGGTGGAACGGCACGCGAAGGAAACCCGCATCCGCGAAAAGGCCAACCGCTTCTCCGCGCTGCAGGCCATCACCAACACCCGCGTGGTCCTGCTCGCCTTCATCTATTTTGGCATCAACGGCGCGGTATACGGCCTCGGCTTCTTCTTGCCGCAAATCGTGCATAGCTTTGGCCTGTCCTTCGCGCTTACCGGCCTGGTCACCACCCTGCCCTATATCATGGGCATTATCGGCATGGTGTTCTGGGGTCGCCATTCCGACCGCACGCATGAGCGCCGCGAACATGTCGGTTTTGGGCTGTTGATCGCCGGCCTCTGCATTGCCGGCACCACGGTGGTGGACAATCCGGCCGCCAAAATGCTCCTGTTCACCATTGCCGGCTTCGGCATGTTTGGCGCACAACCGTGTTTCTGGGCTCTGCCGGCCTCGTTCCTCTCTGGTCCGGCCGCCGCCGCCGGTCTCGCCGCGGTGAACTCTCTCGGCAACCTCGCCGGCTTCTTCGGCCCCTATGTCATGGGCAGGGTGAAGGACGCGACCGGCTCTTATACGATCGCGCTGCTGGCCATCGGCGTGATCCTCGGCTTCGCGATGCTCGTCGCGCTGTCTCTGCAACATGACCAAAAGCTGGAGAACCCCGCTTTGCATGAGGAGGAAGAGGTTCCGGTCAGCCTCCGCCCAGCAGCACGAGAACTCGCCTAAAAAATCTGGCCCGTGCTGTGAGACCAGCACGGGCCCAAACAAACAAAAAGAAAGCGGCCGCTTTTTTCAAAAAGCGGCCGCTTTCTTTCCTCTATCCCATCACATAACCGCGCCGACCTGCCAGGGGACGAACTCGTTGTCGCCATAGTCGAAACGTTCGCTGCAGCTTTTTTCTCCTGAAGCGACGGCCAGGATTTTGGCGAATATCTCCTGTCCCACCTGCTCGACGCTGGCCTCGCCGGTGACGATGGTGCCGCAATTTCTGTCCATGTCTTCGGACATATGCTGGTACATCGGCGTGTTGGTCGCGAGCTTGATGCAGGGCACGGGCTTATAGCCTACGGTCGATCCCCGCCCCGTGGTGAAAATGATCAGGTTGCAGCCGCCGGCGATTTGCCCGGTCACCGCCGCCGGATCGTAGCCGGGCGTGTCCATGAACACGAAGCCGTGGCTTTTCACCAACTCCGCATATTCCACCACCGCCTCCAGCCGCGCCGAGCCGCTTTTCGCCACGGCGCCGAGCGATTTTTCCAGAATCGTGGTGAGTCCGCCGGCCTTGTTGCCGTGTGACGGATTATTGTTCATCTCCGCCTTGTTGCGCGCGGTGTAGTCCTCCCACCAGGCGATGCGCGCAAGCAGCTTTTGCGCCACCTCGGGTGTTGCGGCGCGGCGCGTGAGCAAATGCTCGGCGCCATAAATTTCCGGCGTCTCCGCCAGCACCGCGGTACCGCCATGGCGGATCAAAAGATCCGAGGCGGCACCGAGCGCCGGATTGGCGGAAATGCCGGAATACCCATCCGAGCCGCCACATTCCAACCCGATCATCAGCGCGGAGGCCGGCGCCAGGCTGCGCCGCACCGCGTTCACCTCCGGCAACATGGCGCGCACCGCTTCGATGCCGGCCTCGATCGTGCGGCGCGTGCCGCCGGTCTGCTGGATCGTCATGGTCCGCAGCCCCGGCCCCTCACGCAGCCCATGTTCAGCCAAGATGCCCGGAATCTGATTGGTTTCGCAGCCTAGCCCAATCATCAGCACGCCGCCGACATTGGGGTTCAACGCATAGCCGGCCAAGGTGCGCGTGAGCAATTTCGCGTCTTCCGACCCCGCGCCCATCGCGCAGCCACCGGCATGGGTCAGTGCGACCACACCATCGACATTTTCAAACAAAGCCAGTTCACCCGAGCGGGAAAAATGCATGGCCACGCCACGCGACACCGTCGCCGAGCAATTCACCGAGGAGATGATGACGATATAATTGCGCGTCCCCACTTTCCCGTTCGGCCGGCGATAGCCCATGAACGTGGCCCGGCTCGCCTCCGGCACAAAATCGGTCGGCTTCGCATCCACGCAGAACTCATGCCGCAGATTTACCGCGCTGATGGCAAGGTTCTCGGTATGCACGAGTTCACCGGCGGCAATGTCGCGCGTTGCGGCGCCGATCACCTGGCCATATTTGATCACCGGCGCGCCAAGCGCGATCGGCCGCACGGCGATCTTATGGCCACGGCCAATCGCGCTTGCCACACGCAGCGGCGGCGCTGCCAGCACGGTGCCCGAAGGTAAGCTCACCCGGGCCACCGCGACATTATCAGCGGCGTCGAGCACAATCACCGGCGCGTGAATTTCATTCATGATATTCATGCCGAAGCCCCGAACGCATCCATGGCTCGGGCCGAATAGACCAGGGCCGCGCCCGTGTTCAGCGCGATGGCGACTCCCAGCGCTTCCGCCAACTCCTCCTTGCTGGCACCGGCTTTCTTCGCGGCCTCGCTATGGAAGGCAATGCAACCGTCACAGCGTGTCGTCACCGCCACCGCCAGCGCGATCAGTTCCCTGGTCTTCGCATCCAGCGTCTGCGGTTTCGGCGCGGCATGCGAAACAAGCCTTTCGGCTTCCAGAACGTCTGGGTTGATTTTTTTAAGTTCTTTGAGAGTGGCAGCGAGTTGTTCACGGTACCCCGCCCAATCGTTCATTGGCTGTGTCATTGCGTTGTTCCTCCTTTGTTAGGTTATGGCCAAACCCCCGGCCCTGATAGCCCATCCGCGACGACCACTTCCGCGCCGCCGCCGCTGCGGGCCGGATCGATCGTCTGCACCGCCTTCTGCTCCATCCGCGCCAGCTGGTCGCGATGCACCTCGTCGGGCCCGTCGGCGATGCGCAAAATGCGCTGCCAGGCATAGGCGCTGGCGAGCCAGGCATCCGCCACGCCACCGCCGCCATAGGCCTGGATCGTCCAGTCGATCACCTTGCACGCCACGTTCGGGGCCACGACCTTGATCATGGCAATTTCCGCCCGCGCCGCCTTGTTGCCGAGCCGATCCATCAAATCCGCCGCATGCAGGCAGAGCAGCCGCGCCTGGTCGATCATGATGCGCGATTCCGCGATGCGCTCGCGCCACAGGCTTTGCTCAATCATTTTCGCGCCGAAAGCGACGCGCGCCTCCAGCCGGCGGATCATCCGCTCCAACGCCCGCTCCGCCGCGCCGATCGACCGCATGCAATGATGAATGCGCCCCGGCCCCAGCCGCCCTTGCGCAATCTCGAAACCCCTGCCCTCGCCCAGCAGGATGTTTTCAGCCGGCACACGGACATTCTCAAAAATAACCTCGGCATGGCCATGCGGCGCATCGTCAAAACCGAACACCGGAAGGGGCCTTTTGATGGTCACACCCGGATGCGGGTTCGGCACCAGAATCATCGATTGCCGGCGGTAACGATCGGCGTTTCCCGGATCGCTTTTGCCCATGACGATGAGAATTTTGCAGCGGGGGTCCGGCGCGCCGGAAATCCACCATTTATGGCCATTGATGACATAGTCATCACCATCGCGGATAATCGACGTTTCGATATTCGTCGCATCGGAAGACGCCACGTTTGGCTCTGTCATCGCAAAAGCGGAACGGATTTTCCCCTCAAGCAAGGGAAGTAGCCATTGCTGTTGTTGCGATGTGGTACCGTAACGCACAAGCACTTCCATGTTGCCGGTATCCGGCGCCGAACAATTGAACGCCTCCGGCGCGAAGGGCGAGCGCCCCATCAATTCCGCCAAGGGCGCGTATTCGCTGTTGCTCAAGCCCGCGCCGAGCGCGCTGTCCGGCAGAAACAGGTTCCACAATCCCTCTTCCCGCGCCCTTTGCTTGATCCCTTCCAAGAGCGCCAACGGCTGCCAGCGATCGCCCGCCCGCGCGGGAGCGGCAAACAATTCCGCCTCGTTCGGATAGATAAAGGCGGCCATGAAATCCGCGACGCGTTCGCGCAGCGCCTCGACCTTCGGCGAATAGGTCATGGTCATTCCGGCGTTCCTCTTTTTGGCGCGTTAGCGCATCGACACTCTAGAGCAACCATGCTCAAGCGCAACAAAGGGAAGATTCTTTTTGTGAAGCCGTGCTGGTTTCACCGCCACCGGCCAGTTTCAAGGAAGTTTTTGCGCCGCTTTTTTCAAAAAGCGGCTACTTTCTTCCTATTCTTCCCCTTGACAGAACTTCCGCGCCGCCAGAGCCTTGCTGTTAAAAGAACAGGAAACGCCCGCATGAGCGACTTGTTTCGCCTGGATGGGAAGGTTGCCATCATCACCGGCTCGTCACGCGGCATCGGCCGCGCCATCGCCGAGACCATGGCCGCCTATGGTGCCGCCGTGGTCATCTCCTCGCGCAAGCTGGAAGCTTGCGAGGCCGTGCGCGACACCGTCATCGCCCAGGGCGGCCGGGCCATCGCGCTGCGCTGCAACACCAGCTCACGGGACGATCTGGCCTCTCTGCTTCGCATCACGCTGCAAGAATTCGGGCGGCTGGATGCGGTGGTCGCCAATGTCGCCGTGAACCCTTATTTCGGCCCGCTCTCCGGCATCCGTGACGAAGCCTGGGACAAGATCATGGCGGTCAATCTTAAGTCCACCCTCTGGCTCGCCAACCTTGCGCTCCCGGAAATTGCCCGACAGGGCGGCGGCAGTTTCACGCTCATTTCATCGATCGGCGCGCTGCGCGGCAGCACCGCGATTCCCGCCTACAATATTTCCAAGCTCGCCGAGATCGGGCTGATGCAGAATCTCGCGGTCGAATGGGGGCGGCACAATATCCGCGTCAACGCCATCCTGCCGGGTCTGGTGAAAACCGATTTTGCCCGCGCGCTCTGGGACAATGAGGAGACCTTGAAAAACGTGGAAGCCGCCACCCCGCTCGGGCGCATCGGCGTACCGCAGGATATTGGTGGCATCGGCGCCTTCCTGGCCATGCCGGCCGCCGCCTACATCACCGGCCAGGCGATGATCGTCGATGGCGGTTCCACCATCACCGGCGGGCTGTAATGAGCGGCGCGAAACTGGTCGAACCGCTCCCGGCGCACCGTTTCGATCCCGCGCCCCTCTTCGCCTATCTGCGCGATCATCTGGAAGATTTCCCCGGCGAGGCCCGGCTGCTGCAGTTCCAGGGCGGCCAGTCCAACCCCACCTTTCTGCTGGAAACGGTGGCGCACAAATACGTGCTGCGCAAGAAGCCGCCGGGCCAGCTTCTCGCCTCGGCCCATCAGATCGACCGGGAATATCGCATCCAGCAGGCGCTGCGCGGCACAGACGTGCCGGTCGTGCCCATGCGCCTCTATTGCGCCGACCCCGCCATCATCGGCACGGAATTCTACATCATGGACTTCTTGCCCGGCCGGGTGTTTGGCGACGTACTGATGCCGGACCTCAGCCCGGCGGAGCGCGGCGCGGTGCAGCGGGACTTGTTCACCACCATCGGGCGGCTGCACAGGCTGGATTACGGCGCCTGCGGCCTGGCCGATTTCGGCCGGCCGACCGGCTATGCCGCGCGGCAGCTTGCGCGCTGGCGCGGCCAATATGAGGCATCGCAGACCGAGGATGTGCCCGCCATGACGAAGCTGATGGCGTGGCTTGGCGCGCATGTGCCGGAACGGGATGAAAGCGCCATCGCCCATGGCGATTTTCGCCTCGGCAACATGATGGTGCATCCCTCAGACCCGCGGATCATCGCCGTGCTGGACTGGGAACTCGCCACGCTCGGCCATCCTTTGGCTGACCTCGCTTATTGCTGCATGCCCTTCCATCTACCGCGGATCGAGGGGCCGTTGCAGGGCTATGGCGGGCTCGACCTCGCGGCCCACGGCCTCGCCAATGAGGATGACATGCTGGCGCTCTATTGCCGCGTCACCGGCCGCTACGAAATTGTGGATTGGAAATTCTTTCTCGGCTTCGCGATGTTCCGCAGCGCCGCCATCGCCGAGGGCGTCTACGCCAGGGCCCTGGCCGGCAACGCCGCCGACACACGCGGCATCGCCATGCACGAAGTCATGAAAGTCATGGCGCAGAGCGGGTGGGAAGTCGTCGGCTAAAGGAAAAGAAGAAAGGCTACTTTTTGTGAACAAAAAGTAGCAAAAAAACTTTATCAATTTTGGCCGTGCTGGTTTCCGCGCCACGGGCCCAAAGTCAAAGAAGTTTTTGCGCCGCTTTTTTCAAAAAGCGGCCACTTTCTTTACCGCCGGTGCGGGTTGGAGCGAGGCCACTTTCTGGCCCCCTGTGGGCAGCCCAGCGGCGGCGCCAAAAATAAGATGCAACACCAAAATCGAGGCCAACAGGCCATAACCGCAGGTTATCGCCCGGTCGAAGCGGCGCAGTCTTTCGGCGCTGCGCTGTTGCCGCAAAATGGAAGGTGTGGTCGGCTTCGAGCTCTTACACTCTTCTCGGTGCCATTTTCGGGTGACGGTCAAAATCAATTTGGGTCCTCACGCTTGCCGGTGTTTTCCCCAAATGCCCACGCCGTTGGACTCTCGTGGACATTTGGGGGCTGCTTTTCCCTGAACTTCGGCGACGATTGCCCAGGGGGCACGACAGGTGCTACGCCCCACCGGATAAATTCACGATGCGGAATCAGGGCTCCCGCATAAAGAACACGTTAAATATCGCACTGGCCTTACAGCCGCCTGGGTCCAGGGCTGCCGCGCCTTTGCAGCCGGCCGCAAGTCGCCGAAGGGGCATAAATTTATCCAAATTTTAGGCAAAACAACCGTCTTTCTGATGGCGGCTTAACGTCCCCACCGCTTTTTATAACGTTGCCAGCGCGGCATATGCACCGCCGGCGGACCAGCCATCAGGCTGCCTCCGACAAATCTGGAGAACGCTGTGAGAGCTCAAACGACCAGTCGGCTTTCTTTCCCCACCCCGGCCATCCCGCCGAAACCGTCCAACCAGGCCGCCGCGGCCTATGACATGGCCGGAAGCGACTACCTCCGCTACGCTGACGGCGACGCCAGCCGTCTCTTCGACTTCACCAGCCAATACAGCTTCGCCGACCGGGAAATCTGGCGCCGAATCGATGCCACGCTGATTCGCTTGGCAGCCTCCGGCCAGCGTACCCTCTCGCTGCTCGATGCCGGCTGCGGCCCCGGAACCTGGCTGCGCCGGACCGCCTTGCGCGCCCGCGAACTCGGCTTCGAGCGGATCAACGCCTTCGGCTTCGACATCTCCCCGGCGATGATCGCCCTGGCGAAATCCAGCCTCGCCGGCCTCGAGGATCTCACCATCCGGATCCATTTCCTGGTGCGCGATATTACCGCCGGACCGGCTTTCACCGACCAGGAATTCGACCTCTGCCTGTGCCTTTATGGCGTGCTGAACCACCTGCCGGTGACGGTGCACGACCAAGTGGCCGGGGAACTGGCCCGGGTGACGCAGAATGCTCTGTTTGTCACCGTGCGCGCGGCTGGCAGCCTGCCGACCATCTACGTCGACTCGCTGGACCATGCCCGCGATTTTCACCAAGACAATGAGACCGACCGGATGGAGATCGACATGCTCAATGGCGAGCATATCGGCTTCACCTCACATCTGTTCACGAGCACCGAGCTCGACCAGCTATTCCGGCCGCATCTGCAGCAAGCGGAAGTGTGCGGCCTGGACGTGTTCCATAGCCGCTTCGCCACGGATCGCCGCTGGAACCCCGCCCACTTCGAAAGCGAGGCCGCCTTCGCTTCAGATCTGGAACTTCTGGAACGCCGCTACGCCTGCCACCCGTATTTCATCGACCGGGCCGCGCATATCCTGCTCGTCGGCGAGCGCTAGAGTGGGATTACCTAAAATCGAATCGTGTCGCAGTTCGCTTGAGCGATGGAAGCGTGCAGGCGCAAGCGAAGGAAAAGACTTCTTTTTGTGAACAAAAAGAAGCAAAAAAACTTTGGTGATGCTGGGCCAGGGGCGTTGGCGCTGACAACGGCCATGGCCCAGCTTCGGCAAAAGTTTTTACGCCGCTTTTGATCGAAAAAGCGGCGTAATTTCAATCAGTGTCGGTTGTTGCCGCCGCCGCCTGGGAAAAGATCCGCGTTGGCAGTCATGACGGCGTGGTTCGCGATCGGCACGTACGGAAAATGCGTCAGCAGCGCCAGGGTTTGCGCGGCTGGGCGGGTGAATACCCCGCCCGACAAAGCCGCCAGCGCCGCCGCCTGGTCGCCCGCGTCGAGCGCGTGGGATACCGTCACCAGCTGGTCGATCACCGCCTGGGACGGCGCGGTTTCGGAAATCCCCAGAATCGCGCGTACCCGCATCCGGGCCTGGAGCATCTGTATCTTCGCGATCTGATCGAAGGTGATCCAGCGGCCGCCCGTGGAGAACTGCCCGGCCATCGCATCCAGCGACGCGACCGCCAACGCCATGTCCGCCGGGCGATCCTGCATCATGTTCGTATGCGTGAAAGCGAACAGCGCCTCATTGAAGGTTGCTATGGTCGGATCCTGCCCGACCACCGACTGGCCGAAAGCATCCAGGGGCATAAACCCGGTCGAGGGCGGCGGCCCTTCCAGGGCGCAGCCAGACAGGCAGAGCGTTAAAAATGTGACTCCGAGAAGACGCGCTTTCATATCATTCACCAATCCTTGCCGCGACCCTCGCCATCGTAGACGAGGACATCCGTTAAGATTAGGTGCGTTCCGCCCTCGCGCTAGAGCATGATACGCGCCACCGGCTGATCCGGATCATGGACGGCAGCCGCTTTTCCAAGGCAAGCGCCGCCAAAACTTTTACCCGCTTGGGGATCCTGGTGCCGAAACCGCATGGCGAAAGGAGCAGAAGCTACTGCAAAGACAACGATTTATTGGAAATGCCATCGTGAAAAAGGCACGCGCCAAACCGCATACGCATTATGCAAACTGAGAATAACCAGGATATTCCGAAATGTTTTCGGTTTGTAATAAAGTTAAACGGAAGCTTGCTGATCGGCTTACCCGCGCCCGTGAACGCTCACGGGGGCCGGTGTCATGGCCCCGTCCGTGAGCGGCACATCCCGACTTTATTGCGGAAAAAGCTGAGAATTTACGCGTAACGCGGCACGGCATGCCGGCGTATTACCAACGGCCGCATAATTGTTCTGACAATAGACGAGTTCCTGCAAAAAGGATTGCGGATGCTGGCGGTAAGCCTGCACTTGGGGGTCTGCGGCACAGGAAACCAACGCCCCTGCAGCCGCCAGCAAGACCAGGCAAGATGTCAGCCGCATCGGATCAGCGCTCGCTAAACGGAATACCGCCTTTGGCCTTGGACGATTTGGCAGACTCCACGATCTGCACCACCACGGCCTCGGCCGGGACGGTAAAATTCTTCACCACCGCATCGGTGATGTCCTTCATCAGGGCGCGCTTTTGCTCAGGCGTGCGCCCCTCCACGGCATAGACGATAATTTCCGGCATGTCTGAACCTTTCACGTAGGGTAACGGCTCGGTTATTATTCGCCAGATCCCGCGCCGACTCAATCGCCTGCCAAGCGACGCCGAGCGCCGTTAGTTTGGGCCCGTGCTGGTTCGGCGCCACAGACCCACATGGAGCAGCCGCTTTCCTCAGCTCAGCGCTTTGGCCAGGAGCACGCCAATCCTGGCCTCTTCCACTTCGCCCAGCTCCTTGAGCGCGAAAGCGGTCGGCCACATCTTGCCATCGTCGAGATTTGCCTTGTCGCTGAACCCAAGCGTTGCGTATCTCGTCTTGAACTTCTGCGCGCTTTGGAAGAAGCAGACGACATTGCCGTCCCTGGCATAGGCCGGCATCCCATACCAGGTCTTCGGCGAAAGGTTCGGCGCAGCGGCCTTGATCATCCTATGGAGCCGCTCGCCCATGATGCGATCCGGTTCGGGCATCGCTGCAAGAGCCGCGAGCACGGCACTTTCTCCGTCCACGCGCGCGTCCTGCCGCAACTCTTGTCGTCGCGCCTTCATCGCGGCCCGCTCCTCGTCCGTGAAACCTTCGGACCGGGTTTCGCTCGCGGCGCTGCTTGTGCGGGATTTCTCCGAGCCGTTCTTTGTCGATTTCATGGCGTTGTCCTTCTGGAGCGTAATTTTTAATCAGGACCAGTCAGGGCATCGAACGCTTTTCATAAACCGAGGTGATGGCATGCCCATCCCAAACATAGCACAGGTGCCGCTCCTGACGGCAGTTTGAGAGCACGGGCGGGCGGAAGATCGCCACGCACGCGCCGCTTGCACGCCGCACGCTGTCATAGGCGATCCCGTGCGAACCTTCCTTTCGGAGCTCAGAGGCCAAGTGCTGGGCGGCGCCGTAGGTCTCCAGCTGATAGACAAGGGGAAACTCAGCCCTCAGCCCGCGCAAGTCATGAAGCAGGCCGTCGAGGTCCATCACGTAAACACGCATATCGAGTTCCATACGCCCCTCGTGGGTGGCGCGCATGAACTTGGCCCGGTGATATTTGGTCTCCTCAATGGCCGTTTCGAGCTCTCGGCCGGCATAACACACGCCAAAGCTGCCATCCGCGAACCGGCTACCCTCCGGGTTGGGGTGCGTGAAGGCCGCCATGATGATGCTTGTGCCAGGCCCGCTGATGCGATCTTCAGGCGCCACAAGTCGAATATCGCCCACCTCGTCTCGCACACGGGGATTCGTCAGCCCTTCAAGCTCCATCACCGCCTCAAGGTCGCCTGGATCGGCAACACGCTCAAAAAGCTGGAGCGGCGGGAAGCGGCTTGGGATGATGCGCCAGCACGGCGTCCACGTCATGCGGCTGGTTGGAACGTTCACGCCCACCCGCCACGCTGGGCGTCCAGATACTGCCGCACGATGAAGAGGTCGGCCACTTGGCCAGACAGCATCCGCTCCAGAGCGGACCGGCCGCCGAACAGCGGCGCCGTGTTGGGGCGTTTCACCCAGGCATCCGCGGCGGCCTCATCGGGCAACAAGATCTGCAACGCCTTATAGATGCCCAGGATATAGGAGATGCGCTCGATGGTATCCCGGGACAGCGTGCCCGCCTGCTCCTTCTTCCACTTGAAAAAGGTCGAGCGGCCAGGCGCGCCAAGCAGCGTCATCTGCTCGTCGTTTGACAGGTTCCAAAGATCCGCAATGCGGAAGAATGTCCGCAAGGCGGGGCCGGCAAGATCTTTGTGCCCCTTGGCTGGGGCGAGGCTGGGTTGAGGCGCCATGTCGCGTCATCCGTTTTTGGACTTCCTCTACATATAGTCCAAAACTGGACTGACGCAACCTTTGATGAGCGCGCCCAGAGGCCGCCCGGAACACCGTACCGAGGGCACCGCGTGGTCATACAAATGGCCACACCCGGATCGGACCGGCCATATAGCGTGCCTCACCGAACGCGGCGATGAGAAATCGACGCCGAAGCGCGGTTTGGCGGCGGAGATTTTCCACATAATAGTGGGTGCGCAAGCTGAAGAGTGCGCGCTTCGCGTTAGCGGGGGCTGCCCTTCCGGCTTTGAATCCTACGAAGTAGAGATCGCAAAAATCGAAGTTTTCAAAAAACCGGTATTCAGAAAAGACCTTTTTTATGTGTAGGGCGCTAGCCAAGTCTTTGGCTGTCAGGTTGCGGTAGTATTCCCAGGGCATGAGTGGCGCCTGCGCCTTGTTGGTTCGCGTGGTTCCGTGTTCCGGTCTTCCGAGGCAGGCGCATGTCATAATGACCAGCCCGCCCGGCCGGCATAGGCGGATCATGTTCTCGAAAGTCTCTCTCCAATGCGGATTATGCTCCATGACTTCGCATGAAATGACCACATCAAACGCGTTATCGGGGCACCATAGTCCTGCCCTGGGCAGACCACGTCCACGCCGGGGCCTTCCCTGAGATCGAGCCCCGTATAATCGCAACCTGAGAAAAACCCGCGTACGCAACCGTTGTTCTTGCCTTTCATCTCCAGGCTGCCGACTTCGAGAACGCGTTGTCCTACGAAGAATGTCGGGAAGCGGCCCCTGATCGACCGCACGAACGCGCGTTGCTGCGGGTGTGACATATCATTCCTTGCCATTCTTTTTTGGACGAGCCGGAGGGTACTGCATATAGAATTCCACTTTCATGCCGCGTTCGCAACGACACGAGTGGTAATGCGATTTCAGCGCCCTTCATCGTTTTGACGGGTTGCCTACTGGCGCCCCCTTTTCGTGCCCCCGGATTTTGTGAACAAAAAGTAGCAAAAAACTTCGTTGATTTGGGCCGTGCTGGTTTCACAATTGCAGCCCCAAAGGAGCAAAAGTTTTGACGCCGCTTTTGCTCGAAAAAGCGGCCACTTGGTGGGAGGTCGGACGATGCGCGACGTGCTGGCCGGGCTTTCGGTCGCCGGGCTGTTGCTGCCTTCGGCCATCGCCTATGCCGCCATTGCCGGCCTGCCGCCCGCGCCGGCCTTGATCGCTACTTTGGTCGGCCTTGGCATCTACGCCGCGTGCGGGCGCAGCCGTTTCGCCATGGTCGCGCCCACCTCCTCTGCCGCCGCGATTTTGGGCGCTTTGCTGGTCTCGATGCACGGCCGGGGCACGCCCGAAGCCATTACCGCCGTCGCCGTCCTCGCCACCGGGGCTTTCTTTGTCGTTGCCGGCTTGGCGCGGGCCGGCGGACTGGCCAGTTTCATCTCCCGCCCCGTACTGCGCGGCTTCAGCTTCGGCATCGCCGTCACCATCACGATAAAACAGCTGCCGGCAATGCTTAACGTGAAGGGCGGCACAATGGCAGCGCTGCCGCTGCTTTGGAGCCTGCTCCGGGCCCTGCCGCATTGGCATTGGGCCCCCCTCCTGCTCGGCGCGGTCGCGCTGGCCATCTTGGGCTGGCTGCGCCGCTATCCGGCCATACCAGGGCAAGTTCTGATGGTGGGCGCGGGCATCCTGCTCTCGGCCAGCATGAACCTGGGCGCTTGGCATGTCGGGCTGGTCGGCTCCATCGCCCTGGCTTTCCCGCACTTGTCCCTGCCCTCTTTGTCGCCTGCCGACTGGACGAACGTTATCGAAATCGCGCTGCCGCTCTTCATCATCCTGTTCGCGGAATCCTGGACTTCGATCCGCGGCCTCGCCTTGCCGCATGGCGACCAGGTGAGCACCAACCGGGAATTACTGGCGCTGGGCTGCGCCAATCTGGGAGCTGGGCTGCTGCAGGGCATGCCGGTCGGCGCCGGATTTTCCGCCTCCTCCGCGGCCGAGGCGGCCGGCGCTCAAAGCCGCCTCGCCGGGCTCGTCGCCATGGGGCTTATTCTGGTCCTGGCACTGTGGGGGCGCGGCCTCATTGCCCTGTTGCCCACCCCGATCGTCAGCGCGGTGGTCATCGCCTCACTGTTTCACGCGCTCGACCTCTCGCCCCTGCTCCGCCTCTGGCGCATCGATCGGGACCAATATGTCGCCACCGCCGCGGTGGTCGCCGTCCTGGCGTTGGGGGTGATGAACGGGATGCTGATCGCGGTGGGATTTTCGCTGCTGGCGCTGTTGCGGCGTTTCTCCGCGGCGCGGGTCAGCGAACTTGGCCGGCTCGGTGACAGCCATGATTTCGCCGACCTCGCGCGCCATCCTGAGGCGCGCACTGACCCGAAAATCTTGATCCTGCGCCCGGCCGAACCCTTATTCTTCGCCAATGCCGAAGAGGTGCAGGCGGCCATTGCCGTCCGCGCCGGTGGGGACCAGCGCGTCATCATCCTCTCCATGGAAGAAAGCCCCGACCTCGACAGTACGGCGCTGGACGCGCTCACATCGCTCGATGCCAGGCTCGCTCAAACCGGGCAAATTCTGCTGCTGGCACGGATCAAGGACCATATCCGCGATGAGCTGCGCCGCGTCGGCGCCGCCGAACTGGCCGATCAGCGCAGCTATCGCAGCGTCGCCGACGCTTTCGCGGCAGCCACCCGCACGGCAGGGCCTAGATAAAGGCCCTGCCCAATCCTCGGCTCAGTGATGAAGTTCGAAAGCGCCGGCGATGTTCAGCGTCACAGCGTCGCTGACCGCGGGAACAAAAGCTCTGACGCCGAATTGGCTCCGCTTGATGGTGCCACCGGCCTCAAACCCTACGGTGTAGCGCTTGTCGATCGGATTGACGCCCGCCCCGATGAACCGCACGGAGAGCGTCTCCGGTTCGGTCACGCCGCGAATCGTCAGATTGCCCTCGACCTGCGCGGTGTTCGTCCCCGTCGGCGTCACCTTGGTGGAAACAAAGGTCGCAGTTGGGTACTTCGCGGCGTCAAACCAGTCCGGCCCTTTCAGGCGCTTGTCGAGCGGCGCGCTCGTCGTCTGCACGGAACTGATGGGGATCGTAACATCGAGTTTTGCAGCCGCCGGGTCCGCCGGATTGAGCTGGAGCGTGCCCGAGACATTGGAAAACACGCCGGAATACCAGGTGAAGCCGAAATGCAGAACAGAGAAACCAACTTGGGTGTGGGTCGGCTCAACCTGATAGGTTCCGGCCTTGACGGCCAGCGGGTTCTGCGAAGCGGCTTGCGCAAACGCATGCGGCGCGGCCAGCGCGGACGTCAGCAGGGCTGTCACCGTGGCAGCGATGACGGATCGTTTTCTCATCGTGTTCAGTCTCCGGTCGTGAAGCTAAAAATTTTGGTTAGCTGCTTTCTGAATAGCCAACAATCGACCTTCGCACGGACCGTGTCACCAAGGAAGGAGATATATTTCGATATGAAATATCTGGCTGGCAGATAGAACGATCCGCTACAGCCGGTCTTACCCGATCAGTTGCACGGTACGGTGCAGCTGGTGCGTGTCAAACCCCAGCGCCCGCGCCCGCGCCACCAGCAAGTCCTGCAAGGCCCGCTCCGGCACCGCCTGGCGGGTCAGAAGCCACAAATATTTTCCGGAAGGTTCGCCAACCACCGCCCAGTGGTAGTCGTCGTCATGGTCCAAGATCCAGTAATGGCGCCAGAACAGCGGTCCGAAAAAATTGAGGCGCAGCTTGGCATTGCCAGACCCGGGCACGATTTTGGCACGCCCGGTGGCGACCCGGACGCGCCCTTGGGGCCCACCGCGATGTACTGTATTGACGACCCGGATGAGCCCGTCCGGAAGCCGCGCGTAGTCGGCGGTCACCGCTTCGCAGTGCCACTCGAAGCGGTTGTCGTACCGGGCAAATTCATACCAGCGGCCGAGATAACGCGACAGGTCGACCGGCCTCCGCGGTTCCGGCACAACCGGATTGCCGACGCGCGGCTTTCTCACCGAGCCGGCCAGAAGCAGGCTCGCCGTCACCACCGCCAGGCCCGGCAGCGCCAGCCGCGCCAACCCCTTGCTTTGGCCTTTCCCCTTCCCCCTCATGACGCCCAGATTGCGCGCGAGGCGTCGAAAACTCAATTCATAAGAAAGCAAAGGAAGGCGCTTCTTTTTGTGAACAAAAAGAAGCAAAAAGACTTTATGACTCTGGGCCGTGCGGGTTTCACCAGCACGGCCCAGTTTAAAAAAGGTTTTTGCGCCGCTTTTTTCAAAAAGCGGCCACTTTCTTACTCAGGCCGTGGCGTTCGCGGTCCGCCGATCCTCCAGCGCCGAAAGCGCCCAGATGACCAGACCACCCAGGGTCAGAGCGCAGCCCACCCAGCCGGCCGACTGCCAGCCGAAGCCGGCGCCGATCGCCATGCCGGCAAGCCAGGGGCCGAGCGCGTTGGCTGTGTTGAACGCGCTGTGATTGAGCGCCGCCGCCAAGGTTTGAGCATGCTCCGCCACCTCCATGAGCCGGGCCTGCAGCGGTGTCGCCAGGCCGCCGCCGCCGCCGACCAGAAACACCACGATGGCCATCGACCAGACCGAGTGCAGCGCGAACGGATACAGCGCCAGAGCCACGGCGGTCCAAACCAGCACGCCGGCCACGGTCGGCATCAACGCCTTGTCGGCGAACCAGGCGCTGATGAGGTTGCCGGCCGTAAGGCCGACGCCAAACACCGCGAGCATGATCGGCACGACCGCCGGGGCGGCATGGGTCACATCCATCAGTGTCGAGGCCAGATAGGTGTACACCGCGAACATGCCACCGAAGCCGATGGCGCCCATGCCCAGCGCCAGCCAGACCTGCCGGTGCTTCAGCGCGTGCAGCTCGCGCAGCGGGCTTGCGTGCCGGGACGGCTTGTCCGCCGGCACCAGGGCATAAACCAGCCCGGCGGTGGTCAAGGCCAGCACCGCCACCAGAGCAAAAGCCCAGCGCCAGCCCACAAGCTGGCCGATGACGTTGGCCGCCGGCACACCGAAAATGGTGGCGATGGTCAGCCCCAACAGCACGCGCGAGATCGCCTGGGCGCGGCGTTCAGGCGGCACCAGCGAGGCCGCGACCAGCGCCGCGACGCCGAAATAGGCGCCGTGCGGCAGCCCGGACAGGAAGCGGAAAAACAACATCCAATGATAGTCGGCGGCAAAGGCGGTCAGACCGTTGGTCACGGCGAAACACGCCATCAAACCGATCAGCACGATGCGGCGCGACAGCTTCGCCGCGGCAACCGCCAGGATCGGGGCGCCAACCACCACGCCGAGCGCATAGGCGCTGATCACATGCCCCGCATCGGGCACGCTGATATGCAGGCCGGGCGCGAAATATGGCACCAGCCCCATGGTGCCGAATTCCGTGGTGCCGATCGCAAAGCCGCCCATCGCCAGGGCGAACAAAGCGAGCCCCACATGACCATTGCGGCCCTGCTGCCCCTGTTGATTAGAATCCACTTCAACCTCGTCAGTCTTGAATAGTTTGTGCAGCGCACAAATGGCTTGGGATCCGAAATCATTCAAGTAGATAGATTTGATATGATATATCTATATTACGTATAAAAAAATATCTGCTCGATCCTGGGTTTTGGCTCGCAACCCCTTGTTCGCGCTTCCGAAATTGACACATATGCGGCACAACGCAGCCATGAGCCACGACCCGGTCCAAGCCGAGCTGATCGCCGTTCTGGTCGCCGTCACCCATGGTGATCCGCGCGTGCTCACCATCGAATCGGGCACGGCCCTGCCGTCCGGCCAGCTCGAGACCGGGCATCGCTCGCTGCAGACGGGGCTGCGCGCCTGGGTGGAGCGGCAGACGCATCATCCGCTTGGCTATGTCGAGCAGCTCTACACCTTCACCGATCAGCAACGCCCGCACGGCTTGCGCAGTATTTCCATCAGCTATCTGGGACTTAGCCGCGAAGGTGCGACGACCGATCCCGACACCGCCTGGTGCAGCTGGTACATCTACTTCCCCTGGGAAGACCGGCGGCGGCCGAGCTCATTGATCAACCGGGTGATCATGCCCCGGCTGGCCGACTGGAGCGGTGACAGCACCGCCCGGCGGCTCCGTGTCGCCAGCCTGTTCGGCCAGGAGGGGCGGCTGTGGAACGAGGAACTGGTGCTGCAGCGCTACGAGCTGCTCTACGAGGCCGGTCTGGTGCAGGAAGCGATCCGCGCCCGGCCCAGCCTGCCCGCGGACCCGCTGCCGGGGTCGGCGATGAATCATGACCATCGCCGCATTCTCGCCACGGCCAT
>DATJHR010000086.1:0-19921 GCA_035493735.1 Acidocella sp.
CTCCAGCCGGGCGAAGGAGACGCCGGCGAAGCTCGGCGTGGTGCGGGCGATCTCGTCCATGATCTCGGACGGGTGCGCATAGTTCATCTTCATGCCCATCGCCTGTGCCAGCATCTGCGTGACTTCCCAATCCGCATAGCCGTTCTTCGGGCTCATCACCTTGCGTACGCGCTGGATGCGGCGTTCGGCATTGGTGAAGGTGCCGTCCTTCTCGAGGAAGGTGCAGCCCGGCAGGAACACATGGGCGTAGTTCGCGGTCTCGTTCAGGAAGATGTCCTGCACCACCACGCATTCCATGGCGGTCAACCCGCCGACGATATGCTGCGTGTCCGGATCAGACTGCGCGATGTCCTCACCCTGGACATAGAGGCCGAGGAACGAGCCATCCATCGCCGCGTCAAGCATGTTGGGAATGCGCAGGCCCGGCTCGGCCGACAGCGGCACGCCCCATTCGCGCTCGTAAATGCCGCGCGCCGTATCGTTGGAGACATGCCGGTAGCCGGGGAACTCATGCGGGAAGCTGCCCATGTCGCAGCTGCCCTGCACGTTGTTCTGGCCGCGCAGCGGATTCACGCCGACGCCGCGCCGGCCGATATTGCCGGTCACCATCGCGAGGTTGGCGATCGCGATGACGGTGGACGAACCCTGGCTATGCTCGGTCACGCCCAGCCCGTAATAGATCGCGCTATTCGGACCCTCGGCATAGAGCCGCGCCGCGGCGCGGATGTCCGCCGCGGGCACGCCGGTGAGCATGGCGATGGCTTCCGGGCTGTGCTCGGGCTTGCTGATGAACGCGGCCCATTCGGCATATTCCGCCCAGTCGCAGCGCTCGCGGATGAACGCCTCGTTGGCCAGGCCCTCGGTAACGATAACATGCGCCAGCGCGTTGACGATCGCCACGTTGGTGCCGGGGCGCAAGGCCAGATGGTGCGAGGCCTCGATATGCGGGCTGCGCACCAGGTCGATGCGGCGCGGGTCGATGACGATGAGCCGGGCGCCTGCGCGGAGGCGCTTCTTCATGCGCGAGCCGAACACCGGATGGCCGTCGGTCGGGTTGGCGCCGATCACCAGGATCACGTCAGCTTCGTCGACCGAGTCGAAATCCTGCGTGCCGGCCGAGGTGCCGAAGGTCTTGCCCAGGCCATAACCGGTCGGCGAGTGGCAGACGCGGGCGCAGGTATCGACGTTGTTGTTGCCGAAGCCGGCGCGGATCAGCTTCTGCACCAGATAGGTTTCTTCATTGGTGCAGCGCGAGGAGGTGATGCCGCCGATCGCGTCCTGGCCGTGGTCGCGCTGGATGCGTTTGAACTCCGACGCGGCGTAGGCGATCGCCTCTTCCCAGCTGACTTCTTTCCAGGGATCGGTGATCTTGGCGCGGATCATCGGCTTGGTGATGCGGTCCTTGTGCTGGGCATAGCCATAGGCAAAGCGCCCCTTCACGCAGGAATGGCCGTGATTGGCCTTGCCGTCCTTGTAGGGAACCAGGCGCACCACTTCCTCGCCACGCATCTCCGCCTTGAACGAGCAGCCGACGCCGCAATAGGCGCAGGTGGTGACCGCGGAATGTTCCGGCTGGCCCATCTCGATGACCGATTTCTCCATCAGCGTCGCGGTTGGGCAGGCCTGCACGCAGGCGCCGCAGGAGACGCATTCGGAATCGAAGAACTGCTCGGACATGCCGGGCGAGACTTTCGAGCCGAAGCCCGAGCCCTCGATGGTGAGCGCGAACGTGCCCTGCACTTCCTCGCAGGCGCGCACGCAGCGCGAGCAGACGATGCATTTGGAGGGGTCGAACTGGAAATACGGGTTGGAGATGTCTTTGGTGGCGCCAAGATGGTTGGCGCCGTCATAGCCGTAGCGCACCTCGCGCAGGCCGACCGCGCCGGCCATGTCCTGCAGCTCGCAATCGCCATTGGCCGAACAGGTCAGGCAGTCGAGCGGGTGGTCGGAGATGTAGAGCTCCATTACGCCGCGGCGCAGTTTCGCCAACTTGGCGTTTTGCGTGTGCACGACCATGCCTTCGGCGACCGGCGTGGTGCAGGAGGCCGGGGTGCCCGCCCGCCCTTCAATTTCCACCAGGCAGAGACGGCAGGAGCCGAAACTGTCCAGCATGTCGGTGGCGCAAAGTTTGGGGATTTGCGTGCCGATCTCGGTCGCCGCGCGCATCACCGAGGTGCCTTCCGGCACGCTGACGCTCTGTCCGTCGATGGTGAGCGTCACCAGTTTGGTGGCGGCGCTCGGTTTGGTACCGTAATCGATTTCGTGGATCATGCCCATAATGAAAATCCCTTATTCAGCGGCCAGTTTCGTGGCCGGGCCGCGAAAATCTTCAGGAAAATGCTTGATCGCGCTCATCACCGGATAAGGGGTGAAGCCGCCGAGCGCGCAGAGCGAACCGAATTTCAAAGTCTCGCACAGATCGGTGACCAAAGCGAGATTTTGTTCCACCGACTCGCCCGCGATGATCTTGTCGAGGGTTTCGACGCCGCGTGTCGAGCCGATGCGGCAGGGGGTGCATTTGCCGCAGGATTCATGAGCACAGAATTCCATGGCGAAACGCGCCATCTGCGCCATGTCGGCGGTGTCGTCGAACACCACCAGCCCGCCATGGCCGATCAGCCCGTCTTTGGCGGCGAACGCCTCATAATCATAAGGCGTGTCGAACTGGCTGACGGCGAAGTAGGCGCCGAGGGGGCCGCCGGCCTGCACCGCGCGGACCGGCCGGCCCGAGGCCGTACCGCCGCCAATGTCATTGATCAGCTCGCCGAGCGTGATGCCGAACGCGGTTTCAAACAAGCCGCCATGCTTGACGTTGCCGGCCAACTGCACCGGCATGGTGCCGCGCGAGCGGCCCATGCCGAAGGCGGCGTAAGCCGGGCCGCCATGGGCCAGAATCCACGGCACCGCGGCGAAGGAGAGGGTGTTGTTGATCACGGTCGGCTTGCCGAACAGGCCCTTGAGCGCCGGGATCGGCGGTTTTGCCCGCACCTGGCCGCGCTTGCCTTCCAGGCTGTCGAGCAACGCCGTCTCCTCGCCGCACACATAGGCGCCAGCGCCCTCGCGCACTTCCAGACGGAAGTTTTCCAGCAGCCCGGCGCGCTCGGCGATCTCGATCGCGGCGGCCATCATGCGGATCGCGTGCGGATATTCCGAGCGGGTATAGATGTAGCCGCGCGTGGCGCCGACCGCGAGCCCGGCGATCGCCATGCCCTCGACCAGGCAGAACGGGTCGGCCTCCATGATCAGCCGGTCGGCGAAGGTGCCGGAATC
The DNA here is from genome assembly GCA_035493735.1 of Acidocella sp. GTDB lineage: Bacteria > Pseudomonadota > Alphaproteobacteria > Acetobacterales > Acetobacteraceae > Acidocella. The sequence continues at coordinate 3,271 of DATJHR010000086.1, forward strand.
GCCTTCATCGGCGTTGCAGACAATATATTTCTGATCGGCCGAAGCGGTGCGGACGGTCTCCCATTTGATGCCGGTGGGGAAGCCGGCGCCGCCGCGACCGCGTAGGCCGGAGGTCTTCACCTCCGCGCAGATGTCCGCCGCGCTCATCGCCCGCGCCTTTTGCAGGCCGGCAAAGCCGCCGAGCGCGCGATACGCGTCGAGGTCCAGCGGGTCGGCGAGGCCGCAGCGCGCGAAGGTCAGGCGTTGCTGCTTCTTCAGGAAGGGAATCTCTTCAACCAGGCCGAGATATTTCGGATGCGCTGTGAGGGGGCCGAACAAGGCCGGCACATCGGCGAGGCTGAGGGGGCCGAAGCCGACCCGGCCTTCCGCGGTTTCGATCTCGACCAGCGGCTCCAGCCAGAACAGGCCGCGCGAGCCGTTGCGGACCAGCGTCACGTCGAGGTCGCGCGCCGCGGCTTCCGCAGCGATCGCCTTGGCGATGCGGTTGGCGCCCAGCGCCACGGACACGGCATCTTGTGGAACAAAAATACGCATCAAACAGTCTCCGCCGCCAGGGCCTTCAGCCCGTCAAGGTCGATCCGCGCATGCGGCTCACCGTCCAGCATCGCGCTCGGCGCGCAGGCGCACAGGCCCAGGCAATAGACCGGTTCCACGGTCAGCCGCCCGTCCGGCGTGGTGCCACCCCAATCCAGCCCCAGCGCCTCAAGGAACTTCCTGGCCTCCGCCTCGCTGCCCATCGACTGGCAGGCCTCGGCGCGGCAGATTTTCAACGTGTGCCGGCCGTTCGCCTGCAGGCGGAAATCGTGATAGAAGCTCGCCACGCCATAAACTTCGGCGCGGGTGACGTTAAGCCTCTGCGCCACCAGCCGCATCGCCGGTTCACAGATATGACCGAAGGCCGCCTGCAGCGCGTGCAGGATCGGCAACATCGGGCCTTCCTGGCCGAGATGGGCATCGATGATGGCGTTAGCTTCGGTTTCGTTCCAGGCCGCGGCCGGGGATGAATCTGATCTGCTCATGAGAAAGCGCACTCCACTTCATCAAATAGTGTAGTTGCTCTCACCTTTCTGCACAATACTACAGACGCGTGACCCGATAGGATATGTCTATAGAACGATCTGGATTTTAACAAGGCCTTACATTTTGAACAATGTCAGGCGGGCTGCCTCCGCGACCAGGGCTTCCGTGAGCGGCGAAAGCGGGTCGCGGTCCGGCAGCACCAGGCCGACCTTATGCACCTCTTCCGGCTCGACGATCGGGATTGCCCGCAACCTTGTGGTCAGGCCAAAGAATTCCGCCATTTTTTCCGTCAGCACACAGGCCCAGCGCCCGGTTTGCACGTGGCTGACCAGCACGATGGTCGAGTTGGATTCCAGGGTGGGCTCCGGCAGCAAGCCCCCATTTTTACGCAGAAGCTGATCGATGATACGGCGATTTTGCATATCTGGTGTCAGGAGGCAGAGCGGTATCTTTCCGACCTCGGCCCAGGTGACCTGGGTGCGGTCGCCGAGCGGGGCGGATTCCGTGGTGAGCAGGCAGTAGCGCTCATCATAGAGCGGGATGCAGCGGGTCCGGCCGATCGGCTCGTTGTCCAGGTAAGTGAGCCCGGCATCGATATCGAGATTGTTCAGCCGCGCCAGCACCTCGGAGGAGGTGCAGGATTGCAGGCTGAACCGCACCGCCGGATGGCGCTCGCGGAACGGGGTGGTGAGTTCGGTCAGGGTGGTCAACGCGCTGGGGATCGCGGCGATGCGCAACAGTCCGGTCATGCCCTGGCGCAGCTGAGTCACGTTGTCGCGCATGGCATAGACATCGCCGGTGATGCGCCGCGCCCAGTCCAGCACGATCTCGCCTTCCGGCGTAAAGCCCTGAAAGCGTGAGCTGCGCAGCACCAGGGGCACGCCGAGCATATCTTCCAGCGCGCGAATGCCCGCAGAAAAGCTCGGCTGCGCCACACCGCACCGCTCCGCGGCGCGGCCGAAATTGCGCTCCGCCGCCAGAGCGATCAAATATTCAAGTTTGCCAAGCATTGACGAGTCTCCGGGATCTGTTAGCTACTAATAACCCTGATTGAACTCGCGCAAGACACTGCGTAGTCTAGACCTGCCGTCTTCAGGGGGAATGCCTCATGTCCGACGTTCAAAGCGCCATGCCTGCCAAATCAGATGCCAAGTCAGATGGCAAATCGGATGCCAAAGCCATTTTTGCCCGCTCGTGGATCGAGCGTCTGGGGGTAGGCCGGGTGTGGGCGTCGATCGCCGATCGCGGCCGCCGTTTCGCGCCGTTGCCGGCCAGTTCGATCAGTCCCGGCGAGCGGGCCCGCTTGCTCGCCGAGGCGCTGATCTCCAACCGCGGCGAAGCTTCGGGGGCGGCCGTGGCGCGTGAGTTGCACGGCGTGCTCTCCACCCTCGATGCCGCGCAGCGGCTGGAATTTTATCGGTTCCTTGCGACCCGTTTCACGCCCGAGCCGGCGCGCCTCGCGGCCGCAGCCGAGGCCTATCTGGCCGACGCGACCGCGCGCACAGCCGCCGAGCTTGCCGCCGCGGCCGAGCCGGTGCGCCAGGAATTGCTGCGGCGCATGAACATGTCGCGCGGCGGCACCGCCATGCTGGTGGCGATGCGCAAGGAGATCTTGCCCCTGGTGAAGGCGCATGCGGAGCTGCAGCCGCTGGAAGCGGATCTGATGCATCTGCTCGCCTCCTGGTTCAATCGCGGGTTCCTGGAATTGCGGCGCATAGATTGGAACACGCCGGCCGCGGTGCTGGATAAATTGATTGCCTATGAGGCGGTGCATGAGATCCAGGGTTGGGAGGATCTGCGCCGCCGCCTGGCGCCGGACCGGCGCTGCTTCGGCTTCTTCCATCCGGCGCTGCCCGGCGAGCCACTGATTTTCGTCGAGGTCGCCCTGGTCAACGGCCTGGCCGGCGCGGTGCAGGGCCTGCTCGCGCGTGATACCGACGAGGATGAGCAGCGCCTGTGCGCCGCCCAGGCCGACACGGCGATTTTCTATTCCATCTCCAATTGCCAGGATGGGCTGCGCGGCATTTCCTTCGGCAATTTCCTGATCAAGCAGGTGGTGGAGGAGCTGCGCGCCGAACTGCCGCAACTTGTGCGCTTTTCCACGCTCTCCCCGGTGCCCGGCTTCGCCGCCTGGCTGGACAAGCATTTCTCCGACGAGACCCTTTTGGCGAAAACCATGCGGCCGGCGGACCGTGCGGCGCTGGCCGCCGCCGCCGGGGCGGAGGAGGAGGATGGGAAATTGGTGCGGGCGGCGCTGGCCTTGCCGGAATGGTGGCAGGGTCCCGCCGCCGCGGCGCTGCAATCGCCGCTGTTGCGGCTCTGCGCCACCTACCTGACCACCGCGCGCAAGGGCAATGGCGCGCAGGATCCGGTGGCCCGCTTTCATCTGGGCAATGGAGCGCGGCTGGAGCGGATCAACTGGATGGGCAATTCCGATCCGCGGGGCCTTAAGGAATCGCACGGCATCATGGTCAATTATCTGTATGATATCGCCACCATCGAGGCGAACCACGAGGCCTATGCCCGCGAGCAGCTCATCGCCAGGTCCGAGGAGGTGGAGGCGCTCTTGCAGGAACCGGCGCCGAAACGGCGGCGCTTTTCGGCCTTGCGGGCAGGTGAGCGATGAGCACGGACCGGCTGCCGCCAATCGCGGATGCCGATCTGACGCCGGAGCAGGTGGCGGCGCGGCAGGCGCTGCTCGCCGGGGCGCGCGGCGTGTTCCAGGGGCCGTTCATCCCCCTGCTGCGCAACCCGGCGCTGCTGAGCCGCGTGGAGAAACTCGGCGCCTATCTGCGCTATGAGAGCCGCCTACCCGGCCGTATCCGCGAATTCGCCATCCTTGTCGTGGCACGGGCTTACAGCCAGCAGGTGGAATGGGCGATCCATCAGCCCTTAGCCTTGCAGGAGGGCGTGCGCGCGCTGGTCGTCGCCGCCATTGCCGAGGGGCGCAGGCCGGAGCTGATGCCCGAGGACGAAGCGGTGACCTGGGACTTTCTCGCCGAGCTGGAGGCGCATCGCAGCGTTAGCGATGCCACTTATGCCCGCGCCGTGCGACAATTCGGCGAGGCGGGGATGCTCGATCTGGTCGCCATCGCCGGCTATTACGGCCTGCTCGGCCTGGTCATGAACACCGCCCGCACGGCCGCGCCGGAAGGTCCCAGGCTGCCGACGTTGCGCTGAGGAAGAGGCCGCTTTTTGAAAAAAGCGGCGCAAAAACTTTTTCGAAACTGAGCCTGCGGCGGCGAAACCAGCACGGCTCAGTTTAAAAGAGTTTTTTGCTTCTTTTTTTCAAAAAAGAAGCGCTTCCTTTTTTCCTTATCTTCTAAAGCGCTGTCTTCAACCGGAACGCCAGTTCGCCGATCACGCCGCGGCGGAACACGAGCACGCAGGTGACGAAAATGACGCCCTGGATGACGATCACCCAGGCCCCGAACGGCGCGAGATAATACTGCATGGCGATGACGATGAGGGCGCCGATCAGCGGCCCGAAAATCGTGCCGATGCCGCCGAGCAGCACCATCAGCACCACCAGCCCGGAGGCGGCGGCGCCGACATCGGAGAGGGTCTCGATGCCCATCACCATCGCCTTGGTGCCGCCGGCGATGCCGGCGAGCACGGCGGCGAGGATGAAGGTGATCCATTTATACTGCTCGATCTTGTAACCGAGCGAGATGGCCCGCGGCTCGTTCTCGCGGATCGCCTTTACCACCTGGCCGAAGGGGGAATGCATGATGCGATGGACGAACAGGAAGCAGGCGAGGAAAATCACCGCGACGAACACATACATGGCGCTGTCGTTGCGCAGCGGCAGCACGCCGAACAAGGCGCCGCGCGGGATGCCCTGAATGCCGTTCTCCCCACCGGTGAAGCCGGTGGCCTGGACGGCGAAGAAATAGACGATCTCCGCCAGGGCCAGAGTGATCATGGCGAAATAGATCGCCTGCCGGCGGATCGCGAGCCAGCCGAACAATGTGCCGAGCGCGCCGGCACCCAGCGCCGCGGCGATCAGCCCGACCAGGGGCGTCAGGCCAAGGCTCTCCACCAGATAGCCGGCAACGTAGCCGCCGATGCCCAAATAGGCCGCCTGGCCGAGTGAGAGCAGGCCGAGCGCGCCCATCAGCAGGTTCGCGCCCATGGCGAACACCGCGTAGCACATCACCTGCATGAGGAAGATCGGGTACACGAAGAAGGGCGCGAGAATGATGGCCAGGACCATCAGCGCGAGGCCGATCAGCTGTGCCTTGGTAAAACCGAACGTCATGCGAGTTTTCCGAACAAGCCGGCGGGCCGCGCCAGCAACACGATGGCCATGACCACGAACACCACCACGGCCGAGCCTGGGGGATAGAACACGTTGGTGAAGCCTTCGATGATACCGAGCGCGAAGCCGGTGAGAATGGCGCCGCCGATCGAGCCCATGCCGCCGATGACGACCACTGCAAACACGGTGTTGATCAGCTGCGAGCCCATATCGGGGTTAACGGAATAAAGCGGCGCCGCCAGCACGCCGGCCAGCCCCGCGAGCCCGACGCCGCCCGCAAAGGTCAGCGCGATGAGGCGCGGCACGTTGACGCCGAAAGCCTGCACCAAATCGGGATTGGCCGTGGCGGCGCGCAGCACGGCGCCGAGCCGGGTTTTTTCAATGATGAGCCAGGTGGCACCGCAAATGACGATGGAGGCGAAAATGACGAAACCGCGATAGACCGGCAGATACATGAAGCCGAGATTGGCGACACCCGACAGCAGAGCCGGCGCGTTATAGCTGACGCCGGAGCTGCCGAAATAATTGGTGAAGCCGCCCTGCAGGATCAGCGCAAGGCCAAAGGTGAGGAGCAGGCCGTAGAGAATATCCAGTTTGTAGATGCGGCGGATGAGGGTACGCTCGAGCCCGAGCCCGAGCGCGCCGACGATGACGGGCGCCAGAAACAGCGCCCACCAGAAGTTCAAGGAAAGATGCGTGAGGAGCCCCCAAGTCACGAAGGCGCCCACCATGAACATCGCGCCATGCGCGAAGTTGATGATTCTCAGCAGGCCGAAAATGATCGCCAGCCCCATCGAGAGCATGGCGTAGAACGAACCGTTGATGACGCCGAGCAGAAGTTGCCCGAACAGCAGCGGCAAGGGCTTGCCGAAAATCATCAGCATGGGCTTTAAGCCTTCACCAACGGGCAGCCTTCGGTGGAAAGCGACTGGAATGTCTGTTCCGCCGGGGTGGTGTGCACGAGGTCGTAATAATCCCAGGGGATGCTGCTCTCGCCCGGCCTCTTCACGCGGAAGAGGTAAGACGGGCACATGAAGCGGCCATCCTCGCGGATCGTGCAATGGCCGTACGCGTCGTCATCGGTGGGCATTTTTTTCATCTGCGCCACAACTGCAGCACCGTTGGACGCGGCATCGACGCCCATCGCGTCCACCGCTTTCATGAAATGCATCACGCCGGAATAGCAGCCGGCCTGACCCATCGAGGGATAGTTGTTCGGCGTTTTCGGCAGCAAGCGCTTGGTAAAGGCGCGGGTGCGGTCATTCAGGTTCCAGTAGAAACTCTCGGTCAGAACCAGCCCCTGCGCGGTCTCCAGCCCGATGCCGTGAATATCGTTGAGGAAGATCAGCAGCCCGGCGATTTTCATGCCCGATTGCGTGATGCCGAACTGATGCGCCTGCTTGATCGAGTTCACCGTGTCCTTGCCGGCATTTGCAAGGCCGAGCACGTCGGCGCCGGAAGATTGCGCCTGCACCAGGTAGGATGAAAAATCGGTGGTTTGCGGAAACGGATAGGCGGCATCGCCGAGCACGGTGCCGCCGGCCGCCTTCACCACCGCCTCGGTCTGGTCGCGCAGCAGCTGGCCGAAGGCGTAGTTGGCGGTGATGAAGAACCACTTCTTGCCGCCCTGCGCCACCATGGCGCCGCCGGTGGAGTGCGACAGCATGTAGGTGTCGTAGGTCCAGTGGATGGTTTGCGCGTTGCACTTCGCGCCGGTCAGGAGCGAGGTGGCCGAGTTGGTATTGATGTAGGTCTTGTTCTTTTCCGCGGCGACGCCGGCGATCGCCAGCCCGACGGCGGAGTTCGGCACGTCGATCAGCAGATCGACGCCGTTGTCGAACCATTGCCGCGCCAAGCCGGCGCCGACATCGGGCTTCTCCTGGTGGTCCCCCTGGATGACGGTGACGTCATAGCCCTTGTTCGCGGCGCCAAAATCCTGCAGCGCCTGATGCACGCAGGCCACCGAGGTCTTGCCGCCGATGTCGCTATAGACGCCGGAGAAATCGCTGCACACGCCGATGGTGAGTTTTTTATTCGCGGCGCGTGCCGGCAGGCTGGGCAGCGTGCCCGCGGCAGCGGCCGCCGCCGCGGTCCCCAGAACAGTACGTCGAGTCATTTTCATGTGGTGTCTCCTCAGGATATTGGTTTTCGTTGATCTGGTTCTTGCTTAGATCCCAAGCCGGTTTTGCAGCGCCTCCATGCGGTCTTCGAGCTGATTGGCGGGAATCATGTCCACAACCTGGCCGTGCTCAACCACATAGTGGCGGTCCGCCAGCTTGGCGGCGAAACGGAAATTCTGTTCCACCAGCAGCACGGTGAAGCCGCGCCGCTTGATCTCTTCGATCATCCGGCCGATCTGCTGCACGATTACCGGCGCCAGCCCTTCGGTCGGTTCGTCGAGCAGCAGCAATTTTGCGCCGGTGCGCAGGATGCGCGCGATCGCCAGCATCTGCTGCTCGCCGCCGGAAAGTTTGGTGCCCGGGCTTTTCGCGCGTTCCTTCAGGTTCGGGAACAGGGCGTGAATGTCGGCGATGCTCATGCCGCCTGGGCCCACCACCGGCGGCAGCATTAGGTTTTCCTGCACCGAGAGATCGGCGAAAATGCCGCGGTCTTCTGGACAGAAGCCGATGCCGGCACGCCCCACAATGTCCGGCCGGGCGCGGATCAATTCCTGCCCGCAAAACTTGATGCTGCCGGTGCGCTTGGGCACCAGCCCCATGATCGCTTTCAGCGTCGTGCTCTTGCCGGCGCCGTTGCGGCCGAGCAGCGTCACCAGTTCGCCCTCGCGCACCATGAAATCCATGCCGTGCAGCACATGGCTTTCCGCGTACCAGGCGTTCAGCCCAAACACTTCAAGCATGGTCGGTCCCCAGATAAGCCGTGATCACGTCGGGGTTTTGCGAGACTGTCCGGTAATCTCCTTCGGCGAGGATTTTGCCGCGCGTCAGTACGGTGATGCGGTCCGACAGGCCGGACACGACCGAGAGATTATGCTCAACCATGAGGATCGTGCGGCCCGCGCGCAGGGTTTTGATCAAGGCGACGATTCGCGCGACATCGGTCTCGGTCATCCCGGCGGTCGGCTCGTCGAGCAGCAGCAGCTCCGGATCCAGCGCCAGCGTGGTGGCGATTTCCAGCGCCCGCTTGCGGCCATAGGAAAGCTCCGCCGCCGGAATGTCCGCCGCGTCGCTTAAGCCGACATGGGAGAGCAATTCACGCGCCCGGTCATTATAGCGGCGCAGCACCGCGTCGCTGCGCCAGAAATCGAAATTGGCGCCGCGCACGCGCTGCAGCGCAACGCGAACATTCTCCAAAGCCGTGAGATGGCCGAACACGGCGGAGATTTGGAAGCTGCGCACCATGCCGCGGCGCGCCACCTCGGCCGGTTGCAAGCCGGTGATGTCCTCGCCCTTGTAGCGAATCGTGCCGGCGCTGGGTTGCAGGAACTTCGTCAATAAATTGAAGCAGGTGGTTTTCCCCGCCCCGTTCGGGCCGATCAGCACGTGGATGCTGCCCGCGGCCACACGCAGATTGACGTCGCTGACAGCGGTGAAACTGTTGAACGCCTTAGTGAGACCCGTGGTTTCCAGAACCGCTTCGGCCAATCGTTTCGTCCCAACTTGAATTATGTCGTTGGCGAATGTCTGGCATGCCGCGCGCGCGCGTGCAACTCGGATTAAGAAAGGGGCCGCTTTTTGAAAAAAGCGGCGCAAAAACTTCTTCGAAACTGGGCCGGCGGCGGCGAAACCAGCACGCCCCAGTTCAAGAAAGTCTTGCTATGCTGGGCCTGATGCTGTGTCGCCGATAACGCCCATGGCCCAAAGTCAATAAAGTCTTTTTTGCTTCTTTTTGTTCACAAAAAGAAGCCTTCCCCTTGCCTTGGTTATCTGGGCTCAGGCGAGCCCGCCGATTTGCCCGTCGGCGTCGATGAAAATCTCCTCCGCCGCGGCATGGCGGGGCAGGCCGGGCATGGTGAGGATCTCACCGCACAGAGCGACCACGAAACCGGCGCCGGCGGAGAGCCGAACCTCGCGGATTTTCAGCGTGAAATTCTCCGCCGCGCCCTTCAGGGCCGGATCGGCGGAAAAGCTGTATTGCGTCTTGGCCATGCAGACCGGCAGGACGCCGAAGCCGGCCGCCTCGAAAGCCTGCAATTGGCTTTCCGCCGCGGGCTCGAAGACGACGTCCGCGGCGCCGTAGATCTCCGTTGCCACGGTACGGATTTTTTGCGCGAGCGGCATGTTGTCCGGGTAGAGCAGCCGGAAGGCGGGCTGCTGCTCGGCCAGCGCCATGACGGCATCGGCCAGCGCCAGCGCGCCCTGGCCACCCTCGGCCCAATGGTTGCACGGCACCGCCTGCACGCCGATCTCCTGGCACGCGGCCGCCACGGCGGCCAGCTCGGCCGGGGTGTCGGCGGTAAAACGGTTGATGGCCACCACCACCGGCAGGCCGAATTTCTGCATGTTCCGGACATGGCGGACGAGGTTGGCGCAGCCCGCCTGCACCGCCGCGACATTTTCGCCGCCGAGTTCCTTCAGCCCCAGCCCGCCATGCATTTTCAACGCCCGCACGGTGGCCACAACGACGCAGGCGGCGGGGCTCAGGCCGGCCTCACGGCATTTGATGTCCAGGAATTTCTCCGCGCCAAGATCGGCGCCGAATCCGGCCTCGGTGACCACATAATCCGCCAGGCCGAGCGCGGTCTCCGTGGCAAGAACCGAGTTGCAGCCATGCGCGATGTTGGCGAACGGCCCGCCATGGATGAAGGCCGGCGTGCCTTCCAGCGTCTGCACCAGATTCGGCGCGAAGGCGTCCTTCAGCAGTGCAGTCATCGCGCCGGCGGCTTTCAGCGCGCTTGCGCGCACCGGGCGCTTGGCCATGTCGCGGCCGATCACGATATTGCCGAGCCGCGTTTCCAGATCCTTGAGCGAGCGGGCGAGACAGAAGATCGCCATCACCTCGCTGGCGGCGGTGATGTCGAACCCGGTCTGGCGCGGCGCCCCGTTATTGGCGCCGCCGAGGCTCACGACGATGTCACGCAAGGCGCGGTCATTGAGGTCGATCACGCGCCGGAAGTTGATCCGCCGCGTGTCCAGCCCCAGCGCGTTACCCCAGAAAATATGGCTGTCGATCATCGCCGCGAGCAGGTTGTGCGCGGCGGTGATGGCGTGCAGGTCGCCGGTGAAATGCAGGTTGATGTCCTCCATCGGCGCGACCTGGGCATGGCCGCCGCCGGTGGCCCCGCCTTTGGCGCCGAAGCATGGCCCCAGGCTCGGCTCGCGCAGGCAGATCGCGGCCCGAGCCCCCTGCCGGCGCAGCGCATCGCCCAGCCCGATCGTGGTCGTGGTCTTGCCCTCGCCGGCCGGGGTCGGACTGATCGCCGTGACCAGGATCAGCTTGCCGCGCGGCCGCGCGGCCGCCTGCTGGGCAAACTCCAGCGCCACTTTGGCCTTGTGCGGACCGTAGCGATACACAGCGTCAGGCGGGATTCCGAGGCTGGCGGCGATGTCCTGGATCGGGTGCAGGCGCGCGGCGCGGGCGATGTCGATGTCGGGGGAAACGGTGCTTGCAGACATTTTTGTCGCCTAGCACGGCCCGGTTGACGGTATAAAGAGCGGGCCGCGAAGAGCCGCCACTCGGTCGTCATCAGACCGCTGGGTGACATCATCCGCGCGCCCGGTTGATTTGATCGAGGTCAAGGCCGGCGGCGCGAATAGATGGACGTATGGGCCCTGTTGAAAGGAACAGCGATCATGCCCGACCATCACCACCATACTCACCGCTACCCTGGGGACCCGTTCGCCCTTTTTGAATTGTCGCGGGATATGCTGTTGGCACAGCAAAAGTTGATGCCCTCGGCACGGATGTTCGAACGCTTCAGCGAAGCCGCGCGCAGCGTCAGCCAGGCGAATCTGAACTATTACCAGGCCTTGATGCGCGCCAATGCAATCATGCTGGGCGCGATGCTTGAGCGTCCCAGCCCGCCGACCTCTGCCCACGAGCAGCGGCCCAGCGTTGCGGCCAAAAGAAGCGAATACACCCAGGCGTGAGGTCGTCCGTGCGCAGGAAAGCGGCCGCAAAGGCGTTCGCGCGTCCGGCCCCTGAAAGGGTATGTGCGCCATGCCTGATGTGAGGGATTGGTTGGGAAAAACGGCCCCCAAGCGGCCGCGCACAGCGGCCTCGGCGCCGCCTAAACAGCCGGCCAGGGCGGAGTTTGCGCCGGCGGTGCCGGATGCGGTGCGCAATTTCGATCGCGGCCTGCATGCGGTCCAGGCGCGCCTCACCGGTGGCCTGTCGCCTGCCGCGCTTGGCGTTGCCTGGGCGGACTGGTTCATCCTGCTTGCCAACCAGCCGGGGCGGCGGGCGGTTCTGCTCCGCCAGGCGGCGGCGGATGCCACCGCGCAGCTGCGCCAGATGATCGGCCTGCCGGAAGAAGCGCTGAGCCCGGCTCCGGAGGATCGCCGCTTCATCGATCCCGGTTGGCAGCGCGGCTATTTTGCCCTGGTGCAGCAGAGCTTCCTCCGCCTGGAACGGTTCTGGCAGCAGGCCACCACGCAGATTCCCGGCCTGTCGAAGCCGCATGAGCGGATCGTCAGTTTCATGGCGCGGCAGATCCTCGACATGTTCGCGCCGCCGAACCTGCCGTTCCTCAACCCCGAGGTCCTGGCCGCCTGCGCGGCGACCGGCGGGGCGAATCTGCAGGAAGGGACCCGGCATCTCATAGCCGACCTGGTGGCGGCCGGGTGGACGAAAGAGCGCGCATTGCCGCTCACCCCCGGCCGGGACGTGGCGGTCACCCCGGGCCATGTGGTGTTCCGCAACGCATTGATCGAGCTGATCCAATACAGCCCCATGACCGCAACCGTGCATCGGGAGCCGATCCTGATCGTGCCGGCCTGGATCATGAAATACTACATACTGGATCTGTCGCCGCAGAATTCCATGGTGCGCTATCTGGTCGCTGAAGGGTTCACCGTGTTCGGCCGCTTCCATGGCCCGCGACCATGACAAGCGCCTCGCCACCCTGACACTTCTGGCCGCGCAGACCGATTTCACCGAAGCCGGCGAGTTGCAGCTTTTCATCAACGACGCCCAGCTCGCCTTCCTCGATGACGTGATGTGGGCGCAGGGCTATCTCGACTCCTCGCACATGGCCGGTGCCTTCCAGATGCTGCGCGCCAACGACCTGATCTGGTCGCATCTGGTGCGCCGTTATTACCTCGGCGAGGACGACCATCCGACCGACTTGATGTCCTGGAACATGGATGTCACGCGCATGCCCTATCGGATGCATTCCGAATATCTGCGCATGATGTTCCTGAACGATGATCTGGCGGAGGGGCAGTATCGGGCGGGCGGACGGAAAATCTCGCTGGCCGATATCCATTTGCGGGTGTTCCTCATCGGCACCGAAAACGACCACATCGCCCCGTGGCGCTCGGTGTACAAGTTCCAGCTGCTGAATCCGGGCGACGTGACCTTCGTGCTGACCTCCGGCGGGCATAATGCCGGCGTGGTCAGTGAGCCCGGGCACAAGCACCGGCATTTCTGCCTGCTCGAGCGCAAGCCGGGCGAGCTTTACGTGCCGCCTGAGGAATGGCGGGCGGCCGCCATCCGTAGGGAAGGATCGTGGTGGCCCTCCTGGTCCGGCTGGCTCGCCGCGCGCTCCGGCAGGCCGGTGCCGCCGCCGCCCGAAGGCAGGCCCGAAGCCGGTTATCCTGCGTTGGAGGAGGCCCCCGGAAGGTATGTGCTGCAACGCTGAGGTGGGGAAAGTAAGAAAGCAGCCGCTTTTTGGAAAAAGCGGCGCAAAAACTTTTGCTCCATCGGGCCGGTGGCCGTGAAACCAGCGGGAACGAAAAGAATGGACATCAACATCGAGCTGCTTGAGAACCGGGTGTTCGACGAGATCGGAATCGGCGAGTCCGCGAGCCTGACGCGCCAGATCACGCTGGACGATATTGCCCTGTTTTCGGTCATTTCCGGGGACATCAACCCGGCGCATCTCGACGCCGAATATGCCGCGACCGATCTGTTCCACCACATCATCGCCCAGGGCGTGCTCACCGCCGGGCTGATTTCCGCCGTGCTCGGCACCAAGCTGCCCGGCCCGGGTACGCTCTATCTGGCCCAGGACCTGCATTTTCTCGCCCCCGTCAGCCCCGGCGACCGCGTCACCGCCACTGTCACCGTCACCGTGCGTGTGCCCGAGAAACACCAGCTGGTTCTGGATTGTCATTGCCGCAATCAGGACGGCACCGAGGTGCTGCGCGGCACCGCCACCGTTCAGGCGCCGGTGGAAAAAGTCAGCCGACCGGCGATCGCGCTGCCGGAGGTGCGGCTGTTGCGGCATGAACGCCTGCGCGCTTTGTTCGCTGAGGCCAGCGCCAGTGCGCCAATGACCACCGCAATCGCGCATCCCTGCGATGAGGTCTCCCTGCGCACCGCGGTGGAAGCCGCGCGCGCCCGGCTGATCACGCCCATCCTGGTCGGGCCGGAGGCGAAAATCAGAGCGGCCGCGGCGGCACACGAGATCGACATTTCCGGCCTGCGGATCGAGCCGGTGCCGCACAGCCACGCCGCCGCCGCCCGCGCGGTCGAGCTGGTGCGGTGTGGCGAGGCGCGGCTGCTGATGAAGGGGGCCCTACACAGCGACGAGCTGCTGCATGAGGTCGTGCAGGCGGCAACCGGCCTGCGGACCGGCAAGCGGCTCAGCCATGTCTATGTCATGGACGTGCCCTCCTACCCGAAACCGCTGTTGGTCACCGATGCCGTCATCAACATCGCGCCGGATCTGCCGGAGAAAGCCTCCATCGTGCAGAACGCGATCGATCTTGCGCATCGGCTTGGGCTGGCGGACCCGCGCGTCGCCATTCTCTCGGCCGTGGAGACCATCAATCCGGCAATACCGTCCACAGCGGATGCCGCCGCTTTGTGCAAGATGGCCGAGCGCGGGCAGATCACCGGCGGGATTCTGGACGGGCCGCTGGCCTTCGACAATGCCGTGAGCCCCGCCGCGGCAAAACAGAAGGGCATCGTGTCGGCGGTCGCGGGAGCGGCCGACATTCTCGTGGTGCCAAACATCGAGGCGGGGAACATCCTCGCCAAGCAGCTCACTTTCCTTGCCAATGCCGACGCGGCCGGCGTCGTGCTCGGCGCCACCGTGCCGATCATCTTCACCAGCCGCGCCGACGACGCCCGCACCCGCCTGTCCTCCTGTGCCCTGGCGGTGTTGGTGGCCGCCCATGGCTGACACCCTCCTGGTTCTGCGTCACCAGCCGGGCCGAGGCGCGGGTGATCCCCACCAACGAGGAGGCGATGATCGCCTGGCATTGCCGGGCGCTGCCAGGAGGCTGCTAGGAGAAGGAAAAGGCTACTTTTTGTGAACAAAAAGTAGCCAAAAAACTTTGTTACTTCGGGCCTGTCGTGTTTCAGCGCTACTGGGCCAAATTCAAAGACGTCTTTGTGCCGCTTGTTCCAAAAAGCGACTCCTCCCGCCTTGTTAGCTAAATTACCCACCAGAAATAAATAAAATAACCGCACCGGAGCGGAAAAACCCTCTGGTGCTGACCCGAACCCTCCGGTACAAGCGAGGCAATCCTGCACTATTATGCAGGGAGCGGCTAGCAAGACCGGGGGATTAAGGAAGCATGCCAGTGCAGACGGGCTATCGTGCACCAGTGGCACATGGGGACCAGCGCAAAACCTTGGTCGCATCGCCGTCATCCGGTCACGGAGGCAAGCCCGGCCGCCGCTGACCGTCCCTGCCGGCATCGTGTCCGCGTCCGGCCCGCTTTTCAATGAAAAACTATTCGAGGAGGTTTCATGTTCCAACAATTGATCACGCCTGTCGCGGGGAGTCTCGGACTGTCCACGATCGTCGCGATCCTGCCGGTGGCCACCGTGCTGCTGCTGCTCGGTGTGTTGCGCCGGGCCGCCTGGCAGGCGGCCCTTTACGGGCTGGTCGTCGCGTTCGTCATCGCCGTCACGATCTGGCAGATGCCGGTCGGCCTGGCCTTGGACGCCACCGCCAATGGCGCGGTGTTTGCCGTCTGGCCGGTGATGTGGATCGTTATCGCCGCCTTGCTCCTGTACAATATTTCAGTCGTGACCGGTCGGTTCGATGCGTTCCGCGCGTGGGTGCTTGATTACCTGCCCAATGACCGGCGGGTCGTTCTGGTGGTGCTCGCCTTCTGCTTCGGCGCGCTGCTGGAAGGTGTCGCCGGGTTCGGCACGCCGATCGCCATCGTCGGCTCGCTGCTGATCATGGTCGGCTTCAAGCCACTCGACGCCCTGACCTTCGCGCTGATTTTCGACACCGCCCCGGTCGCTTTCGGCGCGCTCGGCGTGCCCATCACGGTGCTCGGTGCGGTGTCCGGCCTGCCGGCCGTGCATCTTGGCCAGATGGTCGGTCGCCAGCTGCCGGTCATGGCGTTCATCCTGCCGTTCTATGTTACGGCGCTGTATGGCGGCTGGCGTTCGGTCAAGGCGATATGGCCGATGTTGCTGGTCGCCGGCGGCAGTTTCGCGCTGTTCCAGGCCATCACCTCCAACTTCATCAACTACGCGCTGACCGACGTGCTGGCCTCGCTCGGCTCGCTGGTGGTGACGCTGTTGTTCCTGCAGCTCTGGAAACCGGCTTATGACGCGGAATTCGCGATCGAGGATCATGTGCTGGCTGCCGAGCGCACCTCCACCGTTTCGCCCTGGCAGGGTTGGCTGCCCTGGGCCATTGTCTCGATCGTCGTGATCGTCTGGACCCTGCTGAACATCGCCAGCATCGGCCAGCAGGCGATCCATTGGCCGGGCCTGGACAAGGCGATTTCCATCACCCTGTATCATGGCAAGCCCTATGCCGCGATCTGGGCGTTCCAGCCTTTGACGACCGGCACGGCGATTCTCGTGGCGGCAATCATCACCGCTTTTGTTACCGGGATCTCGCTCGGCGACTTCTTCCGTTGCATCGGCACAACGATCCGTCAGATCTGGGTCGCGGTGGTCACGGTGATGCTGATCGTCGGCCTTGCTTACCTGATGAACTATTCCGGCCTGGCTTATTCTTTGGGCCTCGGCCTTGCCTCGACCGGGCATTTCTTCATCCTGTTCTCGCCGTTCCTGGGCTGGATCGCGGTGATGCTCTCGGGCAGCGATACATCCGGTAACGCGCTGTTCGGCAATCTGCAGACCGTGGCGGCGCGGCAACTCCACCTCAACCCGATCCTGTTCGCCGCCACCAATTCTTCCGGCGGCGTGATGGGCAAGATGATCTCGCCGCAGAACATCGCCACCGGCGTGTCGGTGGTGGGGATGGTCGGGCAGGAGGGCAAGGTGTTCGCCCGCACGTTCATTCACTCGATCGTCTTCACCGTGCTG
>DATJHR010000087.1:0-14037 GCA_035493735.1 Acidocella sp.
CCGGTCGGCGATGTCGCGTGCCCCCTCGGGGGGATGATCATGCGCTTCCGGCAAAACGCAGCCCAGCACCGAGACATAGCTGCGCATCACATCCATGGGATGCGCCGCCGCCGGCAGGGTTTCCAGCACGGTCCGCACCGCCGCCGGAAGGCCACGCAGCGCCCGCAGCTTCCTCTTATAGGCTGCCAGCTCCACAACATTGGGCAAAGTGCCGTGGATGAGCAGATGCGCAATCTCCTCGAATTCGCAGGCCTCCGCCACGTCGAGAATGTCATAGCCGCGATAATGCAGGTCATTGCCGGAGCGGCCCACCGTGCACAAAGCCGTATTGCCGGCAGCTACCCCGGACAAAGCGACCGATTTCTTCGGTTTCAACAGCGTGGTCGTCTCGCTCATGTTCTGGTCTCCCCAGGAGATAAGAGAAGCAGAAGGGCTTCTTTTTTGAAAAAAAGAAGCAAAAAACTTTTTAAACTGGGCCGTTCTGGTTTCACCGCCAGTGGCCCAAAGTAACAAAAGTTTTTGCGCCGCTTTTTTCAAAAAGCGGCCACTTACTTTACTTTTTCCTAAAAAATCCCCGGCTTCGACTCCTCCAATGCACCGGCCGGCAATGCCACGTTCAGGGCCGCCAGCTCGCCCGCCGCCAGTCTTGGCAAATTCTGCACCGCCTCCAAAAATCTGTTGCTCTCCCGCGCGGTGATGAGCCCGTCCGTCAGCGTCTGGAACTTGGCGATATAATCGGCGCGCTCGAACGGCTTGGCGCCGAGCGGATGGGCGTTGGCGACGGCCATTTCATCTTCCAGCTTCGAGCCGTCACGCAAAAAGATCTCCACGCGCGCGCCAAAGGCTTTCTCCGCCGTGTCCAGGGAATGATAGCGCCGGGTCCATTCGGGGTCTTCCCTGGTTTCGATCTTATGCCAGAGCCGGACGGTGTCCTCTCGGCGCGCGCGTTTCGGCGCATAGGAGGCTTCGTGGTCCCACACACCATCCTGCAGCGCGACCGCGAAAATATACATGATCGAATGGTCGAGCGTCTCGCGGCTGGCGTTTGGGTCCATCTTTTGCGGGTCGTTGGCGCCGGTGCCGATCACGTAATGCGTATGATGCGAGGTATGGATCACGATCCGCTCAACTGAATCGACATCCGCGATGTCGCGGCGCATGCGGAAGGCGAGGTCGATGAGCGCCTGGCTTTGATATTCCGCCGAGTGCTCCTTGGTATAGCTGTCCAGGATGGCGCGCTTGGGCTCGCCTGGCGCGGGAAGGGGCACATGATACACGGCGTCCGCGCCGCCCAGCATCCAGGCGATCACCGAGTCCTCGCCCTCATAGATCGGGCTGGGCGCGCCTTCGCCGCGCATCGCCCGGTCCACCGCCTCCACCGCCAGCTTGCCGGCATGGGCGGGCGCGAACGCCTTCCACGAAGAAATTTCCCCCTTACGGGATTGCCGTGTGGTGAAGCCCACATGCACCGCCTGTTGCACCGCCTGATAGATCACCTCCTGCTTCAGGTTCAGCAGCGCGCCGATGCCCGCCGCCTGGGCGGGGCAGAGATGCGCGATATGATCGATCTTATGCTCATGCAGGCAGATCCCCTTCACCAGGTCGATCTGGATTTCATAGCCGGCGGCGATGCCGCGAATCAGGTCACGGCCGGATTTGCCCAGGCTCTGTGCCACCGCCAGGATCGGCGGAATATTGTCGCCGGGGTGCGCATAATCGGCGGCGAGAAACGTGTCGTGATAATCGAGTTCGCGCACCGCCGTGCCATTCGCCCACGCCGCCCATTCCGGGCTCACCGTGACCCGCGCCGGCGCGCCGAACAGGGTGGCGCCCCCTTTCCGTGGGTGTCCGAGCGCCATGCCCCGCGCGGAAACCACCGGGCGGCGGTTGATCGCGGCGATGGCAACCGCGGCATTGTCAATGATGCGGTTGATGATCATGGCCGTGACATCCTTGGCCACCGGCACCTTGTCGGCGGCGACGCCGGCGATCTTCCAGGCCAGCTGCGCCTCGCGCGGCAGGGTGGCCTTGGACGGATAGACGCGAACTTCATTGTTAGTCATGGACAGACGCGGCTCCTCGTATTTGGCATTATTTTGCACTGTTCATCGCGCCAATTTCTTGCGCCGTCCAGGGTGGGGGGAAAGGAAGGAAGGGCTTCTTTTTTGAAAAAAAGAAGCAAAAAACTTTTTTGAACTGGGCCGTGCTGGTTTCAGCGCCACAGGCCCAATGTCAAAAAAGTTTTTGCGCCGCTTTTTCCAAAAAGCGGCCACTTTCTTCCCTTTTTCTTTACGCCCTCCGCTTATTCCGCAGTCCCGCCCAATAATCGAGCCGCTTCCGAATGTCCCGCTCATAGCCTCGTTCATTCGGCTGATAGAACTCAGGGCGGTTCTCTCCGGCGAGCGGCGGAGGGAAGAATTCCTGGCCGGAAAACGCGTCGGGCTTGTCGTGATCATATTGGTAGCCCGCGTGATAACCGAGCTGTTTCATGAGCTTCGTCGGCGCGTTCAGCACATCCAAAGGCGGGGGGACATGAGAGGTCTGTTCCGCCACGCGCATCGCCGCATCGAAGCCGAGATAGGACGCGTTCGATTTCGGGGCTGTTGCCACGTAGTTGATGGCTTGCGCCAGAAACAGCCTTGCCTCGGGCCAGCCGACACGCTCATAGGCGTCCCACGCGGTTACCACTTGCACCATGGCCTGCGGGTCGGCCATGCCGACATCCTCGGAGGCCGCGCAGGCGAGCCGGCGAAATACGGTCTCCGGCGCCTCGCCGGCGACCATCATGCGCGCGGCATAATACAGCGCCGCCTGCGGATCCGATCCGCGCAGGGATTTGTGAAACGCCGAGAGCAGGTCGTAATGGCCGTCGCCGGCTTTGTCGTGGCTGGCCATGCGCCGTTGCAGCAGGCGCGCCATTGAAGCGGTATCCAACGGTTCGGCGATACCCGCGGAACAGATCTGCTCGATCATGTTCAGGAGGTAGCGCCCGTCGCCTCCGGCGAGGGCCAGGAGCCCCGCCCGCGCTTCGGGCAGCAAGGGCACGTTCTTTCCCAGCTCGGCTTCGGCGCGCTGCACAAGCTGTTCCAAGGCCGCCTCGTCCAAGGCCTTGAGAACAAAGACCTGGCAGCGGGAGAGCAAGGCGCCGTTCAGCTCAAAGGAGGGATTTTCGGTGGTGGCGCCGATGAGGGTGATGGTGCCGTCTTCGACCACCGGCAGGAATGCATCCTGCTGTGACCGGTTGAAGCGGTGGATCTCATCCACGAACAAGAGTGTCCCTTTGCCCGCAACACTCCACTGCCGTGCGGCCTCGAATACTTTGCGCAGATCCCCGACACCGCTCTGGATGGCGGACAGGGTCTCAAAATGCCTGTCCGTGGCTTGGGCGAGAAGGCGGGCAATTGTGGTTTTGCCGGTGCCCGGCGGGCCCCAAAGGATCAGGGACGAGAGGGATCGCGCCTCCACCATCCGGGCGAGGGGGGCACCGGGACCCAGCAAATGGTCCTGGCCCACCACGGCAGCCAGGGTTTGCGGGCGCAGCCGATCAGCCAATGGGCGCGGCGCGTGTGGGCTGAAAAGGCCTGCTGCATCGCCTTTCGGATGCGGTGGCGTGAAAAGATCGTCTTCTCGCATTCTGGCAATCTAGTCCGGACGAAGGGTTCAACCAACCCGGTCCAGCAGGAACACAGTGACCATGGAGGAAACGCAGGTGGTCGCCATCGAGGCGCAGGCCAAACGGCCAGCGCGCATGATTGATTTGCCTGGCGCGCGGCCTATATTCCGCCTATGGCAAAATCAGACGGTCCGGTCATTGATATGACCCCGGATGGCGCGTTCATCGATCCTCCGAAACCCACCCCTGTATCGTTTGGCACCATCGTCGCGCGGGTCATCGCGTTCGGCGTGGCGCTTTGCATCGTCTCGGTGCTGCTCTGGGCCGCGCTTTTCATCATTCCAGTGCTGATCTTGCTCGGCGTGGTTGGCTATTTCTTTGCGCGTGGGCAGATGCGTCAGATGCGGGCGCCGTTCCGCCGTATGTGAAAGGCAAGCGGCCGCTTTTTAAAAAAAGCGGCGCAAAAACTTTTTTGAAACTGGGCCGGTGGCCGTGAACCAGCACGGCCCAGTTTAAAGAAGTTTTTTGCTTCTTTTTTTCAAAAAAGAAGCTCTTTCTTATTTCTCAACGAAGGCTTTTTCGATCACGAAGTGGCCGGGCTCGGAATGGTTGCCTTCCTGGAAGCCGGCTTCGCTGAGGAGCTTGTTGAGGTCCGCCAGCATCGCCGGGCTGCCGCAGAGCATCACGCGGTCAGTTTCGCGGTTCAGGCGCGGAAGTTGCAGGTCGCTCTCCAGCTTGCCGGTCTCCAGCAGGGTGGTGATGCGGCCGGTATTGCGGAACGCCTCGCGCGTGACGGTCGGGTAGTAAAGCAGCTTGTCCTTGACCATTTCGCCGAAGAACTCGTCCTCGAACAGGCGGTTGACCACCAGCTCGCCGTAACCGAGCTCGGCGATGGCGCGGCACCCATGCACCAGCACCACATGCTCATAGCGCTCGTAAGTGTCCGGGTCCTTGATGATGCTGACGAACGGGGCGAGGCCGGTGCCGGTGCCCAGCATGTACAGCGTCTTGCCGGGGAGAAGATTGTCCTGGATCAGCGTGCCGGTGGGCTTGCTGCCAACCAGGATCTGGTCGCCGGGGGCGAGCTTCTGCAGTTTCGAGGTCAGCGGGCCGTCCGCGACCTTGATCGAAAAGAATTCGAGCTGGTCTTCGTGATTGGCGTTGCACATGGAATAGGCACGCAGCAGCGGCCGCCCCTCGACCTGCAGCCCGATCATGGTGAACTGGCCGCTGATGAAGCGAAAACCGGGGTTGCGGGTCGCAGTGAAGCTGAAGAGGGTGTCAGTCCAGTGCCGGACGGTCTGCACCGTCTCGGTATACATCGTCGCCAATCGTGTCGCTCCTTGGAATCGTACAGGGCTGATTAAAGGAGCCCGGAGCAAAAGTTAACCGCCCAAATGACAAATCAGCCAATCCGTGGCCGAACGGCGGCGGAGCACAGCTTAAATGGGGCTTGGGTGGACGCCATCGCAACCTCATGCGGTGGAATTTTCCGGCCGGTTGAGTTAACCAGCCTTACCTTTCGGTCGGAGCCTTCATGACAAGTCCCACGCTGATCGACGTCGAGCGGAAACTGCATCTCGACGCGCTTCGTTCGCAACCGGAATTTGCGGCCTTTCGTGGTATTCCCGCCAGCCTCCCCGAGACTGCCTATCAGCGGCCCGCCTTGCTGGGCTTTTTTCTGCGCCATGCGTTGGAAGCGTCCTGGCTGCGTCGCCATGGGGTGGCCGAGTCCGTCGCCGCGCTGGCGGCGGCCCGGGTAAGCGCGCAGTTCATCGAGGCCGAGGCCGAGGGGTTGAGCCCGGCCGACCGTGCCGCGCTTCCCGCCTGGGTGCCGGTGATGGCGGCTGAGGTCGCCCCCGCCGCCGCGGCGATCGCCGCGCATTTTCGCGCCGGCGATGCGGAAATCGCCCTGGTGCGCAGCGTCTGGGGCTTGCTTGGCACGGCCGAGGCGCTGATGGAAACCGGCGGAGACATACGTCTGGCGCGCGACCCGCTCTCGGCGCTTAACGGCTATGGCTGCAGCCATAGGCCGCGCCCCTGGGCCGTGACATTCGCGTCCTCAACGGCCTCTTCCTCTTCCGAGCGGGGCTACGTGGCCGCGGATCGCGCCCGGCTGCGCAACACGCGGGCGCTGCTCAAGGGCTTGGACCGCCGCATCGCCGTTCGCAACGCCGTCGAAGAAGTGCGGCGCGGCATTGCCGGCGCGCTCGGCCTGGAGGCCGGAACGCGGATCGTCTTCGCCGCCTCCGGCACCGATACCGAGCTTCTGGCCCTGGCGCTTGCGCATCTGGCGGAAAGTGACCGGCCGGTCCTGAACATTCTCATCGCCCCGGAGGAAACCGGGCGTGGCGTGCCGATGGCCGCGTGCGGACTCCACTTCGCGGTCGATACGGCGCTCGGCCATGACGTGACCTTTCAGGCGCCGATCGCCGGGTTTCGCGACGACACCAGGCTCCACAACATCGCCTTGCGTGGTCCGACCGGCGCCCTGCGCGGCCAGGCGGAAATTGAGGCGGATATCGCGGCGGCGATGGCGCAGGGCATTGAAGCGGGGCAGCGCGTGATTCTGCACGGACTCGATCTGTCGAAGACCGGCCTGCTGGCACCGCGCCCCGCTTTTCTTGAGGAGATGCGGGCGAAATACGGCCAGAATTTCGATATCGTGCTCGATGCCTGCCAGGCGCGGCTCTCTCCCGCCTCGATCCGGCGTTACCTCGCGCTGGATGCGGTGGTGCTGATCACCGGCTCCAAATTTTTCACCGGGCCGCCTTTCGCCGGGGCGGCGCTGCTGCCGCCCGGCGTGGCGGCGCGGCTGCAGCAGGCGCTGTTGCCGGCCGGGCTGGATGCCTATTTCGGCCGCGACGAATTTCCCACCGATTGCCCGGCCGCCATGCACCTGCCGCCGGTCGGCAATTTCGGCCTGGCGCTGCGCTGGCAGGCGGCCCTGGCCGAAATCCGGGCTTTGTTGCGCGTGACCGCGGCGCGGCGCGCCGATATTGTGCGCGGCTTCGGGCAGACGGTGCGCGCCGCCATCGGTCGATACGAGTCCCTCACATTGTTGGAAGCACCCGCGCTCATCCGGTTCGACGACGCGGAAGATTGGGAGCTTCTGCCCAGCATCTTCACCTTCTCGCTGCGTGCGCCGCACGAACAGGCCCGCTGCCTCACCCCGGCGGAAGCACGCAACGTGTATCTCTGGCTGAACACCGACCTCTCGGCGCTGCTGCCGCAGGCAGGCGAGCTGGCGGCGCGCATTTGCCATATCGGCCAGCCCGTGCCGCTGCCGCAGCCAGGCGGGGAAGGGGTGCAAGGGGCGCTGCGCGTCTCCGCCGGAGCGCGGCTTATTTCCGGCGAGCCCTCGCATCGCGGCCTCCGCGCCGAGGCCCGCCTTAAACGGGAATTCTCCGACCTGGAGCTGGTCTTCGCCAAGATCGACCTGATTCTCCGCCATTGGTCCCTGCTGGTGGAAGCCAATCCCACGCCGCGCTATCGCCCGGCGCCGGTAGGGGAAGTGAAGGAAGTGGCCGCTTTTTGAAAAAAGCGGCGCAAAAACTTCTTCAACTTTGGGCCGGTGGCAGCGAAACCAACGCGGCCCACGTTTAAAGAAGTTTTTTGCTTCTTTTTTTCAAAAAAGAAGCCCTTCCTTATCGCTTGCCGTCGCCGGCCACCCATGGTTCCCTACCGCCATGGTCAAGCTCGATAAGATCTACACGCGCGGCGGCGATGCCGGCGAAACCTCGCTCGGCAATGGTGCGCGCGTCGCCAAATCCTCGGCCCGCGTGGCGGCCTATGGCGATGTGGACGAGGCCAATGCCGTGATCGGCCTGGCCCGGCTGCATGTTTCCGGGCCGGACGATGTCGTGTTGGCGCGCATCCAGAACGATTTGTTCGATCTGGGCGCGGATCTCTGCGTGCCGATCAAAGAGGGGGAGCCGGCTTTGCGCGTGACCCAGGCGCAGGTGGACTGGCTGGAGGGGCAGATCGACCGCATGAATGCCGAACTGGCGCCGCTGCGCTCTTTCATTCTGCCCGGTGGCACGCCGGCGGCGGCCTTCCTGCACCAGGCCCGCACCGTGGTGCGGCGCGCCGAGCGGCTGGTGGTGGCGCTGCTGGCGCTGCCGGACGAGGCGGTGAACCGGGTGGTGCTGATCTATCTCAACCGGCTCTCGGATTTGCTGTTCGTGATGTCCCGCTATGTCAACGGCAAGGGCGCGCATGACTTGCTCTGGGTGCCGGCGGCGAACCGTGACGGCTGAGGCCGCGCCTCTCATCAACTTCTTTGCCGCGGCGCCGGCCTCTGCCGCGCGTGGTTTGCGCGCCATGACCATACAGGCCCGGACATGATCCGCATCCTGTATATGAGCGATCTGCACCTGGAGATGGAGCGCTGGCGGCTCAATATCGTGGGCTGGACCGCCTTCATGGCACGGCATCGTGCGGTCTCGCATCATCCCGCGCGCGGGCCGATGATCGAGAAGGTCGGACATATCGACCTGATCGCGCTGGCTGGGGACGTGCATCGAAGCGTGCGCGGGATTTTCTATGCGGAGAGGCTCTCGCGGTTTCTGCGGGCGCCAGTGGTCTATGTGGCGGGCAATCACGAATATTATGACCAGAATATGGAGCGGCTGCTGCCGGCCCTGCGCCGTACCGCGGCGCGCACCAACGGCCGCGTCAGTTTTCTGGAAAACAACGTCGCCACCTTCAATTTTGACGGACAGCGTCTGCACGTTCTGGGCTGCACGCTATGGACCGATTACGATCTATACGGCGACCCCGCAGGCGCCATGCAGACCGCCTGGGCGCGGATGAACGACCACGAAGCCATCCATAACGGCAAACATGTTTTTACACCGGACGATGCGCTGCGCCGGCATCTGGCGTCGCGCGTCTGGCTGCACAAGACACTGGCCCAGCTGCAGCGCTACGAGGCGGGGGCCAAGACGCTTGTGGTCACGCATCATGCCCCGAGCGGGGCGGCACTGGGAGAGCGTTCAGGCGGCATCGGCCCGGCCTATGCCTCGGAACTGTTGCTGGAATTTGCACCGCGTGCGCCCGCCGCCTGGATCCATGGCCATACACATTTTCGGCATGAGAGCGTGGAGGAGGGCATCCGCGTCGTCTCCGCGCCGCGCGGCTATGTGCTGTATGACGGGACGGCGGCGCAGGAATTTCAACCGGGCATTCTGGAGCTCTAGAGCCGGATGATTTTAGATCGAATGGCGTGGCGATCCGCTCTAAAGTCATCGCGCTTAGAGGTGGCATTGCATGTTGCAGAGCGGGAACCTATCAGGAACCTCATGTCGAAACCGCATTATGTTCTCACCCTTTCCTGCCTCAACCGTGCCGGTATCGTGGCCGCCGTCACGAATTGCCTGTTCAAGCATGGCGCCGATATCCGAGAGGCGCAGCAATTCGACGATGCCGAGACCGGGAAGTTCTTCGCGCGCATCGCCTTCGACCTGTTGGGCGGGGCCGATCTTTCCGCCTTGCGCGATGCATTCGCCCAAGTGGCAGAGACGCTGCAGCTGAGCTGGCGGATCAGCGACCACACCGCGCCGCGGCGGGTGCTGCTGCTGGTCTCGAAATTCGACCATTGCCTGGTCGATCTGCTGTATCGCTGGCGGATCGGCGAATTGCCGATGACCCCGACGGCCATCGTCTCCAACCATGGTGCGGAACATTATGAGGGGGCCGATTTCGGCGGCCTGCCGTTCCATCATCTGCCCATCACCAAGGAGACGAAGATGGAGCAGGAAGCGCAGATCTGGGCGATGGTGAAAGAGACCGGCGCCGAGCTGGTCGTGCTGGCGCGTTACATGCAGGTGCTCTCCGACGCGCTGGCGGCGAAGCTGGTGGGGCGTTGCATTAACATTCACCACTCCTTCCTGCCAGGCTTCAAGGGCGCCAAACCCTATCACCAAGCGCATGGGCGCGGCGTGAAACTGATCGGCGCTACCGCCCATTACGTCACCGCCGATCTGGATGAGGGGCCGATCATCGAGCAGGATGTGGAACGCATCAGCCATGCTGACACGCCGGACGATCTGGTCCGCAAGGGGCGCGATATCGAGCGCCGGGTGCTGGCCCGCGCGGTACGTTACCATCTCGAAGACCGGGTGATTTTGAACGGTCGCAAGACCGTGGTGTTCGCGAATTAAAGCGGCCCCGATTGACACAAGCGGGGTGGTTGCATAGCTCCCCGCAACGTTTCCTCGGAAAGGCTAGGACATTGGCGGCACAACTGATTGACGGCAAGGCGTTCGCAGCGCGGCAGCTGGCGGGGATCACCGCAGAGGTTGCCTCGCTACCCTTTCAACCGGGGCTGGCCGTCGTGCTGGTGGGGGAAGACCCGGCCAGCCAAGTCTATGTGCGCAACAAGGCGCGGCAGACGGTGCAGGTGGGCATGCGCTCGTTTGAGCATCGCCTGTCCGGCGATATTTCCCAGGATGAGCTGCGGCGCCTTGTCCAACAGCTGAACGCCGATCCGGCGGTGCATGGCATTCTGGTGCAGTTGCCGCTGCCCAAGCACCTCGATGCGGAACAGATCATCGCCGCAATCGACCCGGCGAAGGATGTCGACGGCCTCACCATCACGAATGCCGGCCTGCTCGCCGCCGGCCAGCCGGGGCTGGTGCCGTGCACGCCGCTCGGCTGCATGCTGCTGCTTGAGGACGTGCTGGGCGATCTCACAGGCCTGCACGCCGTGGTGGTCGGTCGCTCCAACCTGGTCGGCAAGCCGATCGCGCAATTGCTTCTTGCCCAAAACTGCACCGTCACCATGGCTCACTCGCGCACCCGGAATCTGCCGGCGCTGTGCCGCGACGCCGATATTCTGGTGGCAGCGGTCGGGCGCGCGGAACTGATCAAGGGCGACTGGATCAAGCCGGGGGCGACCGTCATCGATGTTGGTATCAACCGTGTCAGCGGCGCGGATCAGAAATCCCGGCTGGTCGGCGATGTCGCTTTTGAGGAGGCCAAGAACGTCGCTGGACATCTGACGCCGGTGCCCGGCGGTGTCGGGCCGATGACGATCGCCTGCCTGCTGCGGAACACCCTGACCGCGGCGAAACGGCAGCACGATCGTTTTGATGTGTAAACGGATCTGGCGGTTTTGACGCACCTGTCATAAAACTGCGTAGGGATGGAGAGCAAGATGACAGCGCGGGAAAAAACAAAAACCGCCGATAAGGCGGAGCAAATGGCGGGCGATCTGCCGAAGCTTTTCAAGGATGTCAATCTGCCGGTGAACCTCTCGGAGGCGGCGGCTTCCGGGTCGGATTTGACGCTGGAGCAGGCGCTCGGCGTGCAGGTGAGGGCGATGCGCCGCCGCCTCGGCATCACTGTTTCCGAACTCGCGGCCTCGGCCGGACTGTCCGGGGGCATGTTGTCAAAAATCGAGAACGGCCAGATCTCGCCTTCGCTCTCCAGCTTGCAGGCACTGGCCAAGGCGCTCAACGTGCCGATCACGACCTTCTTTTCTACGTTCGAGGAACGGCGCGACTGCTCTTTTGTACCGGCCGGCAGCGGTGTGATCATCGAGCGGCGCGGCAGCCGGGTTGGGCATGAATACAGTCTGCTCGGCCATGCGCTCGGCGGTCAGGTGGCGATCGAGCCTTATCTCATCACCCTGCATGAAGGCGCCGCGCCGTACCCGGCCTTTCAACATGCCGGGCGCGAGTTCATTTACATGCTGAGTGGCGAGGTGATGTATCGCCACGGCGATCAGTCCTACCATCTGCGCCCGGGCGACGCGTTGTTGTTCGATTCCGCCGCCCCGCACGGGCCGGAAAAACTGCTGGTGCAGCCGATGAAATATCTGTCGGTTATCAGCTATTTGCGTGAGTCAAGCTGAGAGGCAGTAAGAAAGCGCTACTTTTTGTGAACAAAAAGTAGCAAAAAAACTTTGTTAACTGGGTCGTGCTGGTTTCACCGCCCCCGGCCTAAAGTCGAAGAAGTTTTTGCGCCGCTTTTTTTCAAAAAGCGGCTACTTTCTTTCTTCCTTTAATAACCCGCGCGCAGCGCCGCCAAGCCTTGTTCGAGGTCGGCGATCAGTTCGTCTGTGTCTTCCAGCCCGATATGGAAGCGTGCGAGTTCACCTTCGAACGCGCCGGTTCCTTCGGAGCGGCGGATCGTTCCGGTGGTCGGCAGCGCCAGGCTCTCGAACCCGCCCCAACTCGCGCCGATGCCGAACAGTTGCAGGGCATCGAGCATCGCCACCACCGCGGCGGCCGGAAAATGCGGCTGAAACACCACGCTGAACAAGCTGCATGCGCCGGTGAAGTCGCGCTTGAAAATTTCGTGGCCGGGGCAGCTTGGCAAGGCCGGGTGCAGCACGCGTGCCACTTCCGGCCTAGAGGCGAACCATTTCGCCACGCGTAAGCCCGCTTCCTCCTGGGCTTTCAGACGCACCCGCAGCGTGCGCAGGCCGCGCAGGGCCAGCCAGCAATCATCTGGTGAGGCGTAGGCGCCCATTTGCAGCGCGCCGTCGCGCAGCCAGGCCCAGTCTTCGTCGCTGTTCACGGTCACCGCGCCCAGGATCAGGTCTGAATGGCCGCCGATATATTTTGTCAGCGCCTGGATCGACACATCCACCCCGTGGGCGAAGGGCTGAAAGTTCAGCACACCCCAGGTATTGTCCATGAACAGTTTGGCGCCCGCCTCATGGGCGAGCCGGGCCAGCATGGGGATGTCCTGAACCTCGAACGTGTGGCTGCCGGGGCTTTCGGTGAACAGGATGCGGGTGTTGGGGCGCAGGCGCGGGCGCAAATCCGCCGCGCTGATCGTCGGGTCGTAATATTCGGTGGTCACGCCGCAGCGGGCCAGGATGCCGTCGCAGAAATTGCGCGTCGGGCCATAGACCGAATCGGGCACGAGCATGTGGTCGCCGGAACGCAGATAGGCCAGCAGCGGTACCGTGACCGCCGCGAGGCCTGAGCCGACGACCTGGCAATGGGTCCCACCCTCAACTTCGGCCACCGCCGCTTGCAGAGCGAAGTGCGTGGCCGTCCCGTGTGTGCCGTAAATGTCCACCGGCTCGTGGCGGCGCCGGCCGACGGCGAGTTTGGTCGCCATGTCTGGATAAAGCACGGTCGAGCCCCGCACCAGTGGCGGGTTCACGTAGCCGTAGGACTTCGTGCCGTTGCGGCCGGCATGCACCAGCGCCGTGTCGATTTTTTTAGCCATCGTTAAACCTCGATCGGCGTGTCGTCGCGACCGCCCCATTCGGACCAGGAGCCGTCATATAGCGCGCCTTGCGGCAGGCCGGCGACCGCCAGCCCCAGGGTCAGCACGGCGGCGGTCACGCCGGAGCCGCAGCTTGTTACCACATGGCTATCCGGCGTCACGCCCAGCCCGGCAAATTTCGCGCGAAGGATTGCCGGCGGCAGCATCTTGCCGTCCTGCAGCAATTCGGTGAAGGGCAGGGATTTTGCCCCGGGTATGTGCCCGCTGCGCATGCCGGGGCGCGGTTCGGGCACGCTGCCGTCGAATCGCCCGGCGGCGCGCGCGTCCAGCACCAGCTCCGTATGGCTTTGCAGATTGGCTTTCATTTGTTCGAGGCTGCGCACCAGGCCGGGACGGAAGCTGGCGCGGAACTGGCCCGGCGCCGCCGGGGCGGGGGCGCCGGTTGCCACCGCGCCGCCGGCCTCCACCCAGCCGGGCAGGCCGCCATCGAGAACCGCGACATTGTCGTGGCCGAACACGCGGAACATCCACCAGAGCCGCGCCGCCGAGAACAGGCCGCGCTGATCGTAGACGATGACATGATCGGTGTTGCTGACCCCGAGCGTTGCGACGGCGGCGGCGAAGGTCTCCGGCGTCGGCAACATGTGCGGGAGGGGCGAGGTGGCATCGACGACCTTGTCGACGTCGAAGAACCGGGCACCGGGAAGATGCGCCGCCTGGAACAGGGACGCCGCGTCCTTGGCCTCGTTCGGCAGATAATAAGTCGCATCCAGCAGGCGCATCTTGGCGCTGTCCGACGCGGCCATGCGTTCCCGCAGCTCGGCGGGGGAAACCAGATCCTGCATCAGCCGCGCGCCGCCGTGGCCAGAGCCCGCACGCGCTCGGCGGCGGTCGCGCCCTTGATCGCGTCGCGCCAGGCGTTTTCCGAGACGCGCTGGTGCGCCGCTACGGCGTCCTCGGCGCCGGTGATCATGGATACGCCGGATTGTGCGGAGGGCAGGGAGTCGGACGGGAACGGGTTGATCGCAAGGGTGGCGCGCTCGCGTGAGCGCAACAGGGTGAAGGGGCCGTTCGGCTCACCACTGGCCATCAGTCCGAGCTGCAGGCCGATTGGTTCGCTTTCCATCAGGTTGGCGATCAGTTCCATCTCGCGCTGTGCGACCTCGCGCGCGGCATGGCGCAGCCGCTCGCCCACCGTCACCGCCCCGGCGACGCCTTCGGTAAGAAATTTCTGA
>DATJHR010000088.1:0-30518 GCA_035493735.1 Acidocella sp.
GTGCCGGAGGGAGCGCCCGAAGTGCCGTGAGTGCCGCCTAAACTACCGCTGCCCATGCTGCCGCCGCTGGTGCCGCTTCCCATGCTGCCGCCAGTCGTGCCGGTCGTGCCCCCGCCGGGGCCGGAACTCGTCTGAGCAAAAGCCGCGCTCGAACACAGGACGGAGATCCCGAGCACGGAGGCTAGAATAATCCGCGGTGACATGTTGTTTCCCCCTTTATGTGGTCTCAGACAGGCGACGTAAGCCACCCAACGGCGCTTCTCCAGGCGTCTGGTATGAAATGTGCGTGTGAAAAGATTTATAGATGTAAAGATTTAAGGCTGCGGCAGACCAAGGCCCCTCCAACAAAAAGCCGGGATTTCCCCGCCTCGTCCCAGTAGCCCTCAACTGGCCATGCCCGATCACCGGCGGCGGTGGCGTGTTGGCCGCGGCGGACACCATCCATGCGGACCCAGTGATCCAGGTCGCTGACTGGGCCGTCTCGAGCAGAGCCAACGCGCCGGATACGGTGCACCCCGGTCCGCGGGGGGCGCGGCGATGAGGCCGCTGGCGACGGCCAGCCGGTTCAGTACCAGGAGCCGACCATGGCGACCGCGTTGATGGCGAAAATACGACCGATGATCGGCAGCAGAACTCATGGTTCTGCTGCCAATTCAACGCGATGGCTCCACCCATAGGGCGGATGTGCGCTCACAACCTTAGCCCTTCGGGTGCGTCATATCTGCCGGTTTCACCCAAGCATCGAACTGCTCTTCGGTTAGGAAACCGAGCTTTAGCGCCGCTTCCCGTAAGCTGATATCCTCCCGATAGGCGGTGAGGGAGATTTTTGCGGCTTTTTCATAACCGATATGCGGGTTCAGGGCGGTGACGAGCATCAGCGAATTTTCTAGATTCTGCGTGATGCGCTTTGTTGCCGGCTCGATGCCGCGCGCGCAGTGCTCGTCAAAACTGTCCAACGCCTCGGCGAGCAGCCCCGCCGATTCGACCAGGTTATGCAGCATCACGGGCTTATAGACGTTGAGCTGAAAATTGCCTTGCGAGCCTGCAAACGCGACGGCATGATCATTGCCGAACACCTGAACTGCCACCATGGTCAATGCTTCGCACTGGGTTGGGTTGATCTTGCCTGGCATGATGGAGGAGCCAGGCTCATTCTCGGGGATCTTGAGCTCGCCAAGGCCGGCACGCGGTCCGGAGGCATACCACCGCACGTCATTCGCGATCTTCATCGCAGCACCTGCCAGCGTACGGAGCGCCGCACTTGCGTTGACCATCGCATCATGCGCGGACAGGGCCGCGAATTTGTTCGGGGCATCGACGAAAGGCTTGCCGGTCTCCTGCGCGATTTTGCGCGCGACAACTTCACCGAACCGCGGATGGGCATTGAGCCCTGTGCCTACCGCGGTCCCACCGATGGCAAGCTCGTAGAGACCGGGGAGGGCGCGGCTGATCGTCGCATCCGCATCGTCCAGCTGGGCGACCCAGCCGGAGATCATCTGCCCGACTGTGAGCGGGGTCGCGTCCTGAAGGTGGGTGCGGCCGATCATCACGACGTCGTTGTAGGCTTCGGCCTTGGCGAGCAGTGTAGCGTGCAGGCGACGCAGCGCGGGCAAGAGGCGCGCGGTGATCTCTTCCACGGCAGCGATGTGCATTGCGGTCGGGAATGTATCATTGGAAGATTGCGAACGGTTGACGTGGTCGTTTGGGTGAACAGGCGATTTCGAGCCAAGCACCCCGCCGGCGAGTTGGATCGCGCGGTTCGCGATGACCTCGTTCGCGTTCATGTTTGTCTGGGTGCCGGAGCCGGTCTGAAACACGACAAGGGGAAACTCGGCATCGAGTTTGCCGTCGATGACATCCTGCGCCGCCCGTATCACGAGGTTCGCAATATCGGAGGGCAGCTGGCCAAGCTCCAGGTTTGCCTCAGCCGCGCATTTCTTGAGAATGCCAAGGGCCTTGATGACCTGCCGCCCCCAGATATGACGATCCCGGCCGATGCGGAAATTATGGATTGAACGTTCAGTTTGTGCGCCCCAGAGCCGGTCCGCCGGAACCTGTACATCGCCGAGCGCATCCTCTTCGATGCGGTATCCTGTTTCTAATTCGTCCATTTCATTTGTCCTTTCAAAGCGTCAAAAGTGACGATCCTATCTGCGCGAGATTGCTGCCACGGCGGCCTGCTTTGCCGCGGCGCAGAGTCCTTGATGGTCGGGGAACCGGAAGTCGTTCGCCGATGGTGACCTTGAGGCCGAGTGCAACCGAGCGTTTGTTTGTCGCCTTCACAGCGGCCGATCGTGCCGGAGTCGCGCCCCGCGCTGCGCTGTAAAATAGCTCCAAAGCCACTCGAAGGTAACGATGCTGCGGCTTCTAAAGCCAATGAGAAACCAAATAGGCGCGAAACACCAGAGGTGTTCCGATACCCTGCTACGGTCCTGAAGGCGGGTTTCCACGAACTATGCACCACACCGAACCCTGGGCTCAAAGCAACGACGGCTCACGGCCGGCTTATGCTTACCCGGCGGCCTACCTGAATTTGAGCGTGAGCTGATCCGTGCCCGCACAGGAGAGGGCCGGAAGCTTGCCAAGGCCCGTGGCGTGAAAATGGGGCGTAGCGACCAAAAATGACGGCCGGCGTGAGGCCGGCGAGCCAACGCGGGAAATCGCCCGAAGCTACAATGTCAGCCACTGCAAGATTTCTAGGCTTCATTCCCCCTAAAAGTCGAGGGATCAGAGCAATCCCGGCGGGGAACGGCCGAGGCCATGGAAAACGTGCGGCCTCCCTTGAGTAGAGGTACTAGTCGTGAGAGTTAAAATGCGTTAGTTGTTGCGATATCAATATGTATTATCCGCACAGGTCCCTTCGATGCTTGTTCGCGATTGTGGCTCTCCTTGTAGGCTGGTTGAATGTCGAACACCGGCCAGAGCGGCGACGCACGACTCCAAAAGAACGCAAATCGAGGAAGTGTTCAAGAGGTCTCGGGGCGAACGGGCCAGCCGATCCAGCCTGGTCACTGAGAGGCTCAACGTGATCTACGTAAGAGCAAGGCTAACGGAGTGATATTTGTATATCGTAATGTATAATTTTTTATGAGCGTTTTTTATGAATAAAGAGACTTCAATCTATCTCGACTTGATCCGCTTCACAGCCGCCATCGCCGTGTTTGTTGGCCATGTCTCTGGCGAACGTCTGACGGGAGGACTGTTCTGGCAGGTCGGGCCTTACGGGCCTGAGGCAGTCGATGTATTTTTTGTTCTTTCTGGCTTTGTTATCGCGTTTGTTCACGATACGCGAGAGCATGATCCGATTACCTATGCGGTCAGCCGACTCGCACGGATCTATTCGGTTGCACTTCCTGCGTTAGCAGCGACATTGGCGCTCGATACGATCGGCCGCTCAGAGCGCCCGTGGCTCTATTCCGCGGCTTGGCACTACGTTTGGAACGATCGTGTTCCTCAATGGCTGCATGCGCTGACTTTTACCAACCAATTATGGTTCAACGATCTTCCCCCGGGTTCTGACTTTCCGTTTTGGTCGCTCGGCTATGAAGTCTGGTACTATGTAATCTTTGGCCTCGCAGTATTCTTGCCGCGGCGATGGCGCTGGCCTGTGGTGCTTGGCATGCTCGTTTTCGTCGGCCCGAAGGTCGCGGCGATGTTTCCGATCTGGCTGATGGGCGTTGGCGCGTATTGTGTTTTCAAGTCGCGGACGATTAGGGTTCCAGTCGCCACCATCATGGCCGTCGGGGCATTTCTGCTCTGGGTTTGTTATGAAATGTACGTCTGGCACGCTGGCCGGCCAATCTATCCTAACTGGATTGGCCGGCCGCCAATCTGGCAGGATTACATCATTGGTACCCTGTTCTGTATCCACCTTATTGGCTTCCGTTTCGTGTCTCATGTGCCTGGCCCTTTACTCGTCGCCTTTCGCCGACCTATCCGCTGGTGCGCCGGAGCGACGCTTACGCTCTACCTGTTCCATCTGCCGCTCTCGCAGTTCATCGCCGCGGAAACGCCGTGGTCTTCGTCCGCGTGGCAGACCAGGATGATGGTATTTGTCGGCGTTCCACTCACGGCCTTCGCAATCTCCATGGCAACCGAACGACGCAAGAACTTGTGGCGGCGTGGGTTTGATCGCCTGCTGCGTGGAATTCGACATCGATGGCTTCCACAATCGTCAACGCAGGCGCAGTCTACGGTCCAGTATTAGGAACGCGACAATCGCTATGCGCCCGTCGTTGAATGGATCGGCGATGCATCTCTTCCACCGACTGGCATGCCAAGAAGGCGTTGATGGCCGCGCAGGCGCTTGCCTCTGGCAGCACGGCCAACAATCCCCGCGTGCCCGATGCCGCGCAGATCATCGCACTGTATGAAAGCATGTATGAATAAATTTTGGTGCTTTTGATGACGGCCCTGTTCTTGGCTTCGTCACCGGCCTCTCCACCGAGGCCAGATTGTGCCAGAGGTGGTAGCTGCCGGTTGAGCGACCGGTGTGGACGTTTAGGTCATTGGCTGCGTCCTCTCATCGCTCTATCCTGCGGCATTCAAAAGAGAGGGCAGCGATTTGACCATCGACCTACGCGACCAGATGCAGCCGGCGCACGTGGTGCGTGACGCCCTTGGCCTTTCACCGCATCCCGAAGGGGGGCATTATCGAGAGCTGTGGCGCGATCATCGCCCCTCGGGCGAACGTGGCGCAGGCACCAGCATCCTGTTTTTATTGGCGGCCGGAGAGCGGTCGCACTGGCATCGGGTCGACGCGGCCGAGATCTGGCTCTGGCAGGCCGGCGCACCGCTCCTGCTCGGGATTGCCGGCCCCGGTGGCCGCTGCGAGAGTTTGCGGCTAGGGCCCAATGTGGCCGGCGGAGACGTGCTGCAAGGCGTGGTGCCGGCGGGAGCTTGGCAGGAGGCAACCAGTCTCGGCGGCTGGAGCCTCGTCAGTTGCGTTGTGGCGCCGGCATTCGAGTTCTCGGGGTTCGAAATGGCGCCTGCGGGATGGTCGCCTTCTGACAGCGAGCCATAGCTCGCCTTGCGGCCAATCTCGGTTGTTTTTGCGCCCACCATGGCCGTGCTCAGCCGGGCCTGCCGCCAGCAGAAGCGGACAGGCCCGTGCGCACGCAGCGCCAAGTCCCCCGAGCAGCCGATCGGTCGTGGTTTCTGCTGAAGTTTTCACCTCAACTCCGCAGAAGGCGGAGCCGAACTTTTTGCCGCGTTAGCGCAATACCAAAAAGCGCCGTTCCTAAAAGGAGGAAGCTCGAAGGCTCGGGTACTGGTGTCGGGTCCGGTGGGTCGATGGCCGTCGTCGCGGCAATACTGCCCGTGTTACCGTCTGGAAGACGCACGTCGGCTGCAAAGTAATATTTTCCTGGAGTATCATTCGGAATGAAATCACTGATGCTGATGCCGGAGCTATCAGTGACACTAAAGTCGAGCGGCCCCGAAAACGGATGGCTCCCTCCAGAATTACAGCCTGAACAGTCTATGCCATTTGTAAAACTCCCGAATGGTTCGTTGTCTGGGGCCGTGTCGGGAGACAAGCTAAACATGCCGATGCTGGTGTTTTGCATCTGAATTGAATAGCCCTTTGTTAGGTCAAGGTTAAACGTAAACGCGTCGTGCCCGTTGCCCGTGTTGTCGTGCCCGTGGCCCGTATTTACGAAGGCCGCATCAGTGAGCACAACCGCAACATCGACCTCGTCCGCACTGACCTGTGTCAGGGTAACGGTGCCAAGGGTTTCATTGCCAAAACCGGAATCAAGATCCCAAACCACGCTCGCATGCGCGACCCCCAATAGGGCCACAGACATCGCGCCGCCGAATATCCCACGAACAAGACATTTACGCATGTGATGCTTCTTTCCCTAACTTGCGGAGCAAGGCTTGAAAACCATATGGTTACGTTAATGTAACAAAAAACTGTAAAATAAACCGACAGGTTTACGCGAATAGGCGGTGCCGCTTGTTAAATTTATCTACACCGAGATTTACGATATTTTAACCTTTTGGCAAGCCCTAGGCGTCTCTGGCATCGATCCAGATGCCGGCCTCGAGCCTGATACTTCAGGCTCCGGGCTTCCCGGAGCGAGGAAAGCGGCCGCTTTTTTAAATCAAAGCGGCGCAAAAACATTTGCGTGATGCTGGCCGTTGTCAGCGCCAACGCCCATGGCCCAGCATCAATAAAGTTTTTTTGCTTCTTTTTGTTCACAAAAAGAAGACTTTTCCTTCGCTTGCCGCTCAGCCGTGCAAGCCCGGCGCCTCCTGCCCCGTGCGGGCGACATATTCGGTATAGCCGCCGTCGTAATAATGAAGTCCCTCCGGGGTGAGTTCCAGCACTCGGTTGGAAAGGGCAGAGAGGAAGTGGCGGTCGTGGGAGACGAACAGCATCGTGCCTTCATAGGCCGCCAGCGCGGCGATGAGCATTTCCTTCGTCGCCAGGTCGAGATGGTTGGTCGGCTCGTCCAAAACCAGAAAATTCGGCGGGTCGAACAGCAACAGGGCCATCACCAGGCGCGCCTTTTCGCCGCCGGAGAGCACGCGGCAGCGTTTCTCCACTTCGTCGCCCGAAAAGCCGAACGCCCCGGCCAGCGTGCGCAGCACGCCCTGGCCCGCATGCGGAAAGGCGGAATCGAGCGTCTCGAACACCGTGGCTGCGCCGTCGAGCACATCCATGGCGTGCTGCGCGAAATACCCCATTTTCACGCTGCCGCCGAGCGTGACGGCGCCGGTATCTGGCGCCGTGGTGCCCGTCACCAGCTTCAGCAGCGTGGACTTGCCCGCGCCGTTCACGCCCAGCACGCAGCAGCGCTCCTTGCGGCGGATCAGCAAATCCAGCCCGTCGTAAATCACCTTGGACCCGTAGCGCTTGGAAACGCCGCGCAGGTTCGCCACGTCCTCGCCCGAGCGCGGGGCCGGGCGGAACTCGAAGGCAATGGTCTGGCGGCGCTTGGGCGGCTCCACGCGGTCGATCTTTTCCAGCTTCTTCACCCGGCTCTGCACCTGCGCGGCATGTGAGGCGCGGGCCTTGAAGCGTTCGATAAAGGCGACCTCCTTGGCCAGCATCGCCTGCTGGCGCTCGAACTGCGCCTGCTGCTGCTTTTCGTTCAGCGCACTCTGGCGGGCATAGAATTCATAATCGCCGGAGAAGCTGGTGAGGTTGCCGCCATCGATCTCGATGACCTTGTTGACGACGCGGTTCATGAATTCCCGGTCGTGCGAGGTCATCAGCAGCGCGCCGTCATAGCCGGCGAGAAATTGTTCCAACCAGATCAGGCTTTCCAGGTCGAGATGGTTGCTGGGCTCGTCGAGCAGCATCACATCCGGGCGCATGAGCAGGATGCGGGCCAGGGCGACGCGCATCTTCCAGCCGCCGGACAGGCGAGCGACATCGCCATCCATCATCTCTTGGGCAAAGCCCAAGCCATGCAGCACCTCCCGCGCGCGCCCCTCGAGCGCATAGCCGCCCAGCTCCTCAAAGCGCGCCTGCACCTCGCCGAAGCGCTCCAGGATCGCG
This sequence comes from Acidocella sp., assembly GCA_035493735.1. GTDB lineage: Bacteria > Pseudomonadota > Alphaproteobacteria > Acetobacterales > Acetobacteraceae > Acidocella. The sequence goes on from DATJHR010000088.1 coordinate 7,511, forward strand.
TCCAGTTGGTCGGCCTGGTCGGGATCGGCCAAGGCGGCTTCCAGCCCGGCCAGCTCCGAGCCCACCTCGCTGACCGGCCCGGCGCCCGCCATCACCTCGGCCACGGCGCTGCGCCCGGCCATCTCGCCCACATCCTGGCTGAACAGGCCGATGCTCACCCCGCGATCGACCAGGATCTGGCCCTCATCGGGCGCCTCCTGGCCGGTGATGAGCCGGAAGAGCGTGGACTTGCCCGCGCCGTTGGGGCCGACCAGGCCAACCTTCTCGCCCTTCTGCAAGGCCGCCGACGCCTCGACGAAGATCAAACGCGTGCCATTCTGCTTGCTGATATTGTCCAGGCGAATCATGGGTCCTCGGCGGAAATTTCCGGGCGCTCTTAGACCAGCAGGGGCGATCGCGAAAGCCGCGGCCACCCTCCCGGCCAGTCCAAGCCCCGGGCCGGGGCATCCGGTCAAAGACGATTTCGGTCAGAAGCCAGCTGTGGTAAGTCTCGGACTTTCCCAAGGAGCTACGGGATGACAACCTCTCTCGTCCTGACATTCATGGGTCGTGACCAGCCGGGTCTGGCGAATGCCATCGCACAGGCCATAACCGCCGCCGGGGGAAACTGGTTGGAGAGCCGCGTGGCCTCTCTCGCGGACAAGTTCGCCGGGATCGTGGTGGTCAGCGTGCCAGAACCGAACGTGGCCGATCTCAGTGCCGCCTTACGCAGCCTCGACAATGTTGGCCTGCGGATCACGGTCGAACTTAGCCGTGCCGCCCCGCTGCCGGCGGGCTACAAGATCCTCGAATTGAATCTCGTCGCCCAGGATCGTCCGGGGATTGTGCGGGATGTAACCCAGGCCCTGCACCAACTCGGCGCCAACATCGGAGCGTTCAGCAGCGACATTGAGAGCGCCCCCTTCACCGGCGAAACGATGTTTCGGGCCACAGCGCGCATTACCGTCGCCGAAAAGATCACGCCCGAGGAGGTGCAGATCACCCTCGAACAACTCCCGGACGAGATCATTGTCGATTTCACGGCAGGCGCGGACAAGCCGATCTGAACGGGGATTGAAGGCTCACGATGGAGCGTCTGGGCGACATCCGGTGAATCAAATGAGGCGCTGATGTGCCTTCGCAGGCTTTGAACAGGTCGGAACAGTTTAGTCCCACCACGGCGCTTGGCCTCGACCAAGCATGGGTTTGGTTGGTCGATCCGCCACGCGAACGGGCAATGTTGTGATCGAGTTTGTGAACGTGACCATGACAAGAGGAGGGTTGAATGGTTGGCTCCAACAAGCCACGAGCCATCGGCTTCAACCATGTCGCGCTGGAAGTCGGTGATATCGAGGAAGCGCTGGCGTTCTACGGCCGCATCTTCGACTTTCAATTGCGCGGCAAGAGCGAGACGATGGCCTTCATCGATCTTGGCGACCAATTCATCGCCTTGCAGGCGGGGCGCAAACAGCCCGCCGATGACGGCCGTCATGTCGGCCTCGTGGTCGATAACAAGGAGGCGGCGCGCACCGCCCTCAAGGCGGCGGGGGTCAAGTTGATCGACGGTCCGTTTCTCGATTTCCGCGACCCCTGGGGCAATCGCATCGAGATCGTGGGCTATGACAATATCCAGTTCACGAAGGCCCCAAACGTTCTGCGCGGCATGGGCCTGACGCAATTGACCAAAAACGAAAGCGCCAAAAAGGAGCTGGCGGAAAAAGGAATGGCGGTGAGCTAGAGCGGAACCATGCCAAGACGAATCTGTGGCGGTAAGCCGTTTAGAGCAGGCAAGCGAAGGGGAAGGCTTCTTTTTGTGAACAAAAAGAAGCAAAAAAACTTTGTTCATGCTGGGCCATGGGCGTTGTCGCCGACATCGCCCATGGCCCAGTGAACCAAAAGTTTTTGCGCCGCTTTTTTCAAAAAGCGGCCGCTTTCTTTGTCCGACAAGTCGGATGATCGGGCCAGGGATCTTCCCTCGCCAACATCCAAAACGTCTCGCCGGCATCGGGGACTCTTCCTCGTTTTTGCGGCCCCTTGGCTGCAGTTCATGGCCTTTGATCTGAAGTTAGGTTTTATAACAATTGGTGGTTGTACTCATCAAATTATGTTATATTGTGCCAATAATAACGAATGGCGGAGTTCAGATGTTATCGCGGCTATCGATTACGGTTCAGTTCACGATTATCGGTCTTCTGGGGCTTTTCCTCACCATCTCGGCACTGGGCCTTAGCCTCAATGCTTCCTACAATCTCGACCTTCAGGCCAAGAAAACCGAGCTCAAATCCATCGTTGAGGCCGGCGTTACCACGACAGAAGGGTTTGTAGCACTTGCGCAAGAAGGAAAAATGTCTACGGCGCAGGCGCAGGCGGACGCGATAGCCGCTCTGAGTTCCGCGCGGTTTGGTGGCGGCAACTACTATTTTGTCGACAAATACGATGGAACAAACATCGTTCATGTCAACAAGCGTCTGATCGGAACCAATCGCCTCTTGTCGCGCGACGCCTATGGCAATCCAACCGATGCCACAACCCTTAACGCGGTGCTCGCGGGTAAAACGACCTTCGCGCATTTTTATATACCCAAAGCCGGGTCGACCATCCCTCAGCCAAAAATTGGCTATATGCAGGGCGTGCCGCAGTGGGGATGGGCGATCGGCTCGGGGATCTATGTCGACGATGTCTGGGCCGAGTTTTTGGACCGGCTCTATAATCTCGCGCTGATTTTCATGCCGCTTTTCCTGGCCGTCGCGATCGTTGTTTATCTGATGCGCCGGTCCGTTTCTGCCTTGCTTTCGGAGATGACGAATAACATGGAGCGCCTTGCCAAAGGCGATCTGCAGACCGACATTGCCGGCCTTGGCCGCAAGGATGATCTCGGCCGTATGGCGCAAGCGGTGCAGGTGTTCAAAAATGCCGCCATTGAAAAGAAGGCGCTTGAGGAAGAGATGATCATGGAAAGGGCGGCCGCGGAAGCGGAACGTGAGAAGGTCACGCGGGAACGTGAAGAAGCGACCCGCCAACTGGAATTCGTTATCGGGTCTGTGGCGACGGGTCTGCAAAACCTCTCGTCGGGCCAGCTGACATACCGGCTCCATGAAACGTTTGCCACAGAGTACGAGAAACTGCGCGGCGATTTCAACGCGGCGATGGAGACGCTGCAAGTAACGATGCAGTCAATCGCCACGACGGCGCGGGGCGTGCGGGTGGGTACAAGCGAGGTCACCCAGGCCTCAGATGATCTATCGCGTCGCACCGAGCAGCAGGCGGCGAGCCTGGAAGAGACCGCGGCGGCGCTGGATCAGATCACCGCTACGGTGCGGCGCACCGCGGAGGTGGCGAATGAGGCGCGGGATCTGGTGTCGACCTCGAAGGCCGATGCCGAGCATTCCGGTGCGGTGGTGCGCGATACCGTGCAGGCGATGAGCGGGATCGAAACCTCGTCCAAGCAGATCGGCAACATCATCGGCGTGATCGACGAAATTGCCTTCCAAACCAATCTTCTGGCGCTTAATGCCGGGGTGGAGGCGGCGCGCGCGGGCGATGCCGGGCGCGGCTTCGCCGTGGTGGCGACCGAGGTGCGGGCGCTGGCGCAGCGTTCGGCCGACGCCGCCAAGGAGATCAAAGTGTTGATCTCGGCTTCGGGGCAGCAGGTCGAGAGCGGCGTCAAACTGGTGAGCGAGACCGGCCAGGCTTTGGGCCGGATCGTGACGCAGGTGACGCAATTGAACGGGCTGGTGATGGAGCTGGCGGCGTCCGCCAAAGAGCAGGCGACCGGGCTCGGCGAGGTGAATGCCGCCGTCAACCAGATGGACCAGGTGACACAGCAGAACGCGGCGATGGTCGAGCAATCGACCGCGGCGAGCCACAACCTATCAGCAGAAGCCGAGGAGTTGGCGCGGCTGGTTGGGCAGTTCCGTATCGGCGACGAGGCCGCGGCCAAAACAACCCACGCTAAATCGGATCAATCGGCATCGCTGAGGGACGCCCAGACAGCAAAACGCTTCGAGAGGAAAAGCAAAGCTAACGTCGTCGCTCTTCCCCCGAAAAATCGGACGGACCGCGCGTTTTAATCAAGATATGGAATATCCAAGCCTATAGAAGATCCCCCAGGGATTATGCGCATTCGGCGAAGTTGAAGGCGCGTAGTCCCTACGGATCCGTTCGGTCCCCGGCGGTCACGACATCAGGTCCTTTTGCCGCGTTTTCGACCGGTTCCCTTTTTGGGGGTGCCCGACCAGAAGGACATCATGGCCTTGTTTGCTTCGTTTAATGCGGCTTTTTGCTGCCGGCGGACGGACGCCATCCAAAGACCGGTTCCGGTACCAACAGCCCGGTTCGCAGCACTGAGCCACATGCTCATAAATGGATTTTTCATGAGTTGCTCCCCCGCGCGCCAATGCGGCGCGTCTTGAGGATTTTGGGGCGTTGAATGAGCCTTTACATGCCAGATACCGGCACTCGCCGATCACATCGGCGTGGGCACGAACCGGATGAGACTCCGAACAGCGCTCAATAGCTGCCGGCTACAGGGCAGGGTTTAAGACAATGGATGCCTTTACGCCGAAATGGTCGCTCGCCAACAGACCGGTTTCCGGATCAGGTCGATCGAGCACGGTCGACACGCCGAGCACCTTGCAATCTTCCATGTCTTCCCGAATGCGCACGAGAATATGGTCGATGCAGGCGCCATCACCATTGCCGGGACATGTCGCCGCTGCCGGCGCGCCTGCCAACCGTCGACAGTCAACCAGCCGGCTGCCGCTCGGGGCATTGGCATTCACGAATTCCTCTGCATCGGCCGCGGCATTGAAATCGCCGCCGACGATCACAAACGTTGCCGGCGACACGCCTGCCAGCTCCATCATGACGGATTCAAATTGCCGGCCACGGAGTGCTTGTGCATCGCGCAAATGGGTCAGATGCAGGGAGACCGCCAGAATCGTGCCCGCGGGATGGTCGATTTCGGCGAACAGAGCGGCGCGTTCTCCGTCTCTGGGGTCACTCGGCAGAGGCACTGTCCGCCACTGACGGATCGGATGACGGGACAACACGGCCAGTCCCGACGTGCTGACCGCTTCCGCGCCCTCGCAAAGACGAGTTTTCCTGCGGCCGGGCCAACTAACCGAATTGAAGCCCGTGGCACCGGCAAGAGCCGCGGTGGTATCGTGGCCAAGCTCCGGCGCAGCGAAGCATTCCTGCAAGAGCAGGATATCCGGATCCAGCCGGCCGACTTCCTCGGCCATCAGCCGCAGTCTCGCCTTATAGGCTCCATCCCCCTTCCAGCTATTCAGCGTCATGACGACGAGAGAGTGATTCGGAAATTTGCGCGGCAAAACTTCGATCTTTCCTGGGCGGGCGGCATTGGGACGCAGAAGAGATCCGCCCTTCATGTCGTGTTGTTTGGCGGGCTCGGCCGAGCCTGAAGTGACGTGCCCGGCGTGAAGTCCTGGTGACGCGCCAGACCTGCCTAGGCGCCCGTTAGGCGGGATTTTGGTCCATCTATGTGTCAAAATCCCGCGATATGGGCCCGCGAACAGCCGTCAGGTATCCAGGTTGGCCACTTTCAGCGCGTTGCTGACGATGAACTCACGCCGCGGCTCGACGATGTCGCCCATCAGCGTCGTGAAAATCTGGTCGGTATCTTCGGCATCGGCAATCTTGACCTGCAGCAGCCGGCGCGCCTCGGGGTCCAGCGTGGTCTTCCAGAGCTGTTCCGGGTTCATTTCTCCCAGCCCTTTGAAGCGGTTGATGGTGAGGCCCTTGCGGCCATGGGCCATCATCGCCTCCCACAACGCTGCCGGGCCGTGTACGGGCTTGGCCGTGCCGTCTAGGGTCAGGGTGCTGTCGGCGCCGAACAACGTGGCCAGATGCGCGGTGCGCTCGGCCAGATAGCGGGCCTCGCTCGTGCGCAGCACCGCGGCGTCCACCGTGTAGCGCTCGGCCACCCCGCGCACCATGCGCCCCAGCGTCACGCCGGAGGCGTCCGACGTCACCACCCAGCCGCGCTCCGCCACCGGCGCATTGCCGTTCAGCCGCGCCGCCAGCGCCTGGTCGCGTTCCGGTTGGCCCAGCGCGTCCGGCGCCATCATGCCGGCAATCGCCATCTGTTCCAGATACGTCACCGGCAGCAGGCGTGAGAGGGCCTGCAGCCGGTGCACCACCTGGCCGAGCCAGGTCATTTCGCCGCGCAACTCGTCGCCGGCGAAAAACCGCCCGTTCGCCGCCTGCAGCGACGCCTCGGCCAGCGCGCGCTCCAGAAGATAGGCTTCCAGCGCCTCGTCGTCCTTAAGGTAACGCTCGTCATTGCCGCGCTTGGCGCGGTAGAGCGGCGGCTGCGCGATATAAAGATAGCCCTCTTCGATCAGCTTGGGCATCTGCCGGTAGAAGAAGGTCAGAAGCAATGTACGGATATGCGAGCCGTCCACATCCGCGTCCGTCATGATGACGATGCGGTGGTAGCGCAGTTTGCTGGCGTCGAACCCGCCTTGCTCCGGCTCGCCTTGGCCGATGCCCGTGCCGAGCGCGGTGATCAGCGTGCCGATTTCCTGGCTGCCCAGCATCTTGTCGAAGCGCGCGCGCTCCACGTTCAGGATCTTGCCTTTCAGCGGCAGAATCGCCTGGAACTTCCGGTCGCGGCCCTGTTTCGCGGAGCCGCCGGCGGAGTCACCCTCGACCAGGAACAGTTCGCACTTGGCCGCGTCGCGCTCCTGGCAGTCGGCCAGCTTGCCGGGCAGGGAGGAGATGTCGAGCACGCCCTTGCGGCGGGTCAGCTCGCGCGCTTTGCGGGCGGCCTCGCGCGCGGCGGCGGCGTCCATCACCTTTTGCACGATGTTCTTGGCTTCCTTCGGATGCGTCTCGAACCAATGGCTCAGCGCATCGGCCACCGCCGCCTGCACCACCGGCTGCACCTCGGAGCTGATCAATTTGTCCTTGGTCTGCGAAGAGAATTTCGGGTCCGGCACCTTCACCGAAAGCACGGCGGTCAGCCCTTCGCGCATATCCTCGCCGGAGAAATCCATATTCTCTTTTTTGCTCTGGCCCTGTGCGTAGCGTGACACGACGCGGGTCAGCGCGGCGCGGAACCCGGCCAGATGCGTGCCACCGTCGCGCTGCGGAATGTTGTTCGTGAAGCAGAGCATCGTCTCGTGGTAGGAATCGTTCCAGCTCAGGGCAAATTCCACCTTGATGCCGGCCTCCGGCGCGTCCGCCATGGCGGTGATCGGCGTCGGCAGGAGCGAAGCCTTCGCCCGGTCGAGCCAGATGGCGAATTCCTTCACGCCGCCCTGATAGCAGAAGTTCGCCTCCTGGAACGGCTCATGCCGTTCGTCGCGCAAAATGATGGTGAGGCCCGAATTGAGGAAGGCAAGCTCGCGCAGCCGGCGCTCAAACACGCCGTAATCGAAGTCCACATGGGTGAACGTGCCGGCGGAGGGCTTGAACGTCACTTCGGTCCCGGCCGGATGGTCCGAGGGACCGATCAGCGCCAGCGGCGCCTGGGTCTCGCCATGCTCGAAGCGGATGAAATGCTCTGCGCCGTTGCGCCAGATCCGCACTTCCATCCATTCCGACAGCGCGTTCACCACGGCCGCGCCGACACCGTGCAGACCGCCCGAGACCTTATAGGAGTTCTGGTTGAACTTGCCGCCCGCATGCAGCTTGGTCAGCACCACCTCGGCGGCGGAAATGCCCTCCTCGGTGTGAATGTCGGTGGGGATGCCGCGGCCATTGTCGCGCACGGTCATGCTGCCGTCGCCGTTGAGCACCGCTTCCACGGTCGTGGCATAACCGGCCTGGGCTTCGTCCACCGCATTGTCGATGATCTCGAAGCCCATATGGTGCAGGCCCGAGCCGTCATCGGTGTCGCCGATATACATGCCCGGTCGTTTGCGGACCGCGTCGAGCCCCTTCAGAACGCTGATCGAGGCGGCATCGTAGGCCTCATGGTTGAGGGGGTCGGACGGGTTCGTCGGGGTGGACTCGGACATAAAAGCAGAGGCTCCAGAATCGTCAGCAATAGCCCGATTTATAGCTGAACTGTGCGCAGAAACCTAATCGGACCTGCCGGGCGCTAGAGCGGGATTACCTGACATCGAATCGCCTCGCAGTTCGCTTGAGCCATGGAAGCGTGCCAACGCAAGCGAAGGGGAAGGCTTCTTTTTGTGAACAAAAAGAAGCAAAAAAACTTTATTGATGCTGGGCTGTGGGCGTTGGCGCTGACAACGGCCATGGCCCAGCATCGCCCAAAAGTTTTTGCGCCGCTTTTTTCAAAAAGCGGCCGCTTTCTTTACTGTCCGCGCCCGGCTGCCCGCATGACCGCTTTCGTTCCCCCGCAGCTTTCGCTATCAGCCGGCTTTCAATTTCGAATGGACTGGATATGGCTCGGCAAAAGCGAGGCCGCAAAATCGATGGCTGGCTGATTCTCGATAAACCGCAGGGGATCACCAGCACGCAGGCGGTCAATAAGGTGAAACGCGCGCTGGATGCGCAGAAGGCCGGGCATGGTGGTACGCTGGACCCTCTGGCGACGGGCATTCTGCCGATCGCGCTGGGCAACGCCACGAAAACCGTGCCCTATGTCATGGACGGCACCAAGCGCTATCATTTCACCATCACCTTCGGCGAGGCGCGCGATACGGACGATGCCGAGGGCGCCGTGGTCGCGACCAGCGATATGCGCCCGACCGATGACGAAATCCGCGCCGCGCTGCCCGCTTTTCGCGGCAGCATCATGCAAATTCCGCCGGCCTTCTCGGCCATCAAGGTCGAGGGCGAGCGCGCTTATGATCTCGCCCGCGCCGGGGCCCCGCCCGACCTGCCGCCGCGCCCGGCCCAGGTGGACCGGTTCGAGCTGATCGGCCGGCCAAACCCCGACACCGCCGAGTTCGAGGTGGAATCCGGCAAGGGCGTCTATATGCGCTCGCTCGCGCGTGATCTCGCCCGCGCTTGCGGCACGGTCGGGCATATCACTGTGCTGCGCCGGCTGCGGGTCGGCCCGTTCCATGAAAACATCGCGGTTTCACTGGACAATCTGCTCGATCCGGCGCATACGCCGCACACTCTTGCCGAACTCGTTCGGCCGCTCGAGACCGCGCTGGACGACATCCCGGCACTGGCCCTGACGGCAAGCGAGGCTCATGCCCTTTCCCAGGGCCAGGCGATCAGCCTGGTCGACCTGATGGGGCGGATTCCAGATGAGGCCAATCCCGATGAGGGGCTGGTCCGGGTTCTGGCGGTGGGGCGTGTTCTGGCGCTGGCCCGCCTTTCTGAAGGCTGGCTGAAACCGGAACGCTTGCTTCAACAATTTTCGTGAAGGACCTCACGATGTCGATTACGCCTGAGCGCCGCACGGCGCTGATTGCCGAATACGCCACCGCTGCCAACGACACCGGCAGCCCGGAAGTGCAGATCGCTCTGCTCTCCGAGCGCATCTCCAACCTCACCGAGCATCTGAAGACGCATGCGAAGGACTTCCATTCGCGGCGCGGCCTGCTGGTGCTGGTCGGTCAGCGCCGTTCGCTGCTCGACTACCTGAAGCGCAAGAACGTCAAGCGCTATCAGGACCTGATCGGCCGGCTGAACCTGCGCCGGTAACCGAAAAGCGGAGCTTCGGCTCCGCTTTTTTTATGCAGCCCGCAGCGCCCGCCTCCGATCTTTCCTCGCCCGCCTTGCGCCGCGCCATGCGGTGGGTGCTGCTGCTCAATCTCGTTTATTTTTGCGTGGAATTCGCGGTGGGCCGCGCGATCGGCTCAGTCTCGCTGTTTGCTGACAGCGTCGATTTTCTGGAAGATACCGCTCTTAACCTTTTGGTCCTGCTTGCGTTGGGCTGGTCCGCACACAGCCGTGCGATCCTGGCGCGCGTTCTGGCGGGCATTTTGTTCATCCCCGGCCTTGCAACCCTCTGGACCGCCGGCGAAAAATGTCTCGCGCCGCTCCCACCGGCCCCGGTGCCGCTCTCCGTTACGGCCTTTGGCGCGCTCCTGGTCAATTTTGCCGCCGCCCTGCTGCTGGCCCGTTACCGGGACCATGCCGGCGCTCTGACCAAGGCCGCTTTCCTGTCCGCCCGTAATGATGTGCTGGCGAATCTCGCGATCATCGCGGCCGGCTTGGCCACAGCCTTTGTCTGGCATAGCGCCTGGCCGGACCTGGTGGTGGGGCTGGGGATTGCCGCGCTGAACGCGGACGCCGCGCGGGAAATATGGAACGCCGGCGCAAGGGAAGGAAGGAAAGGGGCCGCTTTTTGAAAAAAGCGGCGCAAAAACTTTTTTGATTTTTGGGCCTGGGGCGCTCGGGCGGCACGGGCCAAACTGATGGGGGTCCGGGGCCTCAGGCCCCGGCGGGCGCGGGCAGAGCCCGCCTCCTTACTATTCCGCGACCCATTTTTTCGTCGCAAAGTTATGGTGCGCCTCGACATAGCGCACGGTGCCGGATTTGCTGCGCATGACGATGGAATGGGTCACCGCGCTATGCCCGGCGCGGTGGACGCCGCGCAGCATCGGGCCGCCGGTCACGCCGGTGGCGGCGAACATCACATCGCCCTTGGCCATTTCCATGATGGTGTAGATGCGGTTGGGGTCGGTGATGCCCATCGTCCGGGCGCGATCGATCTGCTCCTGGTTTTCGAACAGCAATCTTCCCTGCATCTGTCCGCCGATGCAGCGCAGCGCGGCAGCGGCGAGCACGCCCTCCGGCGCGCCGCCGGAGCCGAGATACATGTCAATGCCGGCGCTGGGCTGCGAGGCGGCGATCACGCCCGCCACGTCGCCATCACCGATCAGCATGATGCGCGCGCCCGCCTCGCGGATTTTCGCGATCTTCTCGGAATGGCGGTCGCGGTCGAGCATGCAGACCATCAACTCGGAGACGTCCACACGCTTGGCCCGCGCCAGATTCTTCAGGTTTTCCGCGACCGGCGCGTCCAGCGACACGACGTCATCGGGCAGGCCGCCGCCCACCGCGATTTTCTCCATGTAAATATCCGGCGCGTGCAGGAAATTGCCCCGCTCGGCCAGGGCCACGGTGGCGATGGCGTTTGGCCCGCCCTTGGCGGTGATCGAGGTGCCTTCCAGCGGGTCGACGGCGATGTCCATGGCCGGGCCGCCCTGGCCCACCTTCTCGCCGATATACAGCATCGGCGCTTCGTCCATCTCGCCTTCGCCGATCACCACGGTGCCGTCGATGGCGACCGTGTCGAAGGCTTTGCGCATGGCTTCCACGGCGGCGCCGTCGGCCTCGTTCTTCTTGCCGCGGCCGATCCAGCGCGAGGCGGCGATCGCCGCCGCCTCCGTCACGCGGACCAGTTCCAGCGCAAGGTTGCGATCCGAGACATCCTCCAGGCGGCGTGTGGTCATGGTGAAAGACTCCTCTCTATTTCGGCTCGATGCGGATCAAAGTGGGCGCTTCCAGCACCGATTCCAGGTCGGCGATGCGCGAGAGCGCAGCGGCAACCGCGGCTTCGTGCGTGTCATGCGTGACGAGCACGATCGGCACCGCCTCGCCGGGCTTGCGCCCGTGCTGCAGCATCGAGGCCAGTGAGATATGATGCTCGCGCAGGATTGCCGTGACATCGGCCAGCACGCCGGGCTGGTCCACCACCATCAGGCGCAGGAAATACGCGCCGGTATGGTGGGCGATGGGCACTGTCGTACCGGCTTCAAGCCTTGCATGATCCGTGCCCCAGACCGGCACGCGGACGCCGCGGGCAATGTCGATCAGGTCGGCCACCACGGCGCTGGCGGTCGGGCCGGCCCCGGCGCCGCGCCCCTGCAGGAACACCGTGCCGGCGAAATCGCTTTCCAGCAGGACCGCATTATAAACCCCCTCGACCGAAGCCAGCAGGCTTTGCTGGGGCACCATGGAAGGGTGCACGCGCATGGCCACCCCTTCGGCGGTGCGATGGGCGATGCCGAGCAATTTGATCCGGTAGCCGAGCTCTTCGGCGAACTTGATGTCCAATGCGCTGACGCGGCGGATGCCTTCGACATGCACGGCGGAGAAATCGACCTGTTGGCCGAAGGCGAGGGCGGCGAGGATCGCGAGTTTGTGTGCGGCATCCACGCCGTCAATGTCGAAGGCCGGATCGGCCTCGGCATAGCCAAGTTCCTGCGCGTCGGCGAGCACCTCGGCGAAGTCGCGGCCCTCCTCGCGCATGGTGGTGAGGATGTAGTTGCAGGTGCCGTTGAGGATGCCGGCGAGGCGGTCGATCCGGTTCCCGGCCAGCCCCTCGCGCAGCGTCTTGATCGCGGGAATCCCGCCCGCGACGGCGGCCTCATAGGCCAAGGTTACGTTCGCCTGGGCCGCCGCCTGGGCCAGTGCCGCGCCATGCAGGGCGAGCAGCGCCTTGTTGGCGGTGACCACCGGGCGTTTCGCCGCCAGCGCGCGCTCAACCAGCGCCTTGGCCGGGCCGTCCGAACCGCCGATCAGTTCCACCACCACATCCACAGCCTCGTCGCTGGCCAGCGACACCGGGGTTTCGTGCCAGTGTATCCCGTCCAGCGCCACGCCGCGATCGCGCGAGCGGTCACGCGCCGAGACGGCGGTCACGACGATCGGCCGGCCCGCGCGCGCGGTGATCAGCTCGGCATTGTCGCGCAGCAAGCGCATCACGCCGCCGCCCACCGTGCCGAGACCGGCGATGCCGACTTTCAGAGGGCGCATCGCCTCACGTTTTTCGGAATCCATATGACTGTGCCGCCTAGATATTATGTGCTGCTTCAGGGAGGGCGTCTGCCGGGCCGCCATTATCGGTTGCCATGAAATGGCGGATGTTGCGCAGCGCCTGGCGCAGCCGGTGCTGGTTCTCCACCAGCGCGATGCGCACGTGGCTGTCCCCATATTCGCCGAAGCCGATGCCCGGCGCCACCGCCACCTTGGCCTTGGCGAGCAGCAGCTTGGAGAATTCGACGCTGCCCAGATGCGCGTAACGCGGCGGGATCGGCGCCCAGGCGAACATCGAGCCGGCCGGCGCGGGGACGTCCCAGCCGGCGGCGTGCAGCCCCTTGATGAGGATGTCGCGCCGCTCGCGGTACAGGGTACGCATTTCCTCGACGCAGTCCTGCGGGCCGTTCAGCGCCGCCGTGGCCGCGACCTGAATCGGTGTGAATGCCCCGTAGTCGAGATAGGATTTCATCCGCGCCAAGGCGCCGATCAGCCGCGGATTGCCGGCGCCAAAGCCCATGCGCCAGCCCGGCATCGAATAGGTTTTCGACATCGAGGTGAATTCCACCGTGATATCCTTCGCCCCCTCGACCTGCAGCACCGAAGGCGGCGGATTGCCGTCGAAATAGATCTCGCCGTAGGCGATGTCTGAGATGATGAAGAGCTCGGTCTTGCGGGCCAGCGCGACGAGTTCCTTGTAGAAGTCCAGATCCGCGATGTAGGCGGTGGGGTTGGACGGAAAATTCACGATCAGCGCGGTCGGCTTGGGCACGGAATGGCGCACCGCGCGGTCGATCGCGCGCAGCATCTCCTCGCCCGGCTCGGCCGGGATCGAGCGCACGGAAGCGCCGGCGATGATGAAGCCGAACTGATGGATCGGGTAGGAGGGGTTGGGCACCAGGATAGTGTCACCCGGGCTGGTGATGGCGGCGGCGAGATTGGCCAGCCCCTCCTTGGAGCCGAGGGTGGCAATCACTTCCGTCTCCGGGTTGAGCTTCACGCCGAAACGGCGCTCATAATAGGCGGCCAGCGCCCGGCGCAGGCCGGGAATGCCCTTGCTCATGGAATAGCGGTGGCTGCGCGGGTCCTGCACGGTCTCCACCAGCTTGGCCACGATATGCGGCGGCGTCGGGCTGTCCGGATTGCCCATGCCAAGATCGATAATGTCCTCGGCCGCGGCGCGCGCCTTGGCCTTGGCGGCATTCACCTCGGCGAAAACATAGGGGGGCAGGCGACGGATGCGGTGAAATTCTTCGGACATGAGACGCTCGAGGGTCCTTTGGTTGGTACGACGGCTGAAGCTAGCCGGTTGTCTAATATACCAATTGCACGAAGCCGCCAGAACCGTCCCGGCTCGCGACGAGATTTATTACATTGGGCGGCACGCCATCGGCGGTGAGCTGGGCGGCCAGCCGCCGCGCCCGCGCCAAAGCGAGGGTGAGCGATGTGCCGTCGCCGAAGCCGCCGACCAGCACATGCGCCTGGCCCCGCTCGGCGACGACGGCGCTCAACGGCTTCACGTTCTGGATGGGCAGCACCGCCGAACCGCGCGCAAACGCCAGCAGCACAGGGGGCGGGTTGGGCGGCGCTGGCCGCTTCGGCGGCGTGGTCTTCGGCGGCGCCGGGGGCGGGGGCAAAGGCGGCACATACAGGCCGGGGATTTCGGGTACGGGCGGCGGCGCGCCGGGCAGCTCCAGCCCGGCGAGGGCCGCGGGCGAGGGGGGAGAAACGCCGGTCGCCTGGTTAGCGACCGTGGCGGCGATTTTCGCCTGCAAATCGGGCGTTTCCGGTGGCGGCGCGGGTGGCACGTCGGCGAGATTTGGGTATGGCAGGTTATAGCCCGGCGGGGGTTGTCGCTGCTGGGCAATCGCGCCACCTTGCACCCTGTGGTACAAACCAACGGGCGAACAGCCTGCCAGAAACAATGTCAGCAACAACCCCGATGCCGCACCCAGACGCCGACCGGCCATCACGCTCATCCCCGTAATCAAAAATACGCGGCGGCCCGCTCCTGGCGGGACCCCGTCCGGAGCCTGTTTGCCTGAGAACCGCCGCCACGAAAAGGATCGTCCAATGCCAGAAACCAAAGGACCGGAAGACACGGACATCAAGCTCCCCAACGCGGACTTCATGGGCCGCACGATGGCCGATATTGCTGTCCGCTCACAGCGTCTGGTCAATGACTGGCTGAAGCGCCAGGCCCAAGAGGGGGTTAATCTCGATCCGCTGAATGTCGGCGGCGCCTTTCTGGAAATGACCGCCAAGCTGCTCGCCGACCCGACCGTGCTGATGCGGGCACAGATGGGGCTGTGGCGGGATTATATGACGCTGTGGCAGAACACCACGCGGCGCATGCTGGGTGAGCCGGCGGAGCCGGTGATCCGCAGCGACCCCAAGGACAAGCGTTTCGCCGACCCGGCCTGGCAGCAGAATGAGGTCTTCGACTTCATCAAGCAGTCCTATCTGCTTTCCGCCCGTTACATTAACGACGTGATCGGCAAGGTCGACGGCCTGCCGCCGAAAACCGCACAGAAGATCGATTTTTACGCGCGCCAGTTCGTCAACGCGCTGAGCCCGTCGAACTTTCTCTTCACCAACCCGGAAGTGCTGCGCCGTACCCGCGAATCGGGTGGGGAGAACCTGGTGCGCGGCCTCAATAACCTGCTCAACGATCTGGAGCGGGGGCGGGGCAATCTGCGCATCAAGATGACCGACAGCGAGGCCTTCAAGGTCGGCGGCAACATTGCCGTCTCGGAAGGCAAGGTGGTGTTCCAGAACGAATTGATGCAGCTGATCCAGTATGCGCCGAGCACGGAGACGGTTCTGGCCCGGCCACTGGTGATCTTTCCGCCCTGGATCAATAAATTCTACATTCTGGACCTGCGGCCGAAGAATTCCTTGGTGCGCTACCTCGTTTCCCAGGGCCACACCGTGTTCATGGTGAGCTGGGTGAATCCCGATGCCAGCCTGGCTGCCAAGAATTTCGACGATTACATGGTGGAAGGCGTGTTCGCTGCGCTGGACGCGATCGAGAAGGCGACGAAGATGCGCGAGGTGAACGCGATTGGCTACTGCCTCGGCGGCACGCTGCTGGCGGCCACACTCGCCTACATGAAGGCGCGTGGCGATGAGCGCATCAAATCCGCCACCTTCCTCGTGACCCTGACGGATTTCTCCGATGCCGGCGAACTCGGCGTGTTCATCGACGAGGAACAGTTGAGCACGCTCGAGGAGCGCATGATGCGCCGCGGCTATCTCGAGGCGAACGAGATGGCAACCACTTTCAACCTGCTGCGCGCCAACGACCTGATCTGGTCGTTCGTGGTGAATAACTACCTGCTCGGCCAGGAGCCGTTCCCCTTCGACCTGCTCTATTGGAATTCCGACGCAACGCGCATGCCGCCGGCGATGCATTCATTCTACCTTCGCAACATGTATCAGAAGAACCTGCTCTCACAGCCGGACGGGCTGGAGATGAAGGGCGTGCCGATCGATCTGCGCAAGGTCGATATCCCGACCTATTTCCTGTCCTGCCGCGAGGATCACATCGCCCCCTGGACCAGCACCTATCGCGGGGCGCGGCTGTTCAGCGGCAAGGTACGCTTCGTGCTCGCCGGCTCCGGCCATATTGCCGGCGTTGTCAACCCCCCGGAAGGCGGCAAATACAACCACTTCATCAATGACGCGCTGCCCGACACCGCGGATGCGTGGTTCGAGGGGGCGACCGAGGTGGCCGGGTCCTGGTGGCCGGACTGGCAGCATTGGGTGACCGGGCTGGACCACAGCATGGTCCCGGCGCGCCTCCCGGGCGAGGGGCTGGAAGCGATCGAGCCGGCGCCGGGGTCTTACGTCCAGGTCCACTCTTGAAGGAGGAAGAGAGGAAAGGGGCCGCTTTTTGAAAAAAGCGGCGCAAAAACTTCTTTGACTTCGGGCCCATGGCATCGAAACCCGCACGGCCCAGTGTAGAAAAGTTTTTTTGCTACTTTTTGTTCACAAAAAGTAGCGCTTCCCTTCCTCCCTCCGCTTCGATTGCCAGCCTGATGAGACGGGTTTAAGCACCCGCTTCGATGCGTATTCTTCAAATCATGGCGGCGCGGGGCAATGGCGGGGCCGAGCTGTACTCGACCGACATCATGTTGAGCCTGCACGAAGCGGGGGTGGAGCAGTGCGTCGTGCTGCATCCCGCCGCGCTGCGGCATGGTGAGCTCAGCCGCGCCGGGCTGCGCCTCGAGACGGCGCCGTTGGAAACCAGCTTCCGGCCCTGGCAGAAACGCCGGCTGCGCCAGCTGATCGAGCGGGAAAAGCCTGATCTGGTCCATTGCTGGATGCGCCGCGCCGCCAGCCTGGTGCCGAAAGACGCGCAACGCCAGACCGCGGTGGTCGGCTGGTATGGCGACTATGAGGAATACCAACATTTTTCGCATTGCTCCGCCTTCATCGGCGTCACGCAGGACCTGGTGCGGCACATGCGCGACTCCGGGGTGGCGGCTGAGCGGGCTTTCTATGTGCCAACCTTCCCTTCGGTCGAGCCCGGCGCCCCGCTCGACCGCGCAACGCTCAACACGCCCGCCGAGGCCAAGGTTCTGCTGACCCTCTCCCGTCTTCATGCCACCAAAGGGCTGGACACGGTGCTGCAGGCGCTGCCCGAGCTGCCGGACTGTTATTTGTGGATCGCCGGCGAGGGGCCGCTCCGCCAGGAGCTGGAGCAACTCGCCCGCCGCTTGAACGTGCTCGAGCGGGTCCGCTTCCTGGGCTGGAGGACCGATCGCGGCGCGCTGCTGAGTGCTGCGGATATCTGCCTGCTGCCGTCGCGTTACGAACCGTTCGGCACCGTGATCCTGGATGCCTGGTCGACGGGCACGGCCTTCATCGCCTGCGAGAGCGACGGGCCGCGCGCCTATATCCGCAACGGCGAAAACGGCATGCTCGTGCCCGCCGACGCGCCGCCGGCGCTGGCCGCGGCAATCCGCTGTGTTTTGGACGACCCGGCCCTCAAAGCGCGGATCGAGGCCGGGGGCCTCGCCGAATATCGCGCCGGTTTCACGCGCGAGGTGGTGACGCGGCGCATGATCGATTGCTACCAGACCATCCTCCACGCCAAGAAATGACCGGAACCAAGATGCGACCTGAAATGCTGAGGAGGATCGCGCTGGCAGTCGCGCTCCTGGTGCCGCTGGGATTGCTGTATGCCTTTCCCCTGGCGGAAGTCGGCATCGCCATTGTTGATGTGCTCTTTCTGGCCACAAAGGTGCAGCGCCGAGAGTGGGGCTGGGCGCGGCAGCCCTGGTTCGTCCTGGCCTTGGTCTGGTGGGCCTGGCTGGTGCTCTGTTCCACGCCGCTGCCTTTCCCATCGTTCGGCGCGGCGGGCTGGGCGATGGGCCTGGTCCAGGCCCTCGTGATCCTGCGGCTGCTGGTCTTCACGGTGGCGCTGCAAACCTGGCTGCTGGTGACGCCCCGCGCGCAGAAAGCGGCGTGGCTGGCTTTGGCTCTCTCGTGTTTTTGGATCGGCCTCGAGAGCTGGCAGCAATATCTCACCGGCACCAATATTTTCGGCGATCACCGCTGGGAGGATGGCTCATTGACCGGGCCGTTCTGGAAGCCGCGCGCCGGCGCGCTCTATATGCATCTCCTGTTCCCGGCGATCCTGCCGTTGGTGGTGGCCATGCTCTCCCGCCCCGGCACGATATGGCGCAGCGCGGGGGCTGTGCTGGCGCTCCTCGGCGTGGTCACGTCGGTGCTGATCGGCCAGCGCATGGGGGTGGCCCTGACCGGGCTTGGCGTCGTGGTGACGGCTTTGTTCATCCGCCAGCTGCGCGGCATTGCCGTGGTGATCGTCGCCGTGGCCGCCATGGTGATTGTCGCCACGCCGGTGATCTCACCGCCGACCTATGCCAAGCTGATCGATGAGACGAGCCGCAATCTCAGCCATTTCTCGTTGAGCCCTTATGGCGAGCTCTATACCCGCGCGACCGTGATGGGGATGCAATCGCTCTGGCATGGCTGGGGCTATAACGGGTTTCGGGAGCTGTGCCCGGAACCGCGCTTCTCCGGAGGCCTGCCGGCGCTCGGGATTGTCCCGACCAAGCTGTCGCTCGGGGCCTGCAATCTTCACCCGCACAATTATTACATCCAGGCCTTTGTGGATGCGGGGCTGCCCGGCCTGATCCTGTTTTCGCTGATGGCGCTGTCCTGGATGGTCGTTCTGGGGCGGAAGCTGTTCCGCACGCCGGACCCGATGCGCGTGGGCCTGTTCGTCAGCGCGCTGACCTTCACCTGGCCGTTCGGTTCCACCGACGAATTCCCGGCTTTGTACATGCTCGGCTGGATGTTCTTCATCCTCGGCCTGGGTTTTGCGCTTCAGCCCCGGCCGCCCCGGCCGGCGGCCCCCTGAATGGCGCCGGCCGGCGCGCGGGTCGCCATGATCCTCCCGGCGCGAGAGCATTTCGCGCCGCATGCCGCCGGGGCGATTTCGCTGGTGGTGCGGCGGTTTTGCGCCCTCACGCCAGGGGCTGTGGTCATGGGCGCGCCGCGCGCGCGGACATTCGAGGGCGTTGAATACCAGCCGGTGCGCGGCTTTGCCTCCACGCTGCGCGCGCTCCGCCGTCTGGCGCCGGATGTGGTGGAGGTTCACCAGCAGCCGCGCCTGGCGATGATGCTGGCTGTGGCCCTTCCTGGGCGCCGCGTCTCCCTGTTTCTGCATAACGACCCGGTGACCATGCGGGGCCTGAAAACCCGTTTCGGCCGGCGTCTGGCGCTTTCCCTGCTGCACCGCGTGGTCTGTGTCTCCGAATTTCTCGCCGCGCGTTACCGCACCGGGCTTTCCGGCGCCGGCCCAGCGGTGCTGCCCAATCCGCTCAGCCTCGCCGAGCTGCCGCCCCGCGCACCGCAGCGGCGCAAAACCCTGCTCTTCGTCGGGCGCATCACCGCCGACAAGGCGCCGGATGTGTTCATCGCCGCCTGCGCGCTCACGCTGCCGCATCTGCCCGGCTGGACCGCGCGGATGATCGGCGGGGACCGTTTTGGCCCAGACAGCCCGGAAACCGCCTATGTGACGTCCATGCGGGCAGAAGCGGCCCGCGCCGGGGTGGCGTTCGAGGGCCCGCGCCCGCATGCGGAGGTGCTGGCGGCGATGGCGGAGGCCGCCATCGTGGTGGTGCCGAGCCGCTGGGACGAGCCTTTCGGCCTCACCGCGCTGGAAGCCCTGGCCAGCGGCGCGGCGCTGATCACCACGGGGCAGGGTGGGCTGCGCGAGGTCGCGGGGGAAGCGGCTTTGTTTGTGGCGCCGGGTGATGCGGAGGCCACCGCCGCCGCCATTCTCAGCCTCGCCACGGACGAGGCCGCGCGCGCCACTCTGGCGCAAGCCGGGCTCGCCCAGGCCGCCCGCTTTGAGACCGCCTCTCTCGCCGACCGGCTGGAAGCCTTGCGGCCCGCATTGCACTGAATGCATAAGGCGCACCTTCCGGCTTGCCGCGATCATGCCTAAATAAACCGACAAATTTTTGTAGGACCGGACCCATGTCTGACACGCTTACCCCCGTCACCGTGCTCACCGGCTATCTCGGGGCCGGCAAGACCACACTGCTCAATCGCCTGCTCAGCGAAAATCACGGCAAAAAATACGCCGTGGTCATCAACGAATTCGGCGAACTGGGCGTCGATAACGACCTCGTCGTCGATTCCGACGAGGAAGTGTTCGAAATGAACAATGGCTGCATCTGCTGTACCGTGCGCGGCGACCTGATCCGCATCGTCGGCGGGCTGATGAAGCGCGCGCAGAAATTTGACGGCATCATCGTCGAGACCACCGGCCTCGCCAATCCGGCACCGGTGGCGCAGACCTTTTTCGTCGACGAGGACGTGAAGGCCAAAACCCGGCTAGATGCGATCATCACCGTGGTGGACGCCAAGCATCTGCTGACGCGCCTTGAAGATTCCCCGGAAGCGGCGGATCAGATCGCCTTTGCCGATGTCATCGTGCTGAACAAGCTCGATCTGGTCACGCCGGAAGAATTGAAGGCCGTCGAGGCGCGGATCCGCCAGATCAACCGCTTCGCCGACATCCACAAGGCCACCCGTGGCGATGTCCCGGTCGACCGGCTGCTCGGCCTCAACGCGTTCGACCTGCAGCGCGTGCTCGCTTCCGTGCCGGATTTTCTCGAAGAGGATTCGCACACCCATAACGAGCATCTGACCAGCATCAGCCTCTCTACTGACAAGCCGCTCGATGCAGAGAAATTCAACACCTGGATCGGCCATATCCTGCAGACCCAGGGGCAGGATCTGCTGCGCACGAAAGGTATCCTCTCTTACAAGAACGAGGAGCGCCGTTTTGCCTTCCAGGCCGTGCACATGATCGCCGACGGCGATTTTCTGGCGCCCTGGAGAGCTGACGAGACGCGCACGAGCCGCCTCGTCTTCATCGGCCGCGACCTCAACCGCCCGGCGTTGCGGCGCGGTTTTGAGAGCTGCGTGGCCTGAGCAAAGCGGCCGCTTTTTGAAAAAAGCGGCGCAAAAACTTTTGTTGGCCTGGGCCTGCGGCGTTGAAACCAGCACGGCCCAGTTTAACAAAGTTTTTTTGCTTCTTTTTGTTCACAAAAAGAAGCCTTCCCTTTCGCTTGCCCATTGAACCTAAAGGTAGTCGCTACAGCCGCCGGCTGACCCGGCGTTTTGTGATAATTTGCGGTCAAGATTGAGATGCATTGATATCGAGACGGATTGTTAGTAAATCTTGGCGGCCTTCGTTTCGAGAGTGACTTCGATGTTTAAGAATGCCGTCCGCGCGTTTAGGTCTGATGACAAAGCCGTTACGGCGATCGAATATGCGCTCATCGCTGCGCTGATCGCTGCTGTGATCGTCACCGCTGTCAGCACTCTGGGCAACGACGTTGGTAATACCTTCAACAACGTCGCCAGTGAGCTTTAAGCTTTGACCATGGAGCAGCCTGTGAACTGGGAAGACCAGCGGCGCGAAGCGCGCCGTCCCGTCAGGGGAATCGCGCGAATGGCGCAGCGCACATCCATCCTTCTCGGGGACGACGAGCGGAACGTTCACCCGTGTAAAGTCCTCGACGCTTCAGACAGCGGCTATCGTATCAGCTTGAAGCCGATGCCGAAGCTCGAGGTCGGCAGCGAGATCCTCCTGGAACATAGCGATAAATCGCGGCAGCGTCTCGCTGTCTGCTGGGTTTCCGACTATGAGGCGGGTCTGAAAGTCGCCGAATAGAGGCGCCAGGAAGATCAGGCCAGGTGATCAGGTAAGCTGGCGGCTCATATAGACCCGCCAAAACCCCGCTTCGGTGCCGCGATGCGTCTCGCGGAAGCCGAGTCTCGCATACCAGCCGATATTCTCGGTCATCAACGCGTTCGTGTAGAGCCTGAGGCGGCCAAGGCCGTGCTGTTTTGCCGTCTCTTCCGCAAATTCCATAAGGCACCGGCCGATCTTTTGCCCCTGTAAGGCCGGCGCGACCGCGATATTGTCCACCAGCAGCGCGTCCGGCTCGGCGATCAGCACCACCAGCCCTGCCAACATGCCGTCAATCTCGCTGAGATACACCAGCCCCTTCGCGATCGCGGCGGCATAATCATCGGTCATCGGTGCCGGCGCGCGGCCAAGACGGGGGATGTAAGGCGCATAGGCGGCCCTTACCAGCGTTTGCACCGCCGCCAGATCGCCCGCCACCGCCGGGCGGATATTTGTCATCTCGCCATCCTATCTGTTACGCGTGCGGTTCCAACAAAAAAGCCCCGGGATTGCTCCCGGGGCTCTCTTTGTCGTCGGCAGGGTGGATTAGAAATCCATGTCGCCCATGCCGCCCATGCCACCCATGCCGCCCGGGGCACCAGCCGGCGCCTTCTTCTCGGGGCGCTCGGTCACACCGGCTTCGGTGGTGATGATCAGCGAGGCCACGGAAGCAGCGTCCTGCAGCGCGGTGCGCACGACCTTGGCCGGGTCGATGATGCCGGCCTTGACCATGTCCTTGAACTCACCGGACTGGGCATCGAAGCCGAAGGTGTACTCATCCTTGTCGAGCACCTTGCCGGCGATCACCGCGCCGTCTTCACCGGCGTTCTCGGCGATCTGGCGCAGCGGCACCTGGATCGCGCGACGGATGATGTCGATGCCGACGCGCTGGTCTTCGTTGTCCGCCTTGAGCTTGGCGAGGACGAGCGAGGCGCGGGCCAGGGCCACACCGCCACCGGGCACGATGCCTTCCTCGACCGCGGCGCGGGTCGCATGCAGCGCGTCGTCGACGCGGTCCTTGCGCTCCTTCACCTCGACCTCGGACGCGCCGCCGACGCGGATCACCGCGACGCCGCCCGCGAGCTTGGCCAGGCGCTCCTGGAGCTTCTCACGGTCGTAGTCGGAGGTGGTCTC
>DATJHR010000089.1:0-11727 GCA_035493735.1 Acidocella sp.
CCGGTGCCGAATTCGGCCGCCATGCTCTGCATCACGGCTTCCTTGGTGGCGCTGGGCCGGGGGGCGGGCTTGGTCAGCAGCGACAGCTTGTTGCGCGCCACCCAGTCCACCAGCTCCAGCTTGCCGTCACTATGTTCGACGAGCGCCGTGCAGCTTTCCACCCAGTCGCCGTCGTTCAGGTAGAGCACGCCGTTCACGGTGCGCATCTCGGCATGGTGAATATGGCCACACACCACCCCGTCGAAGCCGCGGCGGCGGGCATCATCGGCAAGAGCCGTCTCGAACCGGTCGATCGCCTTCACCGCCTCCTTCACCTGCAGCTTCAGCCAGGCCGAGAGCGACCAGTAAGGATAGCCGAGCCGCACGCGGATCTGGTTGAAATGGCGGTTCAGGCCGAGCGCCATGGTGTAGGCCCAGTCGCCCAGCAGGGCCAGGACCTTCGCGTGCCGCACCACGGAGTCGAAGGAGTCGCCATGGGTGATCAGCAGACGCTTGCCATCGGCGGTGGTGTGTTCGGTCTCCATCTGCAGTTTCACGCCGCAGATTTCCGGACTCAGCGGCACATATTTGCGCATCACCTCGTCGTGATTGCCCGGCACGTAAACCACATTCGTGCCGCCGCGCGCGGCGCGCAGGATCAGCCGCAGCACCTCGTCATGGTGGTGGTCCCAGAACCAGGAGCGGCGGAGCCGCCAGCCATCGATGATGTCGCCGACGAGGTAGAGGTTCTCGCAGGAGACCGACTTCAGGAAGTCGGCGAGGAACTCAGCGCGACAGCCACGGGTTCCAAGATGCGTATCCGAAATAAAAATGCTGCGATACGCTGTGGTGGCCATGGTATGAGGGGACACGATTGCGTTCATAAGTCAGCCAATAGGCTGCGCGCCGTAGCTGACAACAGTGAAAATTCCATGACGCCCCCTGTGTTTTTTTAAAAAATGCGATGTCATTGAAACGTCACTGCAATGACATTGGCAAGACTTAATTCTCAGGCATGGAGGTGGTTTACGTCGGGCCTTCGGGGATTCGCTCAATGTTGGTTATTTTCAATCCCATTGCCGGACGCAGGCGGGCGACAGCCCTTTGGCGGGTGCTCGATCTGCTGGTCGAAAACGGCATCATGGTGGAGGTCGCGGAGACACAACATGCCGGCCATGCGACGGCGCTGGCCCGCGCGGCGGCGGAGTCGGGCCACCCCATGGTGGTCGCCGCCGGGGGCGACGGCACCATTGCCGAGGTCGCGAACGGCCTGCTTGGCAGCGATACCGCGCTTGGCATCATCCCGCTCGGCACCGCCAATGTGCTGGCCAAGGAATATAAGCTGTCGACCACGGCGCGCGGCATTGCCAATGCCCTGGCCTATAAGCGCACCCAGCCGCTTTGGCCGGGCGTGGTGCGGTTGCAGGGGCGCGAGCAGGTGTTCGTGCAGATGGTGGGACTTGGGTTCGACGGCGCCGTGGTCCATGGGCTGCAGCCGCTGCTGAAGCGCGCCATCGGCCGCGGCGCTTATGTATGGCAGTCGCTCTGGGAAGCGGTGGCTTATCCGTTCCCGCGCGTCCGCCTCAGCATCGATGGTCATGACTACGACGCGGCCAGCGTCGTCGTCAGCAAAGGAAGGCTCTATGGCGGCCCTTATATGCTGGCGCCCGACGCGGTGCCGACCGCGCCGGGCTTCCAGGTTGCGCTGTTCGAGAGGTCCGGCACCTTCCCGGCCTTGCTCACCGGCGCCGCCCTGCCGCTGGGGCTGTTGCCGCGCTGCCCGGGCGTGCGGGTGGTCCCCGGCAGCGACATTACCTTTGTCAACAACAACGAAATCAGGACTCAGTCGGACGGTGACGCTCTGCCGGACACGCCCGCCGCGGTGGTGAACGCCACCAGCCCCATTTCCCTGATCGTCGGCTAGCGAAGGAAGAGGCCGCTTTTTGAAAAAAGCGGCGCAAAAACTTTTGGCGATGCTGGGCCATGGGCGTTGTCAGTGCCAACGCCCATGGCCCAGCATCAATAAAGTTTTTTTGCTTCTTTTTGTTCACAAAAAGAAGCCTTCCCCTTCGCTTGCCTCCGCTTTTTCCTTTGCCGTTTCGGACCGGCGGCGGTGTCACCAATGGAGCGGGGCGGCGATGCGTGGCGCGCCGGTTTGCGGGGCTTGAGGCAGGGCAGGCGAGGGGATAAGGGGGGTGAACAAAATGAGGAGTCTCTAAGATGAAAACCCCCATGCGTGTTGCCGTGACCGGCGCCGCCGGCCAGATTGGTTATGCCCTGCTGTTCCGCATCGCCAATGGCGATCTGCTCGGCAAAGACCAGCCCATCATCCTCAATCTTCTCGACCTGCCGGTGGCGCAAAAGGCGCTGAACGGCGTGATCATGGAACTCAATGACTGCGCCTTCCCGCTGCTGGCCGGCATTGAGCCCACCGACAATCCGAATGTGGCGTTCAAGGACATCGATATCGGCATTCTCGTCGGCTCGCGCCCGCGTGGCCCGGGCATGGAGCGCCGCGACCTGCTCGCCGCCAATGCCGAGATTTTCAAGGTGCAGGGCAAGGCCCTGAACGAGAACGCGAAGCGCGACGTGAAGGTGCTGGTGGTCGGCAACCCGGCCAACACCAACGCCTATATCGCCATGAAGTCCGCTCCGGACCTGCCGAAGGCCGCCTTCACCGCGATGCTGCGCCTGGACCATAACCGCGCCGTGTCGATGCTGGCCGAGAAGGCGAAGGTGCCGGTTTCGGGCATCGAGAAGGTCGCCGTCTGGGGCAACCACTCGCCAACCATGTATGCCGATTACCGTTTCGCCACCGTGAACGGCCAGTCGCTCAAGGACAAGATCAACGACGAGGCGTGGTACAAGGAGACCTATCTCTCCGCCGTCGGCAAGCGGGGTGCGGCGATCATCGAGGCGCGCGGCCTCTCCTCCGCCGCTTCCGCGGCCAATGCGGCGATCGATCACGTGCGTGATTGGGTGCTCGGCACCAACGGCAAATGGGTCTCCATGGGCCTGCCTTCCGATGGCGATTACGGCGTGCCGGAGGACATCATGTTCGGCGTGCCGGTGACCTGCGAGGGCGGCGCGTATCACCGCGTGAAGGGCCTGCCGATGGACGAGTTCTCCAAGAGCCGCATGGCGATCACGCTGAAGGAACTGACCGAGGAGCGCGACGCCGTCGCTGCGCTGCTCGGCTGAGAAAAGGAAGAAGAAGAGAGAACTACTTTTTGTGAACAAAAAGTAGCAAAAAAACTTTGTTAGTTTGGGCCGTAGTGGTGGAAACAGCTGCGGCCCAACTATAAGAAATTTTTTGGGCCACTTTCTTCCACTTCCGGCACGACGTTTGGTTTGCTAACTAGAGCCCCGTGCACGAATCCCTCCCGCTGATGTTTGGGCTACCAGGGCAGGGGATGCATCTGCGCCTTGATGCGCTGTCCGCGATTTTCCTGCTCCTGCTTCTGCCGCAAACCGTGGCCAGCGCGATTGCCGGGATGCGCCGCTCGGTGGCCTTCTGGGCGTTCGTGCTTGGCATGGTGCTGGCCGTGCTGGCGGGCGACGCCTTCACCCTGATTTTCGGCTTTGAGCTGATGAGCGCGGCCTCTTGGGCGCTGGTGCTGCGCGGCGACCGTGCCCCGGCGACGCTGTATATCGGCATCGCGGTTTTTGCCGCCGCCTGCCTGATCCCGGCGCTGTTCCTACCCGCTTCGAGCCTGGCTTTCATGCTCATCCTGCTGGGCGCCGGCGCCAAGGCCGGGCTGGCGCCACTGCATGGTTGGCTGCCGCGCGCGCATCCGGTGCCGGAGGCCGGCGTCTCGGCGCTGATGTCCGGCGGCATGGTGAAAGTCGCCCTCTACGTTATCCTCCGCTACGGTTTCCTCACCTTCGGCGGCGCCGCTCAACCCTGGTGGGGCATTGTGCTGATCGCCGCGGGGGCGGCCTCGGTGCTGCTTGGCGCGCTTCGGGCGGTGCTGGAGGTGGAGCTGAAGACCATGCTCGCCTGGTCCACGGTCGAGCATGTCGGGCTGATCGCGGTGGGCGCCGGGATCGCCTTGCGCGCCAAGGCGATGGGCGATCCGGTTCTGGCCGCGCTCGCGCTGCAGGGGGCGCTGCTCTGCGCGGTCGCGCATGCGCTCTACAAGCCGTTGCTGTTCCTTGGCGCCGGGGCGGTGAAGCGCGCCACCGGCACCAGCTCATTGGATTGGCTGGGCGGGCTGATGCGCGGCTGCCCCAAGCTCGGCCTGCTCATGCTGGCCGGTGCTTCCGGCCTGGCGGCGGTGCCGCTCGGCCCCGGTTTCGCACCGGAATTTCTGCTTCTGCATGCGGTGATCATCGCCGCCGGCACCGGGGGGATTTTTGGCCGCATCGGCTTTACCGCGCTGCTCGCGCTGCTGGGATTGAGTGCGGCCCTGGCATTGGGGGCCGCGGTGCGGTTGATCGGCATTGGATTTCTCGGCCGGCCGCGCACGCTGGCCGCCGCCGCCGCCGGGGATGTGCGGCGCCCGGAGCTGTTCAGCATGGGCCTCCTCGCTGTGCTGTGCGTGCCGGTGGCGCTGCTGCCGGGCACGGTGCTGCTGGGGCTTAACCAAGCGGTGCGGCTGATGGTGCCGGGCGCCATTCCGGCGCCGCTGAGCTACGCGCCGTTGGGCCTGGCGGTGCTGCTCGCGGCCGCCTGGGGGGCGGCTTACGGGCTTCTGCGGCGTTTCGGCGCGCGGGGCGTGCGCGAGGCGCCGGCCTGGAATGGCGGGTTCGGCCGCCCGCCGGTCTGGTTGCCCTTCGGTGACCCGACCACCCAGCCCAGCGCCACCGGCTTTGCCCAGCCGGTGCGCCGCGCGCTGGGCGAGGCGATTCTGCTGCGCGGGGGCGATCCGGCCGACGCGCTGCTGTGGCAACCTCTGTTCCGGCTGCAGCTGCGCCTGACGCGCGGCGCGGAATATATCCGCCGCGCCACCATCCGGCAGCGCCTGGCCTTCGTGTTTCTCGCGTTGGTGGCGTTCCTGGCGGCCCTCGGCCTGGAGCAGGGCGGCTGATGCTGCTGCTTCTTGCCCGGCTGCTCGCCACGCTGCTGCATCTGGTGCTGGTTTTCGCGCTGGCACCGCTGCTGGTGGGGGTGGTGGCGCGGCTGCGGGCGCGGCTGCTCGGGCGGCGCGGTCCGCCGGTCACGCAGCCCTATCGTCTCCTGCTCCGGCTGTTGAACAAGACGGCTCTGGTGCCCGAGACGAGCACTGAACTCTATCAAATCTGGCCGTTCGCGGCCCTATCCGCCATGGCGGGGGCGGCGATGCTGGTGCCCAGCTTCAGCACCGGGATGCTCACCGCGCCGCTGGCCGATTTCATCACCCTGATCGGCCTGCTCTCGCTCACGCGGGCCGCCACGCTTCTGGGCGGGCTGGAAACCGGTTTCGGCTTCGGCGGTGCCGGCGCCGCGCGCGAACTGCTCTTTTCCCTGTTCGCCGAGGCGGCGCTGCTGGTGGTGCTGGCCAGCTTCGTGCTGATCGCCCACGCCTTCAACATCAACGGCATCGCCACCGTCTTCGCCTCCGGTCATGTCGGCATCTCCGTCTCGCTCGGCTTCGCGCTCGTTGCCATGCTCGCCGTAGCGCTGACCGAGACCGGGCGCATCCCGATCGACAATCCGGCCGGGCATCTTGAAGTCGCGATGGTGCATGAGGCGCTGCTGCTGGAATATTCCGGCCGCTATCTCGCTTTGTTCGAATATGCGGCGATGCTGCGGCTGATGGTGTGGATGAACATTATTGCCACGGTGTTCTTTCCCTTCTTCATGGCGCGCGCGGGCGAGCCGCTCACCTGGCCCGTGGGGCTCGGTTTGTGGGGCGCCAAGCTCGCCGTGATGGGGGTGGTGCTGCCGGTGTTCGAGGTTTCCATGGCGAAGATGCGCGTCTTCCGCGTGCCGGAGTTCCTCGGTGTGGCGATTCTGCTCGGCGTGCTGGCCGGCGTGTTCCTGTTCGTCGCGGAGAGGATCGGCGCATGAGCTTGAGCTTCTCTCTGGCGCATATGATGGGCGGGCTGATGCTGCTCTGCGCCTTCGCGCTGCTCTCGCAGCGGCGCCTGGCTTCCATGATCGCGCTCTACCAGGCCGAGGCCTTCACCCTCACGGCCGCGGCCCTGTGGCAGGGCTATGCGCAGCATTCACCCGATCTCTACGCCACGGCTTTGATCACTTTCGTCATCAAGGCCATGGCCCTGCCGATCGGCCTGCGGCACATGGTGCTGCGCTTCAACCTGATCCGCGCGGTGGAGACCGTGATGCCCGTGGGCCTGTCGATGATCCTGGGGCTGGGGCTGATCGGCGTGGCGGTGCTGGTGGTGCTGCCGACGACGCTGAATGCCGCGTCGCTCACCCGCGAGGATCTGGCGATTGCCCTGTCCGTGGTCCTGCTCGGCTTCCTGGTCATGGCGGTGCGGCGCAACGCCGTGGCGCAGGTGATCGGTTTTCTCTCCACCGAAAACGGGCTGGTGCTGGCCGCCACCGGCATGCCGGGCATGCCGTTCGTCGCTGAACTTTCCGTAGCCCTCCTGGTGCTGCTCGGCTTTCTCGTGGTCGGCGTGTTCCTGTTCCGCCTGCGCGAGCATTTCGACACGCTCGACCTTGCCGGCATCGAGACCATCGAGAGGCGCGGACGATGAATTTTGCCCTCGCCGCCGCCTTGCTGCCGCTCTGCGCGGCCCTGCCGCTCGGCCTGCTCGGCAGCCCTCGGCAGGGGGCGATGGCGAACCTGCTCCTGTGCGGCGCGACGTTTCTGCTGACGCTGGGCGTGTTTGCCCATCCGGGTGCTGGGTTGGTGCACGCTGACAGGCTCGGCATGCTGTTCGGCGCGCTCACCGGCTTTGTCGGGCTGACCACCGCGATCGCCAATCTTGGGTTCGTCGCGGCAAGCCGTGATGCACTGAGCCTGAACCGCTGGCGGCTCTATCACGCGATGTTCCAGCTCGTGCTGGGCGCCTGCCTGCTCGGCCTTTATGCGGACAATCTCGGCCTGCTCTGGGTGGCGCTGGAAGGGGCGACGATCGCCGGCACGGTGGCCGTGAGCCTGCCGCGCAGCGCCAGCGCGCTGGAGGCAGCGTGGAAATATTTCATTCTCGGCGGTGTGGGGATCGCGCTCGCCTTGTTCGGCACCATGCTGACTTATCTTGCCGCGGAGCCGGCTTTGGGGCCGGGCCTGACGGCCATGAGTTTTTCCGCGCTCGCCGCCCATGGCGCGGCGCTGAACGGCACGCTGCTGACGCTCGCTTTCGTGTTCCTGCTGTTCGGCTATGGCACCAAGGCGGCGCTGGTGCCGCTGCATGGCTGGCTGCCGGATGCCTATGCCGAAGGCCCGGCGCCCGTCACCACGGCGATGAGCGGCCTCACGCTCAATGTCGCGCTGCTCGCCCTTTTGCGGTTCCGCCATGTGCTGCAGGAGAATTCTCTCTCGGGCGGCGGGGCGATGCCGCCGGGGCCGTTTCTGCTCACTTTGGGGCTCGCCTCGCTGCTGCTCACGGCCTTTTCGCTGCCGCGCCGGCGCGATGCGCGGCGGTTTTTCGGCTTTTCCTCCATCGAACATTCCGGCCTCGCGGCCTTCGCCTTCGGCATTGGCGGCGCGGTGGCGATTTTCGGCGGGCTGCTGCACATGATGCTGCATACGCTGATCAAATCGGCTTTGTTCCAGGGGTTGATCCGCGCCGCCGCCGCGCGCGGCTCGGCCGCCCCCGGTCATTACGCCTTTGCGCATCTGCGCGGCCTCCCGGGGGGACAAAAATATCTCGGCTGGGCGCTGGCGGCGGCGATGTTCGCGCTGACCGGCATGCCGCCTTCCGGCCTGTTCGCCAGCGAGTTCATCATCGTCAGCCAAACCATCCAGCGTGACCCGCTGCTCTCGCTGCCGCTGGGGCTGGGGATGGTGCTCTGCGCCGTGCCGATCCTGCGCCATCTCGGGCCTCTGCTGTTCGCGGCACCCCCCAAGGCCGAGCCGATCCAAGCCAGGGCCGAGACGGGGCTTGTAACCTTGCATCTGCTGCTGGCCTTCGGTTTGGCCTTCTTGATGCCGCTGCTGCTCTTCCATCTCCTCTCCAGCGTCGCGGCGGGGCTCCAATGATTTTATGCACGGCTGAGGAATGGCAGGCACAGGGCGGAAAATTCATCGCACTTTGGACGGATGCGACCCATGCCTACGCGCTGTACCAGCCGGGCACGCTGCGCGCCGTGCCCCTGGTGGACAACGCCTATCCGGCCCTGAAACATCCCGGCGCGGCGTGGTTTCAGCGGCTGGCGCATGACATGACCGGCGCCACCGCCACGGGGGCGGCCGATACGCGCCCCGCGGTCGAGCAATTCCGCGCCCCGGACGGCACCGCCGCCTGGCCGGATTTTCCGGCGCCGGAAGAGGAAGGGGCGCATGTGGTCGCGGTCGGGCCGGTGCATGCGGCGATCATCGAGCCAGGGCATTTCCGCTTCACGCTGCGCGGCGAACAGGTGCTGAAGCTGCAGACCCGTTTCGGCTACGCGCATAAGGGCACGCTGGGGCTGATGCGCGGCAAATCGCCGCGCCTGGCCGCGCGCTTCGCCGCGCGGATTTCCGGGGATGCCACGGTCGCCCACAGCCTGGCCTACGCCCAGGCGGCCGAGGCGGCGCTGGCACTCACCCCGCCCCGGCGCGCCGTGCACCTGCGCGCCGTGATGGCGGAGATCGAGCGCCTCGCCAACCATACCAGCGATATCGGCGCCATCGCCGGCGATGTCGGCTTCGCCTTTCTCGATGCCCGCTTTGCCTGGCACCGCGAATCCTTCTGCGCCGCCGCTTATGCCGCGTTCGGCCATAGGCTGATGATGGACATGGTGGTGCCCGGTGGTGTGGCCTCGGACCTCCGCGCCAAAGGGGAGGCGGCCATCCTTTCCTCGCTGGACGCGCTGGAAACCGAGCTGCCGAGCCTGACCCGCGTGTTCGAGGATTATGCCAGCCTGCAGGACCGGCTGATCGGCACCGGCATCATCCCCGTGGCCCTCGCCGCCGCCTATGCCGCCGGCGGCTATGTCGGGCGCGCCTCCGGCCAGGATCATGACGCGCGGCTAACGCCCGGTTATGCGCCTTACGAGCAGTTCGGCCTTACCGTGCCGGTGGAACAAGACGGAGACGTCGCCGCGCGCGTGCGCATCCGGCTCGCTGAAATCCAGGAGAGCATCCGCATCGTCCGCGCTCTGCTGGCGAGCCTACCGGAGGACGGGCTGACCGTCACCCCGCCCGCCGGCAGCGGCACGGGCATCGGTGTGGCGGAAAGCTTTCGCGGCCCCGTCTGGTATTGGCTGAAGCTGGAGAATGGCGCCATCGCCGACCTGTTCATCGCCGACCCCAGCACGCTGCATTGGCCGCTGCTGGAACATGCCGTCACCACCAGCATCTTTGCGGACTTCCCGGTGATCAACAAATCCGTCAACGCTTCCTATTCGGGAGTGGACCTGTAATGGTGTGGAAAACCGTCGCCCGGCATTTGCTGCTGCGCCACGCCGCGCCACGCACGGCCGACCCCGCCATCGCCGCCTCACTGCGCCAACGCCTCGCCGCCGCTTCGGCGCAAAAACTCGGCCGCAGCCTCGCCATCCGCCATGTGCCCGCCGGCAGCTGCAACGGCTGCGAGCTGGAACTGCGGGCGACCCAGAACTTGATCTACGACCTCACCCAATACGGCCTCACTTTCACCCCGAGCCCGCGCCATGCCGACGTGCTGCTGATCACCGGCGTCGCCGGACGCAACATGGCCGAGGCGGTGCGCCAGACCCGCGAGGCCATGCCCGACCCGGTCTTCGTCGTCGCGGTGGGTGACTGCGCGGTCGATGGCGGCGTGTTCAAAGGCTCGCCCGCCATCCTCGGCGGCGTGGATGCGCTCCTGCCCGTGGACCTGGTCATCGCCGGTTGCCCGCCGACGCCGGGGCAGATCGTGGACGGGTTGTTGGCGCTCTTGGAGGCGCACTCGTGGGAAAAGAAGGAAGGGAAGGCAAGGGGCTCTGCCCCTTGACCCCGCTGGGGCCGGGAGGCCCCAGACCCCGATGACACAAACTTATTTTTCGATCTGGCTGACATCCCGCACGGCGCCGCGGGCCGCGTTGGTGGTGAGCGCCGCATAAGCGCGGAGCGCGGGCGAGACGTTGCGTTTGCGGTCGGCCGGCTTCCACGCCGCTGCGCCCTTGGCCTGCATCGCGCGCTGGCGGGCGGCGAGAACATCCTCGCTCACCTCAAGGCTGATCGCGCGGTTGGGGATATCGATCAGGATCGCATCGCCGGTCTCGACCAGGGCGATCAACCCACCTTCGGCCGCCTCGGGTGAGACATGGCCGAGGGACAGGCCCGAGGTGGCGCCGGAGAAGCGGCCATCGGTGATCAGGGCGCAGGCTTTGCCCAGGCCCTTGGATTTCAGGTAGCTGGTCGGATACAGCATCTCCTGCATCCCCGGTCCGCCCTTCGGTCCCTCATAGCGGATGACGACGACTTCGCCCGCCTTCACCTGGCCGCCGAGAATGCCGGAAACGGCACTGTCCTGGCTCTCAAACACGCGCGCCGTGCCGCGGAAGGTGAGGATGGATTCATCCACCCCCGCGGTCTTCACGATGCAGCCCTCCGGCGCCAGGTTGCCGAACAGCACGGCGAGCCCGCCATCCTTGCTGAAGGGGTGCTGTGCGGAACGGATCACGCCACGCTCGCGGTCGGTGTCCAGTTCGTTCCAGCGGGCAGACTGGCTGAAGGCCACCTGCGTCGGCACGCCGCCAGGTGCGGCGCGGTAGAATGTGCGCACCTCCTCGCTATTGCTGCGGCCAATGTCCCAGCGTGCCAGCGCGTCGGCGAGCGTGGGGGCATGTACGGTCGGCAGGCTGGTGTCGATCAGCCCGGCCCGCTCCAGTTCACCCAGAATGGCCATGATGCCGCCGGCGCGGTGGACGTCTTCCATGTGCACGTCGCTTTTCGCCGGTGCCACCTTGCACAGGCACGGCACGCGGCGGGACAGGCGGTCGATATCCGCCATGGTGAAATTCACCCCGCCTTCCTGCGCGGCCGCCAGCAGGTGCAGCACCGTGTTCGTGGAGCCGCCCATGGCAATGTCGAGACTCATCGCGTTCTCGAAGGCGCCGAAGCTGGCAATGTTGCGCGGCAGGGCGGAGGCGTCGTCCTGCTCGTACCAGCGGCGGGCGAGATCAACGACGACACGCCCGGCCTCACGGAAGAGCTTCTCGCGGTCGGCATGGGTCGCCAGCACCGAGCCGTTACCGGGCAGCGAGAGCCCCAACGCCTCGGTCAGGCAGTTCATCGAGTTGGCGGTGAACATACCGGAGCAGGAGCCGCAGGTGGGGCAGGCCGAACGCTCGATCGACTTCACTTCCTCGTCGGAGTAGCGGTCGTCGGCGGCGACGATCATGGCGTCCACCAGGTCGAGCGCCTGCTTGGCGCCTTTCACCACCACCTTACCCGCCTCCATCGGCCCGCCCGAGACGAATACCGTGGGGATGTTGAGCCGCAGCGATGCCATCAGCATGCCCGGGGTGATCTTGTCGCAGTTGGAGATGCAGACCATCGCATCGGCGCAATGCGCGTTGACCATATACTCGACGCTGTCGGCGATCAGCTCGCGCGAGGGCAGCGAGTAGAGCATGCCATCATGCCCCATGGCGATGCCGTCATCCACCGCGATGGTGTTGAATTCCTTGGCGACACCGCCGGCGGCCTCGATCTCGCGTGCGACAAGCTGGCCGAGATCCTTCAG
>DATJHR010000090.1:0-3426 GCA_035493735.1 Acidocella sp.
TTTTGCTCAGACGAGTTCCGGCCCCGGCGGGGGCACGACCGGCACGACTGGCGGCAGCATGGGAAGCGGCACCAGCGGCGGCAGCATGGGCAGCGGTAGTTTAGGCGGCACTCACGGCACTTCGGGCGCTCCCTCCGGCACAATGAACAGCCAGTTGCAAAATAATAAGGGTGCCACGACGCCATCACCTTACATGGGGGCGGGCAAGCGAACGCCACCATCTGGCACAGGCATGGGGAATGGCGGCGTCCAAACTGCGCCCAACAGCACCGGGCAGGGCTCTGGCGCATCAGGCGGCTATTCAAAATAGGCGGCCCGCTCCTAACAAGCCCATGTATCCGTTCGCCTTTGGCAAGGTCACCAGAAGGGACTCAGGCGAGTGAGCTGGTCCGCTTAAAACGGCTTTTATCAAATAAGTGTAAGGCCGCATGAAACCT
The DNA here is from genome assembly GCA_035493735.1 of Acidocella sp. Classification (GTDB taxonomy): domain Bacteria; phylum Pseudomonadota; class Alphaproteobacteria; order Acetobacterales; family Acetobacteraceae; genus Acidocella. The sequence continues at coordinate 438 of DATJHR010000090.1, forward strand.
CGGAAATCGGCTTCACATAGAAGCAGCAACCTTATGTCACGTCACAACGATGTCAGGCCCTATGAAAGAGTTCAATAAAAGCAAGGAGAGAGATCGTGGCAAAAAGCAGCCTTAGCAGTGCTGCTACAGGTGCCGGCGCGACCAGTCCTGCGCAAATCCCTCCGAAAGGGTGGTGGCATGTTTTGAAACGTTCCGCAGCGGGATTTTCGGATGACCGGGTCATGACGGAAGCCGCGGGCGTGACATTCTATGTGCTTCTCTCACTGTTTCCTGCGCTCGCCGCGTTTATCGCTATTTATGGCTTATTTAACAATGCATCCACCCTCGGCGGGCAACTCGCCGGGCTTGGGGGTATCGTGCCGGGAGGGGGCATCGATATCATTAAGGGCCAGATCACAGCGTTGACAGCCGAGGGTCATAAAGCGCTGGGCGTCGCCTTCATCATCGGCCTCGCGATCTCCCTGTGGAGTGCCAATTCCGGCGTCAAATCCCTGTTCGATGCGCTCAACACGATTTACCACGAGCGCGAGAAACGGAGCTTTTTGCAGCGCACCCTGATCTCCTTCGGCTTTACGCTTGGCATCATTGGCTTCGTTATCATTGCGCTCAGCGCCGTCGTCGCGGTGCCGATCGTGCTAAACTTCATCGGGTTGGGGAGCATCACTCGTTTGGCATTCAGCATACTTCGCTGGCCGTTCATGCTGATTGTCATCATGATCGGCCTCGCCTTTGTCTACCGCTACGGCCCCAGCCGGAATCTGGCGCGCTGGCAATGGGTGAGTTGGGGGAGTGCTATTGCTGCGATCGTGTGGATTTGTGCCTCTCTCGCATTTTCCTATTATGTCGCCAACTTCGGAAGTTATAACAAAACCTATGGTTCACTCGGCGCGGTCGTCGGCTTCATGACCTGGATATGGATATCGAGCATCGTGATCCTTATGGGAGCTGAGTTGAATGCAGAACTCGAACAACAGACTCAGCGCGATTCCACGATCGGTGCGGAAAAGCCAAAAGGCACGCGCGGCGCCTATAAGGCCGATGTGAAGTCAGAAGACTGAGGCGCTTCTGAGCCAACGCCCGTCTCTGAGCCAACGCCCGTTGCCTGAACTCACGCACGTGACGACGGCGGTCGCTTCAACCCATCCTCAACTGTCCCGGCTGGCCGCATCGGGCTGCGCGTCGACTTCCGACGCCCCCTTCCCCATCTCCGGACCGCCTTGCGCGCCCGCTTCGGCATACCGCGCCGCACCGCTTTGGGCATCGTCGGCGCGATCATCGGCAGATCTGCCAGTATCCACCCCTTGCGTCCGGGACCTCGCCCGCAGTTGATCGGCCGTTTCCGCAACCACGCGGCCGGCACGGTCCATCATGCCCTGGACCGTTTCCTGAGCGTCGCTCGCGACGTCTCCCAGCGCCGTCTCCTCCCATTCGGATTTCGGCACAAGCAGACCGAGGAAGGCGCCGACCGACAAGCCCATCGCGCCCAGAACCAAGGGATTGTCGATGATACTTGCCACGAGCGTGCCACCCCGTTGGCGCGCGCTTTGCGCACCTTGCTGGAGCTTACCGCCAGCACGTTGCGCCATATCGCTCAACTGACCTGCCCGATCGGCAAGTTCGGCCTGTAAATCATCCACACCACGGGCAAAACTTTGTTGTCCGGCCGCCGCCGCGCTCTGCTCCTGATCAGCGATTCCCGCCGCGGCGCCCTGGACCTGTCGCCCCATCTCCACCGCCTTGTCTTGGGCTCGGCCCATTCGGCCCGGTTGGGGCACCTCGGTTTCCCCAAAACGCCCCGCTTGTCCCTCTGCTTCGCCGTTTGGCTTGCCGGACCGCCATTGCCCCTGACCGCGTGCCGGCGCACCGGTGCTGTCCGATACCGGTGCCTGAGAGGCCATCAACCATAGCAGTCCCACACCGACGAGCACGACCGGGACGGGGTTGCGCCGCACGCTGGCCATCAGGTTCCGGGCAAACTCGGTTCCGCCGCCTTGTCGGACATAGTCCACAAAATCGCCCGCCAACTCCCGGGGCGCCACTTTCTCCTGCAGTTCGTTCAACCCTTGGTTCAGCCGCGACCGCGTGCCTTCCAAATCCCGTTCTATCCGCGCCTGCTCGATCGTGCTCTCGGACATCACACGTGCTCCTTTATCAACTGGGCGTCTTTTTCCAGATTCGCCGCTGTGCGATCTGGCGCCATCGCCCGGAGCGAAAGCCTGGAAAGGCCCGCGCGGGTGAAGAAGGTGCCGATTACGACGACGACAATCCCAACAGCGAGCGAAGCGGCCCATGTCGGAATCACAATGGCCAGAGCGAAAGCCGCGCCTTGCAACACCACAACCAGCCCAGCGAATCCGAACAGTGCGCCACCCATCAGCCAGACAAAAGCCATGATCATGCGGTGAACATTCTGATCGAATTCCACGCGTGCCAGCGCAATTTCCCCGCGAATGAGCGCCTGCGCATCCGCAGCGAGGCCGCCAACCACCTCGGCCAGGCTATTTGCATCCTGTTTAGCCTCATTATTCATGTTCCGCCCTCCTGAGAGTGTGACGAGATACCACTTGATGAGCGGCTACCAGCGACTTTCGCCAACCGCACAGCTGCGAAGCCGGCCGCAATCGAAAGGCCCGTAAAGACGGCTGGCTGTTGACGCGCGAGCTCTTGCAGTCGTTGGGTCAATTGACCGAGATCGTTCGCCCGCAGTGTCCCAGCAAGAGAACTTATCTCATCGGCGCTTCGTTGAACCAGCCTTGCCAGAAACTCCTGACGCCCTTCCAACTGCTTACCCGAACGCTGCACGGCGCCCGCTGCCTCTTCGATTTGGTCAGCCAGCTGCGCCTTTCCGGCGTCCGCCGTCTCCCGGGCCTGATCCTTGACCGCATCCGCAACGGATTCGGCCCGCTGCTGCGCGCGCGTTGCGAAATCGTTGCCGGAAGTTCCTAATGTCGGCGCGCCTTCTGCGAAGTTGTTACTATCGCTCATTTAT
>DATJHR010000091.1:0-3669 GCA_035493735.1 Acidocella sp.
GCGATCACCGGCTGCAGGTCGGGCTGCGCCCGTGCGGCGGGCACGGTGGCGGCCAGCATGTCGCGGTGGCGAAGGCCGGCGAAGGTGATGTCCCGCGCCACATGGTCGGGCAGGGCCGCCGCGCCGATTGCCAGATTTGGCGTGCCGATGCAGGCCACCGGCTGGTATTGGCCGGGAAACAGCCCCGCCGGCAGCACCATGCCGTAGAGGCCGGGGATTGTCTGTTCCAGCTGGTCGATTTGCGCCGGTGTCAGCCCGATCAGCGCGAGTTCCTGGTGGGCGGCGGCGGCGGCGATGGGCTCAAGCGGCGGGGCGCTGATGAAGGCGCAGGCATCGAGCAGTCCTGCCGCCATCTGCTGCAGGCCGCTTTGGAAGGTGCCTGTGGTGACGAAATCGCCGGAGAGACCAAGGGCGGCGAGGATGGCCGGCACCGCGGTGGAATCGGTGTCGCCGGGGGCGCCCAGTCCGATCCGCTTGCCGGCCAGCTGCGCCACGCTGGTGATGCCGGTGCGGCGCGGCGAGACGATCTGCAAAGCCGAGGGAAAGGCGGGAAACAACACGCGGAAGGCGTTGAATTTCACGCCCGCGGTCCATCGTCCGCGGCCTTGCCGCGCCTCGGCGCCGACCATGGTCGTGGTCATGCCAAGCTGGGCGGCATTGCGCTGGATCAGCAGGACGTTTGCCACCGCGCCGTTGGACGCGCGAAAGACAATGTTCAGCCCGGCCTTCTCGGCCAAGCCGCCCCAGGCCGTGCCGAAACGCGCGTAGGTCGTGCCGGCCCGGCCTGTGGCCATGATCAGCGGCAATGGCGGGGTTGTCTGCGCGGCCCGTGCCGCGCCCGCCGGTAAAGCGAGCGCCAGGCCGAGCAGGCCCCGTCGCGATAAACTCATCGAGGCTCTCCGAAACAGTCAGACCAGATGCCGGCACCGCTCCAATGCGGCGAGCAGGGCCATCCGCACGCCTGGTTCAAGCGCCGAATGCCCGGCATCCGGCACCAAAGTGAGGCGCGCCGTCGGCCAGGCGGCGGCGAGCTCGAACGCCGATTGCGCCGGGCAGATCATGTCATAGCGTCCCTGCACGATTTCGCCGTGGATGCCGCGCAGCGCCGCCATGTGCGCGAGCAGCCCGCCTTCGGGCAAAAACAGATCATGGGCGAAGTAATGCGCCTCGAGGCGCGCCAGCCCGATCGCGGTGCGGTCCGCCGCAAAGGCCGAGACGGCCTCGAAGCTCGGCAGAAGCGTCGAGCAGGAGCCCTCATAGAGGCTCCAGCTGCGGGCGGCCGGCCCGTGCACCTGCGGGTCGGGGTCGGTGAGGCGGCGCAGATAGCTGCCCAGCAGGTCGCCGCGCTCGGCCTCCGGCAGGAATTGCGCGAAGGCCGCATGGGCGTCGGGGAAGACCCGCGCCAGGCCGTGCAGGAACCACTCCACCTCGATGGCGCGGCCGAGAAAAACGCCGCGCAGCACGGCGCCGGCCACGGCCTCGGGATGCGCTTGCGCATAGGCCAGGGCCAGTGTCGCGCCCCAGGAGCCGCCGAACAGAAGCCAGCGCTCAATGCCGAGAAATTGGCGCAGCGTCTCGATATCGGCGATCAAGTGCGGTGTGGTGTTGGCGGTGAGGCTGCCGAGCGGTTTCGAGCGCCCGGCGCCGCGCTGGTCGAAAATGATCGCGCGCCAGACATTCGGGTCGAAGAAACGCCGATGCACGGCGCCGGCCCCGGCGCCGGGGCCGCCATGCAGGAACAAGACCGGCTTGCCGTGCGGGTTGCCGACTTGCTCCCAGTACATCACGTGCTCGTCCGAAAGCGGCAGATAGCCGGTCTCAAAAGGGCTGATCTCCGGGAACAGATCGCCGCGCGGCATGGTGCGCCTATGCGGCCAGGGCGGCGCGGATCGTCGCCGCCACGCGTAACGCTTGCGCGTCGGTGAGGTCCGGGTGGATCGGCAGGGCCAGGATGCGCCCGCCCAAGCTTTCGGCGACCGGCATGGCGCGCCCGTCATGGCACCCGGCATAGGCCGGCTGCTGGTGCAAGGCGCGCGGGTAATACACGGCGCTGGCGATCTGCTGCGCCCGCAGCGCGCCCTGCACGGAATCGCGGACCGCCTGGTCGGGAAGCAGGATCGAATACACGGCCCAGGCGCTGGTGCTGCCCGGCACGCGGGCGGGGATGTCCACGAGGCCGGCCAGTTCTTTGTCATAGATCCGGGCGATGGCTTCGCGGCGCGCAATCTCGCCCTCGAACACGTCGAGCTTGGCCAGCAGCACGGCGGCCTGCAGCGTGTCCAGCCGACCGTTCATGCCGGTGCGCAGCACCTCGTAGCGGGTCGTGCCCTCGCCATGCGTGCGCAGCGAGCGATACAACGCCGCGCGCTCCGCGGATTCGGTGAACAGCGCGCCGCCATCGCCATAGGCGCCGAGCGGCTTGGAGGGGAAGAAGCTGGTGGCGGTGGCATCCGCCGCGCGGCCCAGCCGCTCGCCTTCGAGTGCCGCGCCGAAACTTTGCGCGCAATCGTCCAGCGTGAAGAGGTTTTCTTGCGCGGCGATGGCGCGGATGGCAGGCCAGTCGGCCGGCTGGCCGAACAGGTCCACGCCGATGACCGCGCGCGGGGTCAGGCGCCCGGCGCGCCTCACGTCGGCGATGCGCGCCTGCAGGGCGGCGAGGTCCATCTGGAACGTCTGGGGATCGACATCGACGAAAACCGGTGTCGCGCCGAGCAGCAGCGGCACTTCCGCCGTGGCGGTGTAGGTGAAGGCAGGCAGGAACACCGCATCGCCGCGGCCGATGCCTTCGGCCATCAGCGCAATCTGCAGCGCGTCGGTGCCGGAACTCACGCTCACGCAATGGGCGGCGCCGCAGAAGGCGGCGAGCCGGGCTTCCAGCTCGGCCACTTCCGGCCCGAGAATATACTGGCCATGCGCCAGCACAGCGTCGAGCCGCGCGCGCAAGGCAGGGCCGATGCGGCTCTGCTGGGCCTGGAGGTCGAGAAACGGGATGGGGGTAACAGTCTCAGCGGTCATGAGACCCGTCTTTAGCCTGTCGTTCCGGAAACAGCGAGCCCCGCATCCTGCACATATTCCGGCACCATGCGCGCGAGCGTGCCCGTGGCCGCGGCCGCGTCGCCGGCTTGGGCTGCGGCCTCGATGGTGCGGATCGCCGCCGCCACCAGGCGCACATCGACCAGGCGCGGGGTGGCCATCAGCAGCCCTTCATGGCCGGTCGGTGCCGGCCGCTCGCTGCCATGGAACAGCTCCTCAAACAATTTTTCCCCCGGCCGCAGCCCGGTAAAGCGGATCGCCACATCCTCGTCCGGCCGCAGCCCGGCGAGGCGGATCATCTGCCGGGCCAGGTCGACGATTTTCACGGGCTCGCCCATGTCGAGCACGAAGATGCCGCCATCGGGAATGGCCTCGGCGCCGCTGCCGACCACGGAGGCCTGCAGCACCAGGCTGACCGCCTCGCGCACGGTCATGAAATAACGCTGCATGTCGGGATGCGTGACGGTGAGCGGGCCGCCTTGCGCCAGCTGGCGCCGGAACAGCGGCACCACCGAGCCGGTCGAGCCCAGCACATTGCCGAAGCGCACGGTGACACAGCGCATCGCCGCACCGCCATGCCGCGCCGCCACATCGAGCCCCTGGCAGTACATTTCCGCCAGCCGCTTGGTGGCGCCC
>DATJHR010000092.1:0-6999 GCA_035493735.1 Acidocella sp.
GCGGTGCGGACCGTGCTGGAAACCCTGCCGGCGGCGGCGCATCCCATGGATGTGATGCGCAGCTATGTCTCGGTGCTGGGCTGCGTTTTGCCGGAAGCGCATGATCATCCCCCCGAGGGGGCACGCGACATCGCCGACCGGCTGATGGCCTCGCTCGGTTCGGCGTTGCTGTACTGGCATCATTTTTCTACCAATGGCAAACGGATCGAAGTCGAGACCGATGACGAAACGATCGGCGGGCATTTTCTGCACCTGCTGCATGGGCGGGCGCCCGGGCCAAGCTGGGTGCGGGCGATGCACACCTCGCTCATTCTCTATGCCGAACATGAGTTCAACGCCTCCACCTTCGCCTGCCGGGTGATCGCCGGCACGGGCACGGATTTTTACGCGGCCATCACCGGCGGCATCGGCGCGCTACGCGGGCCGAAACATGGCGGCGCCAACGAAGCCGCGTTCGAGATTCAAAAACGCTATGCGACCCCGGACGAGGCGGAGGCCGATATTGTGCGCCGGCTGGAAGCCAAGGAGGTGATCATCGGCTTTGGCCATCCGGTCTATACCGTGGCCGACCCGCGCAACGAGGTCATAAAGCGCGTTGCGAAACAGCTTTCCGACGAGGCGAAATCGACGAAAATGTTCGACATCGCGGCGCGGATCGAAGCGGTGATGATGGCCAGGAGGAAGATGTTCGCGAATCTCGATTGGTTCTCGGCGGTTTCCTATCACATGATGGGTGTGCCGACGCCAATGTTCACACCGCTCTTTGTGATCTCCCGCACTTCCGGCTGGGGCGCGCATATTATCGAGCAACGCATCGACGGCAAAATCATCCGCCCCTCGGCCAACTATGTCGGTTCGGAGAATTTGCCGTTCAAAAGGTTAACAGAGCGTTAGGAAAGAAAGTGGCCGCTTTTTGAAAAAAGCGGCGCAAAAACTTCTTTACGCTTGGGCCGGTGGCGTCGAAACCAGCACGGCCCAGTTTAAAAAAGTTTTTTGCTTCTTTTTTTCAAAAAAGAAGCCCTTTCTTCCTTCTCTTCAAGGAGCCCGTCCCATGCCCTATCTCCGCGCCTCCGACCTCCCTTCCCTGCCCGCCGGCGAACGCTTCCGTGCTTTGCTCGCGCGGCCCGGCATACTCGGCATTCCCGGCACCCATAACGGCCTCGCCGCGCAGCAGGCCAAGTCAGCCGGCTTCGAGGCCTGTTACCTCTCAGGTGCGGCCATGACCGCCTCCATGGGCCTGCCGGATCTCGGCATCATCACGGTGGACGAGGTGTGCTTCTTCATCCGCCAGGTGGCGCGCGCGTCTGGTCTGCCGGTGCTGGTGGACGGAGATACCGGCTATGGCGAGGCGCTGAACGTCATGCACATGGTCCGCAGCTTCGAGGATGCGGGGGCGGCGGCGGTGCATCTGGAGGACCAGATCCTGCCGAAAAAATGCGGGCATCTGAACGACAAGAAGCTCGCCGCGCCGCAGGACATGGCGGCGAAAGTGGCGGCGGCGGCACAGGCGCGGCGGCATCTCTATATCATCGCGCGCACCGATGCCGCGGCCTCGGAAGGGATGGACGGTGCCGTGGCCCGGGCAAAATTATATGTCGAGGCCGGGGCCGATGCGATTTTTCCCGAGGCAATGATTTCGGCTGAGATGTTCCGGGAGTTCGCGGCGCGGCTGCCGGGCGTGCCGTTGCTCGCGAACATGACGGAATTCGGCCGCACGCCATTTTTCACCAAGGATGAATTTGCCGCCTTCGGCTACAAAATGGTGATCTGGCCCGTGACCTCGCTGCGCGTGGCGGCCCTGGCGCAAGAGAAGCTCTATGCCGCCATCGCCAAAGATGGCGGCGCGCAGAATTGCCTGGACCAGATGCTGACCCGCAAGGAACTCTATGCCACCATAGACTATGCGGCGTTCGAAGCCCTGGATGCCACGATCGTGAAGACGGTGGTGCCGGAGGCGATGCCGCAAGGGTAAACAAGAAAGTAAGTGGCCCCTTTTTGGAAAAAAGCGGCGCGGCTGGGCCTGGAGAACGCGAGTACCTAACGGCCAAGGCAAGGGAAGGCTTCTTTTTGTGAACAAAAAGAAGCAAAAAAACTTTATTGACTCTGGGCCGCGGGCGTTGTCGGCGACACAGACTCAGGCCCAGCATGGTAAAGTTTTTGCGCCGCTTTTTTCAAAAAGCGGCCACTTTGCCTCTTTGCCAGCGGCACGACAAACGCATACACAGCCCCGGTTAAATGGACTGACCGGAGCGATGATTTGGCAAAGGCTTTGTTTGATGTGGTGGTCATCGGCGCGGGAGCGGCGGGGCTGTTCTGCGCCGCCATCGCGGCCCAGCGAGGAAGGCGCGTGCTGGTGCTGGACCATGCCGCTGAGCCCGGTGCGAAAATCCTCATCTCCGGTGGCGGGCGGTGCAATTTTACGAATCTGTCGGTGAAAGCCGAGAACTTCCTGTCGCAAAATCCGCATTTCGCCAAATCGGCGCTGGCGAAATTTTCCTCAGGCGATTTCATCAAACTGGTGGAGGCGCATGGCATCGCCTATCACGAAAAACGCCTCGGCCAGTTGTTCTGCGACGATTCCGCCCGCGCGATCTTAGGGCTGCTGCTTGGCCTGTGCCGCCAGAACCATGTAACGCTGCGCCTTGAGCAAAAAATCACGGAAATCTCCCGCGGCAGCGCCTTCACCATAAAAACCGGCACTGATCTGGTGGAAGCGACCTCGCTGGTCCTGGCCACAGGGGGCCTCTCCATCCCCAAGCTCGGCGCGACGGGATTCACCTATGACATCGCGCGCCAGTTCGGCCTGGCCGTGACGCCGGTGAGGCCCGGCCTTGTGCCATTGCGGTTTGAAGGCGCACCCTGGAGCTGGATGCAGGGCTTAAGCGGCGTCTCCTTCGAATCCGTCGCACGCTTCGGCAAGCGCGAATTCCGCGAGCACGCATTGTTCACGCATCGCGGTCTGTCCGGCCCCGCGGTGCTGCAGATTTCCTCCTATTTGGCCGAGGACGGGGAGCTGGCGCTCAACATGCTGCCCGGAACCGATGCCGCCGCTTTGCTGCTGGAACGCAAGGCGGCCCGGCCGAAGGCGGAGCTGAAGACCATTTTGGCGGAACTCTTTCCCGCACGCCTGGCGCAGGCATTGCTGCCGGAAGGTCAGCAAAAGCAGGTGATCGCCGAGACATCGAACAAGCAGCTCAAGGAACTCGGGGCCCGGCTTAATCTCTTGGCCCTGCGCCCCACCGGGACAGAAGGCTTCGCCAAGGCCGAAGTTACGGTGGGCGGTGTCGATACCGCCGAGCTCTCCTCACAGACCATGGGTGCTACCAAGGTGCCCGGGCTGTTCGTCATCGGCGAGGCCGTCGACGTGACCGGCTGGCTCGGCGGCTATAATTTCCAATGGGCCTGGTCCAGCGCCTTCGCCGCCGGCTCGGTGGCCTAGAGAATCGGCTTTTCGATAAAGAAAGTGGCCGCTTTTTTGAAAAAAGCGGCGCAAAAACTTTTACCATGCTGGGCCTGAGTCTGTGACGCCGACAACGCCCACGGCCCAGAGTAAATAAAGTTTTTGCTTCCCCTTGCTTTGGGAGGAAGCGCGCCCTAACGCCGCAGGCCCAGAGTCGAAAAAGTTTTTGCGCCGCTTTTTTCAAAAAGCGGCCACTTACTTTCTTCTCTAAGCTGCGACGAACCGCCGGTACCCCTGCGCGCGCAATTCGCAGGAGGGGCAGGTGCCGCAGCCATAGCCCCAATCGTGAAGCTGCGTGCGGTCGCCGTAGTAACAGGTGTGCGTTTGTTCGACGATCAACCGCACCAGCGCCTCGCCGCCCAGGCTTTTCGCCAGCGCCCAGGTTTCCGCCTTGTCGATCCACATCAGCGGCGTGTGGAGCACGAAATCATGCGCCATGCCGACATTCAGCGTCTGTTGCATCGACTGCACGAAATCATGGCGGCAATCCGGGTAGCCGGAAAAATCCGTCTCGCACATGCCGCCCACGATATGCCGCGCCCCGCGGCGATAGCCGAGCATGGCGGCAAAGGTGAGGAAGGCCAGATTGCGGCCCGGGACAAAGCTGTTCGGCAGACCGGAGGCCGTCATGGCGATCTCCGTCTCGCGCGTGAGCGAGGATTCGGAAATGGCGCCCAGCACCGACAGATCGACCACATGGTCCTCGCCCAATTTCTTCGCCCAAGCCGGGTTCAGCGCCCGCACGGCCTCACGCACGGGCTCCCGACAGGACATTTCCACCCGGTGGCGCTGCCCGTAATCAAACCCGATGGTCTCGACCTCGGCAAAACGGTCCAGCGCCCAGGCCAGGCAGGTGGTGGAATCCTGGCCGCCGGAAAACAGAACGAGGGCTTTTTCGCTGGAAGCGCGGTCTGGTGCGTCGATCATACCGGGCGATTTGCGGATTGTTTCCCCGCCGTCAAGAGCTTGCGTGAAAGTAGCCTATGCCCCCGAAACAAGCACGCCCCAGTTTAAAAAAGTTTTTTGCTTCTTTTTTTCAAAAAAGAAGCCCTTCCTTACACTTCCTACAGCAGCAACAGGCTGGCATTCCCGCCCACCGCGGCGGTGTTGACTGAGATCACGCGCTCGGAGAGCAGCCAGGCGGGGTTGTAAGCCGCACCCGCCTTGAGCGCTGCGGTGCTGAGTGCCTGGAGGGGCAATATCGCGCCCGGCCGCGCCGCCAGAAACTGATTGAAGGCCCGCACCTCCTCGGCTTCGCCCTCGAAAAGAACCGCATCGAATGGCGCGGCGATGTCATGGCTTATTTTGCAGCCGCTTTGCGCGGCGGCCACACGCTGGGCCTCGTGCCCGCATTCCGATCTGGCATGGCACAGAACGGTGCCGCGCGGACGCAACTCATACACATTCCGCTCGCCCACCGGCCCTGTGAGCTCCCGGGATTCCGGCACGAAAAACGGTGCCGCCGCCAGCATGCGGTGCAGATAAAGTGGCCCGCCGGCTTTCGGACCCGTGCCCGAGAGCCCCTGCCCGCCGAATGGCTGCACACCCACCACCGCGCCCACCATGTTGCGATTCACATAAATATTGCCGGCGGCGATTTTCGATGTGACTTGGGCGACCACCTCGTCGACGCGGCTATGCACGCCGAAGGTCAGCGCGTAACCTGTGCGATTGATCGAAGCGAGCAGCGAATCGCGCTGATGCTGCGGATAACGCAGCACGTGCAGAACCGGCCCGAAAATTTCTTCTTTCAGCACCGCGATGTCGGGGATTTCGACCAGCGTCGGCGGCACGAAAAGGTCGCCAGACGCAGCGTTATGCTGGGTGATTGGGTAACCGGCGGCGCGCATGGCGGCGATATAGGCGGTGATTTTTCGCGCCGCGGGAGCGGAAATCACCGGCCCGATATCGGTGCTGAGGCGCTCGGGTGGCCCGAGACGCAATTGCGCCAGCGCCCCGCGGAGCTGCGCCAAAAGAGAGGGTGCGATATCCTCCTGGACGCAAAGGAGGCGCAAGGCCGAGCAACGCTGGCCGGCTGAATTGAAGGCGGAGTACAGCACATCCGTAACCACCTGCTCCGGCAGAGCGGAGGAATCCACGAGCATCGCATTCAAGCCGCCGGTTTCGGCGATCAGAGGAATCGGCCGCCCCTGCCGATCGGTGCGCAAAGCGAGCGTTTGGTTGATCTGCCGGGCGACTTCGGTCGAGCCCGTGAACACCACGCCGTCGCAGCGCGGATCGGCCACAAGGGCCGCGCCAATGCCACCGTCCCCCTGCAGACAATGCAGCCGGTCCTTCGGTGTGCCCGCCTCATGCAAAAGCGCCACGGCGGAGGCGGCAATGCAGGGCGTTTCCTCGGCTGGCTTGGCGAGCACAGGGTTGCCGGCGACAAGCGCGGCAGCGACCTGCCCGACGAAAATCGCCAACGGAAAATTCCACGGGCTGATGCACACAACGGTGCCGAGGGGCCGGTGTGTGGCATCAGTCCAGCCGCGCGTCTGCGCGGCGTAATACCGCAGGAAATCGACCGCTTCGCGGATTTCCGCCGCTGCATCGGGCAAGGTTTTGCGCCCTTCCGTCACCAGCAGCGCCATCAGGCGCGCGCGATTTTGCTCCAGAAACATTGCCGCTCTTTGCAAGACCGCCTGGCGCTCCTGCAGCGGCCACGGCGCAAGATTTTGCGTGACATGAAAGGCATTTTCGATGTCGTCCGCTGTCGCATGCCGCGCGGCAAAAGGCGGCGGCGCCAACGCCAGATCCTCCGCCAGTTGCCGCAGCGCGTGTTCATCACTGAAGTCGAACCCACGGGAATTTTCCCGCTCCGGCGCGAACAGTTTTGGCGGCAACGCGATCTTTTCATGGGGCGCGCCAACCGGCTGCTGGGCGCAGCTCTCGGCCACCGGATCAGCCAAAAGCACGTCGAGCGGCGTGGCGCCATCGCCGAGCCGGTGGATGAAAGAGCTGTTCGCGCCGTTTTCGAGCAGCCGCCGCACGAGATAGGCGAGAAGCGTTTCATGCGTGCCGACCGGCGCATAGATGCGGCAGGGTGCGGCAAGCGTCTGCGCCATGGCCGTTTCATACAGCGCCTCGCCCATGCCGTGCAGGCACTGAAATTCATAGCGGCTGGCAGGATAATCGGCGGCCATCGCCTCAATGCTGGCCATCGTCAGGGCGTTATGGGTGGCAAATTGCGGATACACCGCCGGCCCCGCCGCCAACAATTTCCGGGCGCAGGCCAGATAGGAAAGATCCGTATGCGCCTTGCGCGTGAATACCGGAAAATCCGCCATCCCATCGGCTTGCGCGCGCTTGATCTCGGCATCCCAATAGGCGCCTTTGACGAGGCGGAGCATCAGCCGATGGCCCGTGCGGCGCCCCAGATCGATCAGATGGTCCAGCACGAACGGGGCGCGCTTCTGATAGGCCTGGACGACAAAACCGAGCCCGTCCCAGCCTGAAAAGGCGGGATTCTCGCACAGGGTTTCGAAGAGATCGAGCGACAGATCCAGCCGGTCGGCTTCCTCGGCATCGATGTTGAG
>DATJHR010000093.1:0-7929 GCA_035493735.1 Acidocella sp.
AGGGTCGCGGCGCTTCCCTTGGCAAAGCGGTTCAATCTGTGCCCATTGAGCATCGGTCAGAATAAGGCGATCCATAAACAGCGTGAATCACAACTACCCAGACCAGGGGAATCCTTTAAATCCCAACAGACCCTGAAAAAAGCGGCGCAAAAACTTCCTTTAAATTGGGCCTGCGGCGGTGAAACCAGCACGGCCTAGGTCAACAAAGTTTTTTTGCTACTTTTTGTTCACAAAAAGTAGCCCTACCTTTCTCCTTCTCCTGATCCGCGCCATGCGACCTTGACGCCCGGTCAGCCCCCGCCATCATGACACAAAGGCCGGCCCTGCCGGGCATTCACTCCTATTTTGAGGTATCCCGTGGATTTTGATCTGTTTGTGATTGGCGGCGGCTCGGCCGGTGTGCGCTGCGCCCGGATCGCCGCCAGCCATGGCGCGCGCGTCGGCGTGGCGGAAGAGCGTTTCTGGGGCGGGACCTGCGTGAATATCGGCTGCGTGCCGAAAAAATTCATGGTCATGGCTTCCGAATATGGCGCCAGCGCCGAGGATGCCCGCGGCTTCGGCTGGGACATCACCAAGAACGGCCATGGCTGGGGCACGCTGATGGCCGCCAAGGACAAGGAGATTGCCCGCCTCAACGAGATTTATTTGCGCCTGCTCGACCAGGCCGGGGCGCAAATTTTCAACGCACGGGCGACGTTCATCGATGACCACACACTCGATGTCGGCGGCCAGCGCGTCACCGCCGAGCGCATCGTCATCGCCACCGGCGGCCATCCCACAAGGCTGGACATTCCGGGCGCGGAACTCGGCATCGTCTCGGACGATGCGTTCTATCTGAAAGAGATGCCCAAGCGCGTCGCCATCATCGGCAGCGGCTATATCGGCGTGGAATTCGCCGGCATCTTCGCCGGCCTTGGGGCCGAGACGCATCTCATTTACCGCCAGCCTTTGCCCTTGCGCGGCTTTGACGAAGATCTGCGGGTCGGCCTGGCCGAGGCGATGGCCGCCAACGGCGTGATTCTCCATCCGGACACGGTGCCGACCAGCGTCGTGCGGGAAAATGGCGCGTATCATCTCGCTTTGTCTGACCTCACGGTGCTTGAGGTCGACCTGGTCTTCTTCGCCACCGGCCGCGCGCCCAACGTCAAAGGGCTGGGGCTGGAGAAAATCGGCGTCGAAACCGGCCGGTTGGGCGAAATCCTGGTGGACAAAACGTTCGCCACCTCGGTGCCGCATATCTACGCCCTCGGCGATGTCACCGACCGGTTGAACCTTACCCCGGTGGCCACCGCCGAAGGCCATGCGTTGGCCGACTCCCTGTTCGGCAACAATCCCCGCTCGGTAAGCCAAGAGAATGTCGCGACCGCGGTGTTCTCGATCCCGCCGATCGGCACGGTGGGCATGACCGAGGCTGAGGCGGCAAAGCGCGGGCCGGCGAAGATCTTCCTCACCCGCTTCACGCCGATGCGCCACAACATTTCCGGCCGGCCGCGCAAGACGATGATGAAGCTGATCGTCGACCAGGCCACCGACAAAATCCTCGGGGCCCATATGCTGGGCGAGGACGCGCCGGAGATCATGCAGGGCCTCTCCGTGGCGATCAATGCGGGCGCGACCAAGGCGGATTTCGACCGCACCATCGGCATCCACCCGACCGCGGCCGAGGAATTCGTCACGTTACGCACTCAAACCAGGGTTGTCGGCGAAGACTCAACCGCCGAGTAGCCTTCCGCGCGGTTTCGCGCGATAAAGCACGAAATTTGAGGTTCTGGAGACACGATGGATACCACGACCCCGGTCCGGACAGGGAACGAAGACTGGACCCCCGACAGCTGGCGCAACTGCCCCATCCGGCAAGTGCCGAGCTATCCGGATGAAGCGAAGCTGGCGGCGATGGAAGCCCGCCTGACACGCTTTCCGCCGCTGGTTTTTGCCGGCGAGGCGCGGCGGCTCAAGGCGCAGCTGGGCCTGGCCGCCTCCGGCCAGGCCTTCGTGCTGCAAGGCGGCGATTGCGCGGAAAGCTTTGGCGACTTCACCGCCAACATCATCCGCGACACGTTCCGCGTGCTGCTGCAAATGGCGGTCGTGCTCACCTTCGGCGGTGCGGTGCCGGTGGTGAAACTCGGCCGCATGGCCGGGCAGTTCGCCAAGCCCCGCTCCTCCGACACCGAGACGGTCGGCGGCGTCAGCCTGCCCTCCTATCGTGGCGACATTGTCAACGGACCGGATTTTTCCGCCGAGGCGCGGCTGCCGGACCCCAATCGCATGGAATTCGGCTATTTCCAGTCCGCCGGCACGCTCAACCTGCTGCGCGCCTTCGCCTCCGGCGGCTATGCGGACCTGCACGAGGTGCATCGCTGGAACCTCGAATTCGTCAAGCGCTCGCCGCTGGTGGATCGTTACCGCGACCTCGCCGGGCGCATCGACGAGACGCTCAGCTTCATGGGGGCTTGCGGTCTCACGAGCATTTCCGCGCCGCAGATCCGCGAGACCGATTTCTACACATCCCACGAATCCCTGCTGCTGCCCTACGAGCAGGCGCTCACCCGCGTCGATTCGACGACCGGCGATCACTATGCCTGCTCGGCGCACTTCCTCTGGATCGGCGACCGCACGCGGCAGCTGGACGGCGCGCATGTGGAATTCATGCGCGGGATCAAAAACCCGATCGGCATGAAGGTGGGCCCCTCGATGGTGGCGGACGACCTGCTGCGCCTGATGGACCGGCTGGACCCGCATGACGAGCCCGGCCGGCTGACGCTGATCGCCCGCATGGGCGCGGACAAGGTGGGCGACCGTCTGCCGGCTTTGCTACGCGCGGTGAAAGAGGCCGGACGCAGTCCGGTGTGGCTGTGCGACCCGATGCATGGCAACACGGTCAGCACGGTGCAGAAGCTGAAAACGCGGCGCTTCGATGCGATCGTCTCCGAACTGCGCGATTTCTTCGCCATCCACGACGCCGAGGGCACGATTGCCGGCGGCGCGCATGTGGAAATGACCGGGCAGGATGTGACCGAGTGCGTCGGCGGGGCGCGTGGCCTCACCGAGAGCGATCTTGGCAGCCGTTATGAGACGTTCTGCGACCCGCGGCTGAACGCCGAGCAGTCTCTGGAACTGGCGTTCTTCCTGGCCGAGGAACTGAAGGCGCGGCGGGCGAAGCGGCGCGCGGCATGACCCCCACGCCCCTGCACGACACCGAGATCGCCGCGCGTACGGACGCCTATTTCAACCGGACGCGCGCCATCGTGGACCGCTTCGGCGACCGCCGCGTCACCTATGCGGTGTTTCTGCGTCGCCCGGTGGTGTGCGCGCCCGCGTTGATGGTGGAATGGCTGGAGGCGGTGGGCAAGGAACGCGGCGAGGCATTCGAGATCGACGTGGTGCATGGCGAAGGCAGCTGGGTCGGCGCGGGTGAGCCGCTGGCCTATATCACCGGCAGCTTTGTGGCCCTGGCGAATCTGGAGACGATCTTCCTGCAAAAAATCGGGGCTGCCTGCGTTGCCGCGCACAACGCCTTCCAGATGTGCATGGCGTTGCCGAAAGCCTCCTTCCTGGCCATGGAGGCGCGGCACTGCGCCGGCGCGGAGATGCAGGAGATCATGGCCTATGCCGCCGCGGTCGGCTCCCGCGCGGCCCAGGCTGAGGGCGCCAAAGGTTTTGTCGGCAATGCCAATGACTGGACGGCGCATTATTTCGGCGCGGCCCACGGCTATGGCACCATGCCGCACGCGCTGATCGGCTATGCCGGCTCGACCCTGCGGGCAGCGGAAATGTTCGTGGATACGTTCCCCGGCGAGAGCCTCACCGTGCTGGTCGATTATTTCGGCCAGGAGGTGACCGATGCGCTGGCCGTCTGCCGGCGTTTCTCCGGCCTCGCCCGGGAAGGTAAAATCGCGGTGCGGCTGGACACTCATGGCGGCCGCTTCCTGGAAGGGCTGGACCCGCAGCAGAGCTACGCGGTGCTGGAGCGCCACGCCCCCGGCGCACTGCGCCGCTACCGCAGCCAAACCGAGCTGAACTATCTGATCGGCACCGGCGTCTCCTCCGCCGCCATCTGGCGCATGCGCGAGGTGCTGGACCAGGAGGGGTTCGAGCGGGTGCGGATCATTGTCTCCTCCGGCTTCGGCGTGGAGAAATGCAGCGTGATGGCCGATTCGCACGCGCCGATCGACATCGTCGGCACCGGTAGTTTCATCCCCGAACGCTGGAGCGAAACCTACGCCACCGCCGACATCGTCGCCTATGACGACAAGCCGATGGTGAAAGTCGGGCGCGAGTTTCTGCTCCGCACCGCGCAGCGCGATCGCGGGTAAGGGCCTTTTTTCCGGCACTGGCCCATAACGACCAAAAGTTTTTGCGCCGCTTTTGATCGAAAAAGCGGCCACTTTCTTTTTCTTTTGCATTTTCGCCAAGCCCTGTGGGGCGCAAGGCAGCTCTGCCACAGCGCGGCAAAAATCGTCTCTTCCCCCCTGCCCTTTTTCCCAGAATAAGCTATTAGACCCTTTGGCCCGCCTTGCGGCGAGCCAAAGGGATCGGGCCAAACCCGAGCTGCAATTTGAGTAAAGGGTTAGCCGATGCCGGTGCCGTATTCCGCTGAAGATTTTGACCGGGTTTTCGACGCGACCGTTCTGCGCCGCGCGCAAAGTGTGATCGCGCTGGGCTTCGTCAAAGAGGTGGCGCTGGATGGTGACACCATCATCGGCACGGTGGAGGACATGGATGGGACCAAACGCTCCACCACCATCACCCCGGAGAAAAAGGGCAGCCGCGTTTCCTTCGCCGAGCGCGAATGCAGTTGCGGCGAGCGCGGCTGCCGGCATCTGGCCGCGACCGCCTTGGCCGCGCTGGCGAAATTCCCCAGCCTGCGCAAGGCCGAGCCGAAATCGCTGATCGACACCATCATCCCGGCGCGCGAACGCCCGACCCCGCCGCCGCCGACCCGCCTGCGCCCCACCGGCCGGCGGCCGCGCGCGGCGGTGATCGCGCCGATCATGTCCGAATCGCCGGAACCCGGCGCCACGGTGCTGGACCGCCCCGCCACCCCGGTGCTGCGCCTGCGCCGCCTGCACGCACCCGACGAATTCGGCCGGCAGCGTATGATTGACGTGCTGACGCTGGATTTCGACTATGGCGGCGTGCGCGTCGACGGTGCCGATGAGGCGCAGTTCATCCGCGTCAAATCCGGCGGGCAGATCGCCTTCATCCGCCGCGACGTTGCCGCCGAGGCGGCGGCGCTCGACGCGCTGCGCCCGGATGGCTTTGTGCAGATGCGCGTGGCCGATGGCAAATCCGCCCGCGGCCAGCGCGTGATGGTGTTCCGCGGCCAGGAGGCGGCGGCCAAGTGGCACCATTTTGTCGCCGTGCGCGTGCCCGAGCTCACGGCGCTGGGCTGGCAGAGCCATATCGATGCCAATTTCGGCCCGCAGCTCGCCGACAATGTCGGCAATATCGATGTGAAGGTGGAGGATGCCGAGACCGGCAGCTTCAGCCTCGAATTCGGCATCGAGGTCGACGGCGTGCGCCAGCCGCTGCTGCCGATCCTCGAACATCTTCTGGCGCGCGGCGGCATCGAGGCGGCGCAGATCGTCGAAGGCGAGATCATCACCAACATGGATGACGGACGGGTGATCAAGCTGCCGGCCGAGCGCATCAAGCGCCTGCTGGCGGTGATGGGCGACCTGATCGAATCCGCCGGGCGCACCGCCGAGAAGGCGCTGCTGCTCCCAGTCGGCGCCGCGACCACGGTGCTGGAGCTGGAGGATGTGCTCACCACCTCCTGGCAGAACGCCGCCACCATCGAGGCGTATGTCGAGAAGTTCCGCGGCGAACCGGAGATCATCCCAGTCCTGGTCCCGCCCGAATTCAAGGCCGAGCTGCGCGCCTATCAGCAATATGGCGTGGACTGGCTGCAGCATCTGGCCAGCCACGGGCTGGGCGGCTTCCTGGCCGACGATATGGGCCTGGGCAAGACCGCGCAGACCATCGCGCATATCTGTGTGGAACATGCCGAAGGAAGGCTGACCGCCCCGGCGCTGATTGTGGTGCCGACCAGCCTGGTCGCCAACTGGTCCGCGGAGTTGGCGAAATTCGCGCCGCATCTGAAGACTGTGGTGCTGCACGGCATGGACCGCCACGAACGCCGCGAAAGGCTGGACGATGTGAATGTGGTGGTCACCACCTATACGGTGCTGACCCGTGACATCGAGGAGATGAAGCGCATCTCCTGGCATATCGTGGCGCTGGACGAGGCGCAGGCGATCAAGAGCCCTGAGGCGCGGGCCACGCGCGCGGTGTGCCAGCTGCACACCACGCACAAGCTCTGCCTCTCCGGCACGCCGATCGAGAACAATCTCGACGAGTTATGGTCGCAATTCGCCTTCCTGATGCCGGGCCTGCTCGGAGACCGGCGCGGCTTCGCCAAACGGTTCCGCACGCCGATTGAAAAGAATGGCGATCCGGTCTGCCGGGCGCAGCTGGTGCAGCGGATTTCTCCCTTCATCCTGCGCCGCACCAAGTCTGAAGTGGCGACCGAACTGCCGCCGAAGCACACCATCCTGCGCCGCATCACCCTCGCCCCGGACCAGCGCGAGCTGTACGAGACGATCCGCGGCACGCTGTACGAGACGGTGCGCGAGCAGATGGCCGAACGCACGCTGGCGCAGAGCCGCGTGATCGTGCTCGACGCGCTGCTGAAACTGCGCCAGGCTTGCTGCGACCCGCGCCTGGTGAAAGTGGGGCAAAGCCGCGCCACCGAATCCTCAGCCAAGCTCGACGACCTGATGGAAATGATCTCCGAGCTGATCCCCGAGGGGCGGCGCATCCTGATCTTCTCGCAATTCACCTCGATGCTCGACCTGATGAAACCGCGCCTCGGGGAAGCGGGCATCCCCTTCGTCGAACTGCGCGGCGACACACGTGACCGCGCGGAGCCGGTGCGCGCCTTCGAGGCCGGCGAAGTGCCGCTGTTCCTGATCTCGCTGAAAGCCGGCGGGCGCGGCCTCAACCTCACCTCGGCCGACACCGTCATCCATTACGATCCGTGGTGGAACCCGGCGGTGGAGGCGCAGGCTTCCGACCGCGCGCATCGTATCGGCCAGAAGCGCTCCGTGTTCGTGTACAAGCTGATCGCGGTGGACACGGTGGAAGAACGCATCCTGGAGCTGCAGCAGCGGAAGGCGGAACTTGCCAGCATCGCCTTCGCTGATGCCGGTGGCCTCAACCTCAGCGCCGATGACATCAGCTTCCTGTTCGGCGCGCCGGATGCGGAACGCGAAGCGGCCTGAAGAAAGGAAGGATGGCTACTTTTTGTGAACAAAAAGTAGCAAAAAAACTTCGCTACTCTGGGCCGTGGTGGTTTCGGCGCCTCAGGCCCAAAGTCAAAAGAGTTTTTGCGCCGCTTTTTTTAAAAAGCGGCCACTTCCTTTACTCTTAGGATTTCGCCGTGGGTAAACTCGTCTGGCTCGCCTCCTATCCGAAGTCCGGCAACACCTGGTTGCGGGCGTTCCTACATAATTTCCTGCTCCAGCCGGAAACGCCGCACAGCATCAACGCGCTGACGGATGTCTCCGCCGTGGAATGCGCCGCCGTGTATTTCGGCCAATCGGGCACGGCGCTCACAACGCACGATGTGCAAAAATTACGGCCCGCCGTGCATCAAAAGCTTATGGCGCTGCATCCCGGGCCGGTCTTCGTGAAGACGCATAACGCCAACCTCGCTTTGCATGACGTGCCGCTATGCACGCCCGCGGTGACAGCGGCGGCGATTTTCGTCGTGCGCGATCCGCGCGATGTGGCGATCTCCTACAGCGCCTATACGGGCCTTAGCATCGACGAGATCATCGCCTTCATGGCCGATCCTCGTGCCGCCAATCGAGGCACGGATCGGCAGGTGTTCGAGTTGCTCAGCTCATGGTCGGCGCATGCGCTCTC
>DATJHR010000094.1:0-7590 GCA_035493735.1 Acidocella sp.
AGCGGCGCAGAACCGGAGGCCAAGACCTTGAAATTTTCTTCCGGGCAGTCCTGGATCGGCAAGTCGGCGCTTGTCTCCAGGCAGTCCGTCAACCCCACCGTGGACTTCAGTTTCAGCAATTCATGCAGGCGGCTCAGATGCAGGTCGCCGTCCATCAGCACAACATTCTTGCCGTCATCCGCCAGAGATTTCGCCAGATTGACCGCGACGGTCGTCTTGCCGTCATCCTTGCTGGCGGAGATGATGAGGATCACCATCGTTTTTCCGGCGGTGGTATTGCGATAGATGCTCCGCCGCAGCAGGCGGAAGGATTCCGAGAATGAGCTGCGTTGTTCCTGGCCTAACGCATTGGGCCCGGGGTCGGATTTCAGCTGGCGCGGCACGGTGCCGTAGACTGGCAAACGTACCGCCGAGCGGACCTGTTCCTCGGTCTCATAACGACCTGACATAGCCCGCTGACCGAAGACCAAACCGGCGCCCACCACCAGGCCGGCCAGCGCGCCGAACACGACATTGATCACCGCCTTCGGCGAGGTGACGAAGAGCGGCGTGTTCGCGGGCGTGACGACACGGGTGTTGATGATGGTCGCAGCCTTGGAGACCCGCGCCTGCTCCTCTTTTTCCATCAGCAGCACGTAGAGCTGGCCCAACACGTCGGTGGAGCGCTTCAGCGAGATCACCCGCAGCGATTCCGCAGGCATTCTCTTAATCTCGCCTTGAAGACGATTGATGATCGCGTTCAGCCCGGCGAGGTTCTTAGTGGCGGCCTGCAAGTCATTATGCACAATGGTGCGGATCGACTCCTCCATGCGCTGCACCTGTGCGTTCTGCATCTGCACTTCCACGGCATTTGACGTGAATTGCACGCGCAGCTGGTTCAGCTTGGTTTCCGCCTCCGACAGGTTGTTGGTCAGCGACGCCAGCACCGTGTCGTTCACCTGACTGATCAGATACGGATTCGGATTTAACGGCCCGTCTGAATGCTGAATTTCGTTGTCGAGCTGCTGCAGGGCTTCCTGCTGCAACTGCAATGTGGTGCGCTGCGTCTCATATTGCGCCAGCTGCGTGATCATCGACTGGGCGTTCTGGGGCACGTCGACGATGCCGGTCTGCGACTGGTAGCTGGCGAGTTTCCGGTCGGCCTGGCCCAGCGCGGCACTGACTTTGGCGAGCTGCCCCGTCACGAAATTTTCCGTCGTCGAGGCTGACTCGGTCTTCCAGGAAAGCTGGGTGGCAATATAGTCCTGCATCATCTGGTTGACGAACGCCTGAGCCTGATACGGGTTGTGCCAGCGGAGCTGCAGGAAGGCGATTTTCGTGGGTTGCATCACCGAACCGCCGGCCGTCACGGACAAAGGCCCGGTCAACAAGCTTTCCGCCAGCGCTGCCGGCGAGGTGATGTCCAGGTCGTATTCGTTCCCGGCCACGGGTGTAAAATTCGGCAACGCCCCCTCGACCAGCATCTGGACCCCGTTGCCCGAAGCCGGCTTGCCGAGCACACCGTGCAGCACCAGCCGGGGGCTGGTGAAGAAGTTGCCGCGCGTCGACAGCGTGTAGTTGCCATCCTTGCCCAGTACGAGCCGATACTCACCAGGGGTCGTGGCGTAGAGCGCCTGCAATGTGCCGGGCCCGGGTGCAAACGCGTCGATGCGGCCGCCATTCAGGAAACGCCAGCGCCAATAGGTCATGGGCGGCGTATTGGCCGGCGTGACCTGCGCGTTCAAGCCGGTTTCCAGCACCGCGTGCTGCACCAACGCCCCCGCCGTGATCAGCTCGATCTGCGTGTTGACGTCGCTTTGGCTGGCGAAATCGGAAAGAAAATTCAAGTTATTGGCATTGTTCGGAGGCTGCTGCGTGGCGCCGGCATCGCCGAGATACATCGCGCCATGCGCGGTAAATTGCGGCGTCGCCAGCAGCACATGGATGACGGCAAAAATCGTTGCGCCAACGACAAAAATGCCAATGGTACCGGCCCGGCGACGCAGCAGAGAGCTGACATCGCCAAGATCGATCGTCTCAGATGGCTGCGCAAAGGTCGTGGCAGGTAGGGTCGTCGCCATCACCGATCTCCTCAGTAAAGTGTACCCGTCGAGAGGTATTTAATCGAGACGAACGGATTAAGAATACTGTTGATCGTATTAAGTGATGGTAAAAGCAGGTTCATCACCTGGTTCCAGGAGGCCGCGCCGTTCGGCGGCACGAAGACAATATCCCCCGGCTCCAGCTGGAAGGGCAGCGCCTGGCCATCCACGATCTTTCTCCCATCGACAATGATGAACTGCGCCTTGTTGCCATTTGACCGGATGATGTGGACCTGCGCGAGCTTGGACGCGGAATAATTCGTCAGATCCATATCCGCCACGCTGAGCGCCTGCAGCAGTGAGAGCGAACCGGCCTGGAACGGCACCGCGCCCGGCTTACCGACCGAGCCGAACACGAAGGCATCCTCGGTGGAGGACGGCGGAATGACGATGGTATCCCCGGAATCCAGCACGATGTTCTGGCTGAGATCGCCGTCCACCAGCAAAGCGTGCAGGTCGATCGGAAGCTTGCGCGTGCCTTTCGCCACATAGGCCTGGTACAGGTCGGCATTCGCCAGATTGACGCTGCCCCCAAGCGAGAGGGCATCCAGCAGGTCCAGCGCATGGCCAGGATATTTTACGCCCGGCTGGGCGAATTCGCCCAGCAAATAATAACGCAGGCTTTGCGGGGCGACGAGCTGGACCGTAACGCTGGGGTTGTTGATAAAAGTCGCATAGACATTCTGGACGTGCTGCTGCGCCTGGGTGATCGTCAGACCGCCGACTTTGACATTGCCGACCAACGGCAGACCGACCGTACCATCGCTCGTCACCATCACACCGCCGATGGGGGATACTGAACCCAAAGACGGCGCCGACAGTTCAGGATGCAAATAGACCGAAACCGAAATCACGTCGTTCGGCCCCAGCACATAAGGCCGGTTGGTATTATACTCGCCCGGCGTGTGTGCCGGCGGCATCGGAATGGTTTGGACCATGGTCGAGACGACCGCGCTCGGTACGGTCGCCGTGACCAGCGGGACCGGGTGCGACTGCCTCGGCCCCTCGGCGCAGGCGGAGACGGCAATGCACAGCGGCACGACTGAAAGTTGTTTTTTGTATCGATTGACTAACGATTTAAAAGGCATACGGTCCGTCTTCCCAGAATGCATTTTATCCATGTTGTTGCCTCGACCTTCTGTCCCTTTGTGCTTGTATCGCAGATTTTTACGTTTAAATAAAGAAGATCTTTCACGTTTCTGCTTTGCAACATGATAGACGTATAGAAAATCTTAATAATGGGAAAAAAGCCAACAACCGCAGCACGATTTTTGTGGCGTTGCTCTCGCCCCTAAATTCTGATAGTTGGCGAACTTCCCGCTCTGTGCTGGCCGGTTTCTGTTAGGGCCTGCAGCGCGCGTACGCCCACAGCTGAACCTGTCGCCGCAAACGCCCCGGAAAGGTTGACCAGCTTGGAACCGCTTTACATTAACGGCCGCTTCGCCACACAAAACCTGTCCGGTGTGCAGCGCTTCGCCCGGGAAATTGCCGCCGCCCTGTTGCGCATCACGCCGGACGCGCAGCTGCTCGTGCCGGCAGGAGGGACCGCTTTACAGCCCGGCGCGCGCGAGACCGGACATTTGCAAGGCCAGGCCTGGGAGCAGCGGGAGTTGCCGTATGCTGCGCGCGACGGCTTCCTGGTCAATCTTGGCAACACCGCGCCGCTGCTCGGCCGCCGGCAGCTGGTGGTGATCCACGATGCCGGCGTGTTCAGCACGCCGAACGCCTATTCCTGGAAATTTCGCTCCTGGTACAAATTCATGCAGGCCTGGCTGGTGCGGCGAAAGGTCCCCATCGTGACGGTCTCAGAATTTTCACGCCAGGAACTCATCCGCCACCTGCACGTGTCCGCGGCGCAGGTCGCCGTGATGACCGAAGGTGCCGACCACGCGCTGCGCATGAAGCCCGACACCGGCATCTTGCAAAAACATGGGCTCGGGCATGGCGAATTCGTTTTGGCGGTCGGCACGCTGTCGGCGCACAAGAATCTCAAGGCGCTCGACGCGCTCGCCCGGCATCTGGCCTCCCGGAACATACCGTTAATCATTGCCGGCAACCTGGGGGGCGCCGCGTTTCAAACCGACGGCGCGACCGGCTTGCCGCAACCAGCCCGCTATATCGGTCGCGTCACGGATGAAGAACTCAAAGCCTTGTATGAACATGCCGGATGCTTCGTTTTTCCCTCGCGCTACGAGGGGTTTGGTTTGCCCGCCGTCGAGGCGATGGCCTGCTTCTGTCCGGTCGTGGCCGCCGACATTCCCGCGCTGCGCGAGACGTGCGGGGCGGCGGCGCACTATGCCGATCCCACCCGTCCTGAGGAAATCGCCGCCCGAGCGCTCGAAATTCTCGACGATCCGGCGCTGAACGCGCGGCTGCGCCAAGCCGGAGCCACCCGCACCCAGGCCATGACGTGGGACCGCGCGGCCGCGATGCTCACCACCATCATCGCCCGCTACCGGACGCCAGCACCATGAGGGTCGCCATCGTTCATGAGTGGCTGGAGCATTATGCCGGTTCCGAGCGCGTATTGGCGCAGCTGCTGGAATGCTATCCCGAGGCCGATATTTTTACCGTGGTGGATTTTTTGCCCGCTGAGGAACGTGGCTTCCTTGACGGACACAAGGTCACGACCAGCTTCATCCAGAAACTCCCTTTGGCACGCGCCAGGTTTCGTAACTACCTCCAGCTGATGCCGCTCGCGATCGAACAATTCGACCTTGCCGGCTACGATCTCGTGCTCTCCAGCAACCATGCGGTGGCGAAAGGCGTGATCACCGGCCCCGATCAGGTGCATGTGAGCTACGTGCACTCGCCGATGCGTTATGCCTGGGACCTGCAGGCGCAATATCTGCGCGAAAGCGGCCTCGAGCGCGGCGCAAAAAGCCTGTATGTCCGCTGGTTGCTGCACCGGCTCCGGCGCTGGGACGTGATTTCCGCAAATAACGTGGACGTGCTGGTGGCCAATTCCCACTATGTCGCCCGCCGCATTCGCAAAACCTACCGGCGCGACGCCATCGTCGTCGCGCCGCCGGTCGCGGTGCAGAATTTCGTCCTGGGTCAGGAGCCGCGCAACGGCTTTCTCGTCGCCTCGCGCTTCACCCCCTATAAACGGATCGAACTGATCGTCGAGGCGTTCCGCCGCATGCCGCAGCACCAGCTCACGGTGTTAGGGGCCGGCACCAATCAGCCTCTGGTTGAGAAGGCCGCGCAAAATGCCCCCAACATCACGCTGCGGCCGCCGGCCCCGCAACACGAACTGGTGAAGCGGATGCAAGGTGCCCGCGCGATGCTGTTCGCCGCCGAGGAGGATTTCGGCATCACCACCGTCGAAGCACAGGCCTGCGGCACACCGGTGATTGCCTTCAACAGAGGCGGCACGCAGGATATCATCGTCGCCGGCGCAGAGCCGCAGACCGGCATCCTGTTTGACGCGCAGACTCCGGAAGCCATTATCGACGCGCTTGGCCGCTTTGAAGCGGTCGAACCCCGCCTCTCCCCGGCCGCCTGCCGGGAGAATGCCTTGCGCTTCTCCGAGGAGCGCTTCCGCCAGGCGATGCGCCAGGTGGTCGACGAGGCTATCGCGCAGCATCCACGGGCGCCGTCCTTCGCGTAGCAAGTGGAAGAAAGCAGCCACTTTTAAGGAGAAGGCTTCTTTTTGTGAACAAAAAGAAGCAAAAAAACTTTATTGACTCTGGGCCGTGGGCGTTGTCGGCGACACAGACTCAGGCCCAGCATGGCAAAAGTTTTTGCGCCGCTTTTTTCAAAAAGCGGCCACTTTCTTTGTTTAGAAGCCGATTGGTTTTTAAAGTTGAGCCGGCGGCGGTGAAACCAGCGCGGCCATCGATAAAATCGCCGTGGGGTCCGCTTTTCCGGATAGGATATACCAGAGTCCGAGCCAGTTGCCGCGCGCCCGGCCCAGCCGGTCGATGAAGGGTTCGGGCTTGAAGGCGAGCACATGGTTGGCGACGAGGTTTCGGACCATCAGCCACGCCGCCTTTCTCGGTCGCATTGTGCCTTTGCGCACCAGATAGGCCGGGTTGACCATTTGCGAGAACCCCAGCGCGACCCCGGGGCTGCGGCCCTTGCTCACGCCGCGATGCACGCCGGCAAAGGCGTCGGTCTTCACCACGCGACCTTTGCGTAATAATTGCCCGGCAAAATCGACATCCTCCTGCCAGGCATAGAGCGGCAATTGCTCGTCAAACCGTAGATCCTGCAAGGCGGAGGCGCGGAACGCCATGTTACAACCATAAAGCTCATCGACCGGTGTAATGGCGTAGACCGCGCCGGCTGCCGGGCGTTGGGCATTCACCAGAGCCAGCGCGGTCTCGTAGGGGATGCCGCCCTGCCTCACCCCGTCCCTCAACACCAGCCCCGTGGCCCCGACGATGTCGGGATATTTGGCGAACAGCCGGGCGATCCCCTCAAGCGCGGTCGGGGTCGGCAGGAAATCATCGTCATAGAAAACCACCACATCGGCGGCGCCTTGAAGCGCGTCCAACCCACGGTTGCGCTGCGCCGTCAGCCCCTTGCACCCCATGACGATTTGCACCCGTGGTTCCAACAAAGCCGGCAAATCCTCTTGCCGCTCCACGGAAAGGATGATCTTGACCGGGCGCAAGGTTTGGCACGCAAGTTGCGCGAGGAGCTGGCCGATCTCCTCGCCGCGATTGACCGATGCCACTATGACCGCGACGTTCACTGCTCTCTTTCCAGAACCACTTTTTCCCAGACGACTTTTTCCCCAGAACGCTTCTGCCGGATTTCCCAACCCCACAAAGCCAACGGCTCATCTTGAAACAGAATTGTGCAACAATTTAGAGCAGCCGTCAGATGAAATGGTTACATGAAATCACCAAATGACGCAATTTTTCCAGCATCAGGCAGATGATGCTCGAAACCAAAAAGTTGCGGCGCCACCATGCTAGGTTGTGACCACAAGATCAGATTTTCGTGATTACCAGAGGGTTTTCCATTAGAGATTGAATTATGACATTCCGAACCTGAACCATGCGAACCGACCCGCACGCAGAAAGGTTAAGGGAATTTAAAGCACATCAAAAATTTTTCTTCCTTGTAACAATTCGTGTTTCGGCAGCCGTGCCTCATGCCGCGAGGCGATACGCGGCCGATAAAGCGCTAGGCGTGCGGGTGATCATGCGCGGCATCGGGATGCGCCAGATCATGCAATTTGAACGTTTTTATGAGATCGGCGATCTGTTCGGGAGACAACACACGCGGATTCATGTTGCGCAGGAGCAGGTAAAGTTTCGCCGTTTCCTCCAACTCCTCGGTGGCGAACACCGCGGCCTCCAGCGATTCACCCGCCACCACCGGGCCGTGATTGGCGAGCAGCACCGCCGCGTGACGACCGGCCAGGCCGCGGATCGCATCCGCGACCGCCGGATCGCCCGGGCGGTAATAGGGCACCAAAGCGGCATTGCCGACGCGCATCAGGTAATAAGCCGTCAGCGGCGGCAACACCGCTTTGGGGTCGATGTCCGGCAGC
>DATJHR010000095.1:0-6401 GCA_035493735.1 Acidocella sp.
TATATCGAGTCAGATATCGAGACCGCTCCCTCCAACCTCGCTTTCGATCTGAGCCTGAAGGCGCGCAATCCCGCTTGGGGGCTGCGCCGGCTCGACGAGGTGACGGCGCTTGCCGCCCAGCATCGCCTTGAACTGTCCGAACGTATTGCGATGCCGGCCAACAACCTCTCGCTCATCTTCCGTAAGGGGGCCGGCTGAAGTGCTGCTTGTGCGCCACAGTGCGCCGGCAAGGCCGGTGGCAAGCCGCAGGGTCGCGCCCAGGCGCCGCAGGCAGGCTCCGCTGATTTTCCACGCGGCCAAGTGGGCCAGAACCACAGCCGCGGCCGCATGATCCCGTGTCAGAAACAAAGCATGCCGCCGGCAAACGACCGTATAGTTCGCCCAGCGCGCTTTATAATCTGCGTGAAGATAGCGCATGTCGAAGTCGCGGCCGTTTTCAAGGGCCCACCGGGCCGCATAGCCGAGCAGCAGGATACCCGGCGAATACCGGTTGAAGGTCCGATCATAGGTGGTGATGAAAAATTCGAGGATCTTCGGCCCCACCAGGTTGAAACTGGCGGCGACAGGCTTTCCGCCCACCTTGATGTACGTCACAAGCGGGGTCGCGCTCAAATCGCTGCGGCGCGCCACGGCGATGCAGAAATCCCGCAGCTCATGCGTCATCAGGTAAGCGGTTCTGAGCCCGCGCGCTTCGGCCCAGTCTCTCTTATTGGCAAATAACCATGTCAGCACGGCCTCGGCATCGTCAATCCGCCGGCACCAGCCGAACTCGACATTTTCCTGCTCCTTGAGGAGCTGTCTCATCCGGTAGTCATGGTGCCTGCGCACGGAGCGCTGCCGTGTGGCGATGAAATCATTCCAGCTGGCCAAACCGGCGAAATGAATCGCGTAGCGTGGCATGCCATCGCCCCCCGCGGCGGCACGAATGCGCCGCGGTGCGCGACGGGCGAGCCATGGCTGGGGCATAGCTTCAACCAGCCGTTGCAGTTCCGATCCATCATCGACCCAGGCCAACTCGAAAAGATCGGCCTTGATGAGCATGAGGGCATGAACGGACGCCCGGAGAATGTCATCCGAGGCTGAGGCGCGCAGCAGCGGCCCGCCATATTCCTCACCGCTGCCAGACCTCAGATCTCGCGCGATTCGAATAAGCGCTTTTCGCTGGACAGAGATCGGCCACAACAAAGCCAGGCCGCGATCATCATAGATTTTGATGACATACAGCTTCCCCCCTTTGGCGAACAGGGAGGCGGCCGCCGGCTCACAACATTCATAGGTCAGGCTTTGCGAGTGGCTCGGCGAGTCATGCGTCAGTTGCGTCCATTCGGCGCGCAGCCCTGACAATGCCGCCAAGCCCAACACGTCAACAACTTCGTGTCGCACAGCTCCCCGTCCGATCACGCGGAACAGGCTCGCCCGCGGCTCGAAATCGTTATTCGTTTGATGTTAAATATAACTTTATTGCGAGCGGGACGTTGGTGAAAAATCGTTTACTTTCGTCGGAAGAGACTGTTGCCTCGCGCGCCGGGCCGTTGTCATGACGGCTCCGGAAATCCCCGCCGATCAACCTCCGGCGCTATGGAAGCCAGCACCGTCGGCTTCCATCTGGCAAGCATATTGCCCGACGCCTTTGCCGTACTTCGCGGCTCCGGGCAGGTAGTAGACGAGTTTCGGTCCCGACAGCCAGACGATCGTGTCTCCGGGGCAATGATTTGCCGCCTCGGCGGCGGTGCGGAACCGGTGCGACGACCCAAGCCCGGTCGTGGCCCCCTCTTCCTCACTCCTGGCCGACGGACTCATAGGCTGCGCCGGCGCGGTGGTTTGCATGCCGAGCGTGGCAGCGACGAGCAGGCCCAAGGTTAGACCCGGCTTTGCAATCGATGACAGCTTCATAGCGCCCGCCTTCTTTTTAATTGTTAAATAAGACCTGATTTCATGAGGCGCCGCACCGCGCATTGATGCCGATCAAGCGTACAGGCGGGGGGCGTCTCACGTCCGTCCGCGCCAGCCCCCCAGCTTGGTTTGAGCTTGGTTTGAAGACGCGCCTCAATGAGAATGGCGGTGCACGCCCTTTGCCAACTCCTCTTCCGTGACGCTGGCGAAGCTGTCAGCATCGTAGATATGGATTTCTGTCACGCCTTGAGCATGCAATTCCCGCACGATGCTGAGGGCCTCTTCAGCCTCCCGTTTCGCGAGCCATGATTTCGCGTTTTTCCGCTTCCCCACCTCAATCAGAAACTTCATGGCACAGGCCCCTTTGCGTTATTGCTTTTGCATCCATGTAAATCATTCTCTCTTCGCAAAAACAATAGCCCTCTCGAATCGACCCCGGTTGCGATGGAAGAAACGGCCGATATGGATCTGAATTTACGATGTTTTCGTTGCGAAATCGAACCGCGTTTCAACAGCATGCAGCCAGGCTTGTTACGCCAACCATGTCTAAAAGTTCATTCGAATATTCCTCAGGAGAAATTTCATGTCACGCATCGTCCGCTTCCACAAAACCGGCGGTCCGGAAGTGCTCCAAATCGAAAATGTCGATCTCGGCGCGCCCGGTCCAAGCGAAGTCAGAATTCGCGTTCATGCGCTGGGGCTCAACCGGGCCGAGGCCATGTTTCGCTCCGGCGCCTATTTGGAAGATCCATCTTTCCCCGCCCGCATCGGCTATGAAGCCGCCGGCGAAATCGAAGCCATCGGGGCTGGTGTCCAGGGGCTGTCGGTCGGCGATGCCGTCAGCACCATCCCGGCCTTCTCGATGAACCAGTATGGCGTGTATGGGGATACCGCGATCGTTCCGGCGCACGCCGTCGCCAAACATCCCGGCAACCTGTCCTGGTCGGAAGCCGCCGCCATCTGGATGCAGTATCTCACTGCCTATGGCGCCCTGGTCGCTCAGGCAACCATAAAGGCCGGAGATGCCGTGATCATTCCCGCCGCGTCGAGCAGCGTCGGCCTGGCGGCCATCCAGATCGTCAATCTCCTCGGCGGCATCTCCATCGCCACGACCCGGACCCAGGCCAAACGTGCGGACCTTCTGAAGGCTGGCGCGAAACATGTGATCGTCACCTCCGAGCAGGACCTTGCCCGCGAAGTCATGGCCATCACCTCCGGGCGCGGCGCGAAAATCACCTTCGACCCTGTCGCGGGCCCGACCCTGAACGATCTCGCCGCGGCGTCGGCGGACGAGGGCACGATTTTTGTCTACGGCGCCCTGTCTCCGGAACCAACTCCCTTCCCGCTGTTTTCGGCACTTGCCAAGAATCTGACCCTGCGCGGCTATACGCTCTTCTCCGTCACAACCCGGCCAGATACGCTGGAAAAGGCCAAAAAATTCGTCACCGACAATCTTTCCTCAGGCGCGCTGAAGCCCGTGATTGCCAAGACATTCCCGCTCGAACAGATCGCCGAAGCGCATCGCTACCTGGAATCGAACCAGCAGTTCGGGAAAATCATTGTCACCGTCACGTAAGAGCGAGAGAAGCGGCCGCTTTTTGAAAAAAGCGGCGCAAAAACTTCTATGAGTTTGGGCCCGCGGCGTTGAAACGGCACGGGCCCAAATGAATAAAGTTTTTTTGCTACTTTTTGTTCACAAAAAGTAGCACTTACCTTTCTCCCTTTAGTCCGCCGTCCCGGAGGCCCGCTGTTTCGCCACCTCGGCCGCCGTCACCGCCGGTGCTGCGTTGCCCCAGCTATTGCGGATGTAGGTGAGGACCGCAGCGACCTGGCCGTCTTCGAGCGCGCCGCCAAAGGCGGGCATGGCCATCGGGCTCGGCACCGCCGGCGTTGCGACGCTCCGCGCGCCGTGCAGGACCACGCGAATGACCGTCAGCGGGTCATCCGCCTGCACGATCGGGCTGGCCTTCAGAGCCGGGAACATCCCCGGCAGACCGACGCCCGCCGCGGTGTGGCAGGCGGCGCATGTCGTGGCATAGATCTTCGCGCCTTCCTGCATCACCGGCAAACTTGCCGGGAGCGGCGCCGGACGCGGTGCCCCGGAGCCATGAACGGATTTCAGATAAAGGCCAATGTCCGTCAGATCCGCATCGCTCAGATGCGAGGTCGAAAGCGCGATGGCTTCACCCATCGGGCCGGTGGCGTCCGCATAGGCATTATGGCCGGTCTTCAGATAGGTCGCGATATCCTGCACCGACCAGGTGCCGATGCCAGAGGCATCATCGGCCAATGACGGCGCGTTCCAGCCATCAACGGCATATCCTTGCAGTTCCTGCCCGGTGCGGTCGGCACCCGCCATGTTCTTATCGGTGTGGCACAGCGCGCAATGCTCAAGCCCTTGCACAAGATAGGCACCACGGTTCCAGGCGGCCGACTGCGTCGGAACCGGTTGGTAGTCACCCTTGTTCGCAAAGTACATCAGGTCCCAGCCGATCAAGCCAGCGCGGATGTTGAAGGGAAAGTGCAGCTGATCGGATTTGATCTCGTTGTGGACCGGCGGCAGCGTCGCCAGATAGGCGCGAATCTTAAGAATATCCGCACGCGAAACGTTGTTGAAATAAACGTAGGGCATGCCGGGGAACAGGCGCTCGCCGTCATGACCGATGCCGTATTTCACCGCATTCACGAACTGGTTGTCGGTCCAGGAACCGATACCCGTCGCCTTGTCGGGGGTCAGGTTGGACCCGACCAGACTGCCGAACGGCGTGTGGAGCACGACGCCACCGGCATAAGGCGCACCGCCGGGACCGGTATGGCAGGCCGCGCAGTCGCCGGCGATCGCCAGATACTGGCCCTCGGCGATGGTTTGCGCCTGTTGCTGCGCCGGGGACAGCGGGGCAGTTGCGGCGGGCGCCGCCTGTGCGGCGCTGCCCAGGACTGCGGAAGCCGCCATGAAAGCACCAGCAGCGAACGCTGTGCGGAACTTCGAATTTTGCATCATTATACTCCTCACGCCGACACCAGCGGGCCGGGTTTTCTCAGATACGGCATCTTGATGGCTGCGCCCTCGCGCAATAACGCTGCGCCGGAGTCAGCGGGCTCTGCGACCCCATGTTGGGCGGCGCATCGTTGAGGGATAGGGTCATATACATGCCGACATCGCGGCATCGCCACGCACTGCGACCAAGACCAAAAGAGACACCGAGGCGCCCAGAAGCCCACGTCTTGTTAGCGCTGTCGGGCGCATATCCAGTCTACCCCACGAGTTGATCGGGGGATTGATTAATCGGCGGCTTCTACCAGTCAAGGCTAGGAACCTATGGCCGAACGCGCTGCGACACAGGAACATTTGCAGAATCGATCCGACAAGGCCGTGATTTATTGTTTTTATTCAAACGGTTGCTGACCATACGCCGGGCGCGCTCCACATGCACCCACAGGATATTAACATATGCAAGTTGATCATCTGTGCGTTGCTTTTAGGTAAAACGCGCCTCAACCCCTGACGGGCGCACGGAGAAGACGCCAACTAACGCAGGTCGCGCGCCTGCGGCGGCGGCAATCCTGCCGGGGCTTTTTGCTCCTTTGGGCCTCTGCTCATCTTTTTATTTTTCTTTCCTTTCTGTCCCGGCCGACCGATTGTCCTGGGCTCGGCGCCCCTCTGCGGCGTCCGACGGCGACACGTCTTCACAACCAAGGAGGAGTTCACAATGGCGAAGATCCTCGTCCTCTATTATTCGAGCTATGGCCACGTCGAAACCATGGCGAACGCGGTGGCCGAAGGCGCCCGCTTCGATGGCGCCCAGGTGGACATCAAGCGCGTGCCGGACCTCGTCCCGGAGGAGGTGGCGCGCGCCAGCCACTACAAGCTCAATCAGCCCGCGCCCATCGCCAAGCCGGCTGACCTTGTCGATTACGACGCCATCATCGTCGGCACGCCCACCAGATATGGGCGCATGTCCTCACAAATGGCCAACTTCTGGGATCAGACCGGCGGCCTTTGGGTGCAAGGCAAGCTGATCGGCAAGGTCGGCGCGGCGTTCACCTCTACCGCCAGCCAGCATGGCGGGCAGGAAACGACGCTGTTCAGTATCCACACCAATCTGCTCCATCAGGGCATGATTATTGTCGGCCTACCCTATTCTTTCCAGGGGCAATTGAAACTCGATGAGGTGACCGGCGGCACACCCTATGGCGCAACGACCATGGCGGCGGGGGACGGCTCGCGCCGTGTCAGCGCCAACGAATTGGACGGCGCGCGTTTCCTCGGCCGGCACGTGGCCACGATCACCGCCAAACTGGCGGCCTGAGAAGCGCGCCGGCGCAGGCGAAAGGGAAGGCTTCTTTTTGTGAACAAAAAGAAGCAAAAAAACTTTGTTATGCTGGGCCATGGGCGTTGTCGCTGACCCAGCCCATGGCCCAGCTTCAAAGAAGTTTTTGCGCCGCTTTTTTCAAAAAGCGGCTGCTTTCTCTCTCAATCAGGCTCAATCGGCGAAGGGCATGGGCAC
>DATJHR010000096.1:0-24055 GCA_035493735.1 Acidocella sp.
CTAAAACTGGGAGGTAAAAAAAGTGGTGCGGGCGGTCGGAATCGAACCGACACTCTGTCACCAGAACCGGATTTTGAGTCCGGCGCGTCTACCAGTTCCACCACGCCCGCGCACTGCCACCCTAGTACGAAAGACGGCACAGAAAATCAACCTGCCCCGCTTGCATCATCTCTCGGGATTGAGTATACGCCGCTCACCGATCCCGAATAGCTCAGCTGGTAGAGCAAGCGACTGTTAATCGCTCGGTCGTTGGTTCGAGTCCAACTTCGGGAGCCAGGTTTTACCAGCACTTAAGCAGCGTTCCTTCCTTTCCGCTTTCAGTCAGATCAGAGCGGCGCAACAAACTTCTCCGCTTTATTTCAATAAAATTTGTTGATGATTTTTGCCGCGCACTGGCGCGTTGGGCATGATTGTATCGAATCAGCGTCGGCTCCTCGGCCCCTCTTTTGCGTGCCAGCGTCCCTCAGATCGGAAATTGAAAATCGCACTGCGGCGCGCAGCCCAGGCGACGCGCAGGCTGCAGCTTACCGCGTGGAAGTACGACCTCCAAACGTAACTATTTTCAAATCTTTTGGTCACCCTCGACATCTTCCGCTGCCGATCAGGCGCTCCACCTGTCCAGCATGACAAGATAAAGGGAGAACAACAATGTCGTATGGGATCACTCCCGCGGTTGCATTAAGTCTCTTGGTTCTTTTTGCTGGCGTGGCATCTGCCCAAAACAGCAACAGCGGAACGGCCACTGGCAGTGGCGTCGCGAGCACGAGTGGAACTGCCAATGGGACGGCGACTTTTTCGAGTACCGGATCGACCACCGTCGGGGGATTTTCCAGTACGGGATCAGGCTCTGTACAGGGCTCATCCAACGCCGGATCGGGCGCCTTAGGCGGCTTCTTCAGTGCCAAAACGAGCCCCTTCGGAGGATTTTACAATATCTTGGGCACCCTGGGCGGCAACATTTCCGCCACCCTGAGTGGCAAGGGTGGCGTCACCTCGGGAAATACCAGTGGTTCTGCCGCTGGTACCGGCGCTACAGGCCGCGCCAGCACGGGCTCATCATGCCCACTCAATGGTGGATCTCTTACGGTGCTACTCCCAGGCTGTTAGAAGCGGCGCAGAAACCTCTGCTCCTTTGGAGCCGTGACGTTGGAAACAGCACGGGCTCCAAATCTAGCGCGCACCCGGCACCACGGTCGTGTCGTTTGGCGCGGCGACATAAAAGCGCGTATGGTACGCAGCATTGATTTTTGCGACCAAGTCCGAATCGGACTCGGCGCACCCCACGACCGCGCCGGAAGCGGCCACGATCAATACAAATATGAGGCGTTTCATGCCGGTATTCCTTGCGTTTTTGTAAAAAACGCCGCCCAGCCGCGCCTGTGGAAATCCCTGTCGTGTGGGCCCCGCCCGACACACGATCCGACACACAGAATTCTTATGCAGCAAGCCAATTATGTTTTTGTGTAGAAAGTCACTTATGATTGAACTGTTGGAGGCGCCTGCAGAGTCCACACCCGCAGACCACCCCTCATCGCCGAACTGCGCAAAGCGCCTGCCGTTCGATCGCGCAAAAGATTAAGTCGTGCTTTGCAAAACGGTCAAGGAGTTTTCGCTGAAGCCTCAACTAGGACGGCTCATGCCGGCGCCATCGCGCTCTAGCTTATTTATCTAGAGGCGGATTCAGATTTTAGAGCGGATCGCTACGCGATTCGATCTAAAATCATCCGGCTCTAGCGGCAGTACTGACTCACGTAAGGCGCGAACTGCCTCTGCAGCATCTGCGGACTGAGCTTGAAGGTCTCCAGCGAATAAGGCGCGTGCTTCCCGTAACCGCCACGCGGCCTGGCCAGGATCTTCTCCGAGATCGCCGCCACGGCCTGCGCGCGGAGCGGCAGACCGAATTGGCTGTAAATACGCTCGATCACCGCCAGCGGCGAACGGGTCAGTTCCTCGTAATGCACATGGATTTTCCGCTCGGGCGCGACATCGGGCCGGCGGTCGAACTCCAGCAACAGATTCGCGCCCTCGATCCAGCGCGTGCCAACCTGGGCGCCCACTTCAGCCGGATCGATATTGCTCAGGAACGGCTTGCGCAGCACCTCGGTCAGATGCGCGACCGAACCCAGAACGGCGATCGGGTCACGATGCACCACCACGAAGCGCGCATCCGGATAGACCGCCATGATCGCCTCCAAAGAAAACGTATGGTCCGGACATTTCAGCACCCAGCGCCGAGGCGTGCCCGCCTGCAGATATTGCAAGAACCGCTTGTGGAACTCAAAGGCCTCGTGATGGCCGTACGCCTCAAGCCATTGCAAATAAGAGGGTGCGCGGAACGTGGTGTCGAAACGCAGGCTTTGGAACACGTGCGCGGTGATTTCGCTGCATTCCTGCGGACTGTCGGCGGTAATCGGGTGCATGGCGGCAAAACCCGGCGCCAGACCGGCAAAGGTTTTCAGTTGCTTGTCCACGGCGCGCGCGCGCTGGTCGGTGTGCGGATCGAAATCAGCCGGCCGCGCCCCGGGATAAATCGTCTGCCAGTTGCGCGGCACCTGGTTGTCATGGTCCTCGGCCAGCAACGAATGCAAAAACGTGGTGCCGCTGCGCGGCAGGCCGAGAATGAAAATCGGCGCCTGCACCGGCGCCGCGGCGATGGCCGCATTCCGCTGGGCATCCTCGACCTTCTGCGCGTTGCGCAGCAGGCGGATCATGTCCCAGCGGAGCGAGACCTTGCCAAAGAAGGTCAGTTTGGACTCAGCGTCGATGGCCGTGATCAGCTGCCGCAGCCCTTCCCGCGCGCCCGGCGCGGGATTGGTGCCGGCGGCTTTGATGAGCGCGTCCGGGTTTGTGCTTGGCAGCAACGCCTTGGGAACCACCGCATCCGCGATTCCGAAAGCCGCGCTCAGCGCTCGATACGGCCACCCCATTTTAGTTCGGTTTACGCTCGATCAGTTCGATCTTGTAACCATTCGGATCGTCAATGAAGGCAATCACGGTGGTGCCAAACTTCACCGGACCCGGCTCGCGGGAGATTTTCACACCGGCTTTACGCAGTTGCTCGCAGGTTGCGTAGATGTCGGGCACGCCGAGCGCCAGATGGCCGAAGGCGGTGCCGATCTCGTAGTTGTCCACGCCCCAGTTATAAGTGAGTTCGAGGACGGCGCTGTTTGATTCGTTGCCGTAACCAACGAACGCCAGCGTGTATTTACCTTCCGGCACGTCGATGCGCCGAAGCTCTTTCATGCCAAGCAAAGTTGTATAGAACGTAACGCTCTCTTCAAGGTTGCGAACGCGCAACATCGTATGCAGGAAGCTAAACTCACTCATCTGTTTTGCCTTTCAACTATGGTTCAACGCCGAGCAGGAAGATCCCCTCGGCATTGGCCGCCTCGATCATTAACGATCCGTTGGCTAAGATAGTGCTTCCGGCTTCGAATGCCACACCGCGAAGACCGGCATTTCGCACATGGCGGACGGTTTCCACGCCGATCGTCGGCAAATCGGCGCGCCGCTCCTGGCCGGGCTTGGCGAGCTTGACCAGCACCCCGGCCGGCCCCGGCCGGGCGAGCTCGGCCACACGGGCGAGCATCGCATCGGTCCCCTCCACCGCCTCCACCGCCAGCACGATCCCCTGCTGCACCACGCAGGCCTGGCCGATATCCGCCGCGCCGACGATCTTCAGCACCTCGATGCCGCGGCGGATATCGGCCAGCGCCGTGTCGTCGGGCGCCACCGTGGTCAGCAGCCCCGCTTTGCCCAGCGCACCGCCGAGAATTTCATGGGCGCCGATCACGTGGAAGCCGTCCTCGCCGAGCACGCGCAGCACCGCGCCCAGCAACCCGTCATCGCCGGCGAAAGCGGCGCGGCCGATCCGCGCCAGCATTTTGATGCCCTCCGCATCCGGCCGCAGCGAGAAAATGGAAGGCCGCTTCACCGGGCCGATAATCACCAGCTCCGTGCAGCGGTGCGCCTGCAGCGCCTGGCGTATCGCGCCCACTTCGTCCATGCGGAAGGTTTGGTGTGGATAGGGCGCGACCACGTCGGGGTCGGCAAAGCCTTGCAACGCGACGATGAAGACCTCGCGTCCCGCCGCCTGCGCAGCCGCGGCCACATCGCCCGGCAACCTGCCACCTCCGGCGATGATGCCCAAAGGCACAGCGCTCATGGAAGGCTAGTCCTCGTTCTCGCCGGCGGCGCGGGCGACGTTGGTCAGCAGGCCGTGGCGGCTCGGCGCGGCCATGAACTCGAGCATCTCGGCCACGTAGGGGTTTTCGCCATATTCGGCGCGGGCGGCCTGCACACGTTCGGCGAACACGCCGGGGCCGCTGAAGATGAAGCGGTAAGCGGCGCGGATATGGTGCAGCTGCCCCTTCTCAAGGCCGCGCCGGCGCAGACCGATCATGTTCAGCCCCACCAACTCCGCGCGCGGCCCGAAAGCGAAGCAATAAGGCGTGATGTCACTCGGCACGCCGGTCAGGCCGCCGATCATGGCGCCCGTGCCGACGCGGACAAATTGCAGAAGCGCCGCCGAGCCCCCGATCACCGCGCGCGAGCCGATCTCGACATGCCCGCCCATGACCACGTTGTTGGAAATAATCACCCCATCCCCGATGTCGCAGTCATGCGCGACATGGACCACCGCCATCAGCAGGCAGTCGGCGCCGATGCGGGTGATGCCGGTGCCGGTGACGGTGCCGCGATGGATGGAGCAATGTTCGCGGATCTGCGTGCGCGGACCGATCACGGTCTCGGTCGCTTCACCTTTATACTTCAGGTCCTGAGGCTCGAGCCCCACGGTGCAGAACGGGAACAGCTTGGCGCCGGCGCCAATACGGGTCTTGCCCTCCACCGCCACATGCGAGACCAGCTCGACCCCGTCCTCCAGCACCACCTCGGGGCCAACCGTGCAAAACGGGCCGATCTTGACATTGGTGCCGATGCTGGCGCCCGCGGCGACGATGGCGGTGGGATGGATCATATCCTGCAGGGACTTCAACATCAGCTCTTCCGATTCATGAGGCCGCCAGTGCTCTAAGGGTCCAGTAGCAAGGCGGCTAGTCAATCATTGTTACAGCGTGTGTCCGCGGCCGGACACACGCTTGCAAAAGGCTCACTCGAACCGCGATGCGATGCGATTGAGCCTCTATCGCCCTAAGCAGGCTTCACTTCATCCATGATCATGGCAGTGAGGGTCGCCTCCGCAACCACGCCCCCATCCACATGCGCCACACCATGGAAGCGCCACACATTGCCGCGGCGCCGGTCCTTCGTCATGGTCAGGCGCAGCTGGTCGCCGGGCACCACCGGCTTGCGGAACTTCGCGTTCTCGATCGACATGAAATAGACGATGGGGGCGCCGATCTCGGGCCCCAGCGTGGAAATGACCAGCGCCGCAGCGGTCTGCGCCATGCTCTCGACGATCAGCACGCCCGGCATCACCGGATGGCCGGGGAAGTGCCCCTGAAAGAATGGCTCATTGACCGTGACATTCTTGATGCCGACCGCGGAATGCCCATGCCGCACCTCGACCATGCGGTCGACCAGCAAAAACGGATAGCGATGCGGAATCATCTGCTGCAACCGCTTCACGTCAATCACGGCGATATCCACCGGGGGAAGCTCAGTTTGCATTGCGTCGTCCATGGGTTTCAACCACCTGCCTTGTTCGATTTCCGCCCGGATTGGGCGAGTTTACGGAGGGTCACGACCTCGCGGAAAAATGCCTTGGCATTCTGCGCCGGCGCGCCGAGGACTTCCTCGCCGGGGCCGACATCGCTCATCACGCCGGACTGGGCGCCAATGCGCGCGCCACGACCGATGTTCAAGTGTCCGGTAAGCCCGGCCTGCGCCGCGACCATCACCTGCGGTCCGATCGTCGTCGAGCCGGACACGCCGGCCTGAGCGACAATGACGCTGTAGGCGCCGATCGTCACATTATGCCCGATCTGCACCAGGTTATCGATGTGTACACCCGGACCGATCACCGTATCCTGCGCCGAGCCACGGTCGATCGTGGCATTGGCGCCGATCTCTGCGCCGTCGCCGATCAGCACGCGGCCCAGCTGCGGCACGGGCAGAAACCCTTCCTTGCCCATGGCGAAGCCGAACCCATCCTGGCCGATGCGCGCCCCCGGAAACAGCACCACCCGGTTGCCGATGATGGCGTGCGACACTGTTACCTGCGCGCCGATCCGGCAATTCTGCCCGATGCTCACCCCGTCCCCGATCATGGTCAGCGGGCCGATCACGGTTCCCGCCCCGATCGTCACCCGCGCGCCGATCACGGCCTGGGCGCCAATCTCCACGCTGGCATCGACTTTGGCGGTCGGGTCAACCACCGCGCTCGGGTGGATCCCCGCCTTGACCGCGGGCGCCGGGTGAAACAGCGCCGCGACCTTCGCCCAGCCCATGTAAGGCTCGGGCGTGGCCAGGGCCACCGTACCGGCCGGCACGGCGGCGGCAAAGTCGGGGTGTAAAATGACCGCCCCGGCGTTGGTGCCGGGGAGCAGGTCTGCGTAACGCCGATTGTCCAGAAAACTCACGTCATCCGGCCCGGCGGTCTGCAGCGGCGCGACGCCGCTGATCAGCCGGTCGGGCTGGTCCACCGCCGCGCCGATGAGCGCGGCGAGCGTGGCCAGGGAATGCGGACCGGTGCGCTCGAAGAACTGAGCATCACCGGGTTTCACGACATCCACCATCAACCGGTCCTATTGGTCCGCGCCTTGAGCCATCGGCGTATTCACCGCCATACCCGGCGTCACCACGCTCGGCGGCACCTTCACAGAGGGGAGCAGCTTGTTGAGCTGGTCCACCACCTCGTTGGTGATGTCAAACGCATTGACGTTCAACGCCACCTGCTCGCGGTGCAGCACCAGGTTCATGCCATGCGCCTCGGCTTCCTGCCGGATGATCGCGATCAGCTCGGCTTCGATCTGGTTGAGCGCCGCCTGGCCGGAATTCTGGATCGCCTGATTGCGTTCCTCGAACTTCGTCTGGGTCGCGGCAATCTGGTTGCGCAGCGCCTGCTCACGGGCGGCGACCTCGGCATCCGTCAGATGGCCGCGCTCCG
The DNA here is from genome assembly GCA_035493735.1 of Acidocella sp. Lineage (GTDB taxonomy): Bacteria > Pseudomonadota > Alphaproteobacteria > Acetobacterales > Acetobacteraceae > Acidocella. Next base: position 7,070 of record DATJHR010000096.1, read on the forward strand.
CCATGATATGCGCCTGCTCGGCCTGGATCTTGTCGCGCGCGACCTGCGCATCACGGGCGAGCGCGGCCTGGCGCTCCTGGATCACCCGCTGCACGCCTTGCGCGGCGGTGGATTTTTGCATCACTTCCGGCACGCTCAGCACGCCGACCACGGCGACCGGCGGGGCGGCCTCCTTCGGCAGGGTTGGGAGCTGCGGAATCGGCGGCATCTGCGGCTGCACCGGCTGCCGTGCCGGTGCTGGCGCCGGCGCGGGGTGCGGCATGGGCGCCGGATGTGCCGCCGGCGGCATGAAATAGCCCGGCGAGGAGGTTTGCGCGAAAGCCGCCGGCGCGGCGAGCGCCGCGATTGCGGCAATGAGGACCGGGCGTGAACGGGTGATGATTGACACTTAGAACCTCGAACCAAAAGAAACGCGGAATTGCTGGATCTGGTCACCCGTCTGCTTCACGATTGGCTGGGCAAGCGACAGGTTGATCAGACCGAAAGGCGTATTCCAGGAGATACCAATACCGGCGCCGACACGCGGGGCGGCACTGTCATTGATCGGGAAGCCAGGAATGGTCCTCGCCCCCCAGAGGGAGCCGACATCGACGAAGGCGAAGCCCGAGACGCCAAGATCCGGTGACACCGGCAGCGGGAAATGCAGTTCGGTGGACTGCGTCCACATATATCTGCCACCGATTTCGTCGCGTGTCGCCTTGTCGGTCGGGCCGACGCCGCCGTCGGCAAAACCGCGCAGATCGTCGCCCCCGAGGAAGAAACGGTCTTCAAGCTGATCCTGGTAACCCATGACCGGCAATAGGTAACCGCCGGTGGCATGCAAACGCAACACCCAGGCCTTGTTGCCGAAGATATGTTCGAGCGGGATGTAATAGGAAACATCCGGGCTGAAGCGGGCGTAGTGGGCGAAGCCGCCGACGCCAGCAAAATCGGTCGTCAGATTGAGAATCAGGCCGCTGCTCGGCGCGATCTCGTCGTTGAGATAATCAAACGTCAGCGTCTGGCTGATCTGGCTGAGCGTGTTGGGGCCTTCCGTATCCAAGATGTAGATCGAAGACCCCGTGGGCACGCTATAGATATCGCGCTGGCTGATCGTATAGGTGAAGGACTGCCGGACATGGTCGTTGAACCGGTAGCCTAACCGGACATCCGCGCCGATATTGCTTTCCGCATAGCTATAGGCCTCTTCCGCCGCCGTGTAGGAATCGGTCACCGAACGGAACAGGTCGAAGCCGGCGATCAGGTTGCGGCCCATGAAATACGGGTCGGTGACGCCCAGATTGATCTGCGTGCCACGCTGCGCGAGAAGCGTGTTGATTGAGGCGTCGACACCTGTGCCGAGGAAGTTGTTCTGGCTGAGGCCGGCATTGAGCAGCGCGCCGAGATCCGTCGAATAACCGCCGCCCAGCGAGAACTGGCCGGTCGCCTGTTCGGTGACCGCGGTATTCATGATCACCTGCTGCGGGGTGGAGCCCGGTGAGGTGGTGATTTTCTCGCTCTTGAAATAGCCGAGATTCTTGAGGTTTTTGGTCGATTGATCGGCCTTGGCCTGGTTGTACGCATCGCCTGGGGCCAGGGTCAGCTCACGCCGGATCACTTGGTCCTCGGTCCGGGTGTTGCCGGTGATGTCGACCCGCTGGATGTAGATATGCGGCCCATCCACCACATTCAGGGTGATGTCGATCGTCTTGGTGGCCGGATGGGTCTGTACCACCGGATTCACCTGCGCGAAGCTGTAGCCAAGATTGAGCGCCCGGGTGGTCAGCGCGCTCACCCCCTCCTGCAGCGCGTCGCCGTCAAACCAGTCGCCCTTCGCCAGCGGCACCAGACCGCTGAGCTTTTTCACCGACAGGTTCTGGATGTGCGAAACGATCTTCAGGCTGCCGACGCGGTAACGCGGCCCCTCAGAAATATCGAAGGTCAGATAGAAGGATTTACGGTCCGGACTCAGCTCGGCATTGGCGCTGATGACGTTGAAGTCGGCGTAGCCGTTGTGCAGGTAAAATTGGTGCAGCAGATATTCGTCATATTCGACCCGCTGGGAATTATACTGGTCGGCGCTTGAGAAAAACCGGTACCAGGCGGACTGGCGGGACGAGACCACGTCGCGCAGCCGGCTTTGGCTGAAATGGTGGTTGCCGATAAACGTGATGCGTCCGATCAGAGCCTGCGGCCCCTCGGTGCACTGGAACACCACGTTCACGCGGTTGTCCGGCAGGCGGATGATGTTGGGCGTGACGGTCGCGCTGTAATAGCCCTTCGTGGCATAGGCATCGAGAAGCGCGCGGCGCCCGGCCTCGGCGGCGGCCGGGGTGAACACCGAGCGCGGCTTCAGGTTGATCGCGGCCTGAGCTTCCTTATCGGTAAGGACCTTGTTGCCGGAAAAAAACACCTGGTTGACGGTGGCGTTTTCCACCACATGCACGTCGAGATCGTTGCCCTCACGGTTGATCGACACGCTGCTGAACAGGCCGGTCGCGTACAGCGTCTTCAGCGACTGATTGATCGCCTGCGGGTCGAACGGCTGGCCCGGCTGCACCACCATGTAAGAGGTGATCGTGTCAGACTCGATGCGGTGATTGCCGGAGACGTTGATCGCCGCGATCGTGCCGCCGGACGGGACCGTGCCGTGGCCGGCATGGCCCCGGTGCTGCGGGACGGTCTGCGCGCTGGCGAGATCTTGAGGGCTTGGGACCAGCAGGGCCGGCAACAGGCAAACAGAGGCCAATAAGGCCGAGCGCGGCTTCAGCAAATTAAAAATCTCCCAAACCATCCAGCCTCCGGCACGCCGGAGCGTTTTCTCTTCGCGGCGTTTGGCACGCGCCGGCCCTTACGGCAAGGTCGCGCCCTGCCGCGCCGGGATCGCCCGTTCTACACGGTCCTTTTGCCTTGCGACGACGGAAATTTTAAGAGCCCTGTCCACCAATGGTCGTACTTTTCTTGAAAATCGAGGGCCTTAACCGAACAGATGGACCACCCAGTGCACGGCGCCGAGACGCGTGAGGTCATTCAGCGTGGTCACGAAGAACAGGGACAGGATGATGGCAATGCCGAATCGCAGCCCGATGTCCTGGGCACGGGGGGGAATCGGCCGGCGATAGATTGCCTCCGCCGCATAGAACAGCAGATGTCCGCCATCGAGCACCGGGATCGGCACGAGATTGATCAGGCCGAGATTGATCGACAGCAGCGCGATCAAATTAACATCGCTGATGATTCCCATGGCAGCGACCTTGCCGCTGATCTGCGCGATGCCGAGCGGACCCGCGAGCTGGTTCAGCCCCTGGTGATGCACGATCAGCCGGTACAGGCCGGCCAGCATCATCGTGGTCTCGCGGTAGGTCTCCTTTGCCGCCGCGACCACGGCGCCCGGCGGGGAATAGCGCTGGAGTCGCGAATCGGCCCCGATCACGCCGAGCTGGCCCATCTTCGTCCCGTCCGCGGTCACGGCGCCCAGCGCCACCGGCTGCGTCACCGTCTGGCCGTGGCGGTTCAGGGTCATGGTCACCGTCGCATCGGGATGCACCATGACAATGGCCTGCAGCTGCGTGAAGTTATCTATTTTCCGGCCATCGACGGCGAGCACGCGGTCCCCCGGTTGCAGGCCCGCCACCGCCGCCGGCGAATGCGGCAGGATCGTGCTCAAAACCGGCTGTACCACCACCTGCCCCACGCTCATGAACAGGCCGACGAACAGCACGAAGGCCAGGACCAGATTGGCCAACGGCCCGGCGGCGACGATGAGCGCCTTGGAGCCGACCGAGCAGGCGGAAAACGAGCCGGGCGGCGCCGGCGCGTCATTGTTCGCCTCCCCCCAGCCCTGCATCTTCACGTAGCCACCGAGCGGCAGCGCGGAAATCTTCCAAACCGTGCCGGATTTCGCCTTCCAGGACATAAGCGCCGGGCCGAAACCAATGGAGAAGGCCTCCACCACCACGCCCTGGCTACGCGCCGCAAGGTAATGCCCAAGCTCGTGAAAGAACACGAGGATGCCCAGATCCACGATGTAGGAAAAAATGTCGCGGATCAGGTCGGTCATGCTCAGGCTGCCTTTACTGTGGCCAACTGTTGGGCGGCATTCCGCGCCGCGAGGTCGAGCGCCAGCACGGCGGCAAGATCCGGCACCGCGGGGGCGCCGAACTGCTGCAACACCGCCTCGACGATGCCGGCAATGTCCAGGAAGCCGATTTGCCGCGCCAGGAACGCGGCGACGGCAACCTCGTTGGCGGCGTTCAGCACGGTCGGCGCGCCGGCGCCGGCCACTAGCGCTTCACGCGCCAGGCGCAGCGCCGGGAAGCGCGCCTCATCCGGCGGGAAAAAGTCCAGCCTTGCCACCGCCGCCAGATCGAGGCGCGGCGCCCCCGTGGACAGGCGCTGCGGCCAGGCCAGCGTATGGGCGATGGGAATCCGCATATCCGGCGAGCCGAGCTGCGCCAGCACACTGCCATCAGCATAGCAGACCATGCCGTGAATCACCGATTGCGGATGGACCAGCACCTCGATCTGCTCCGATGGCAGCGAGAATAATCTTGCAGCCTCAATCACTTCGAGGCCTTTGTTCATCATCGTCGCGCTGTCGATGGAAATCTTCGCGCCCATCGACCAGACCGGATGGCGCAACGCCGCCTCCGGCGTGATGGCGCGCATCTCCTCGAGCTTATGGGTACGGAACGGCCCACCCGACGCGGTGAGGATGATCTTGTCCACGGCTTTCGCGTTGCCGTCCGCCATCGCCTGCATGATGGCGTTATGCTCGGAATCCACCGGGAGCAGCGTGGCCTTGGCCTGCGCCACGGCACGGAGGAACACATCGCCGGCGGAGACCAAAGCTTCCTTGCAGGCAAAGGCGATCGTGCCGCCATGATTAATCGCGGCCAGGGTCGGCTCCAGCCCGGCCAGGCCGGTGATGGCGGACATGGTCCACTCCACCGGCATCGCCGAGGCCTCCAGCACGGCTTTCCGCCCGGCGGCGCACTCAAGCCCGGTGCCGGCCAGCGCGTCCCGCAGCGCGCCCAGCTGGTCCGATTCGGCGATGACCGTCAGCTCGGGGCGGAATTGCTTCGCCTGGGCCGCCAGCAGCGCTACATTGCGCCCGCCGATCAACGCGCGAACGTGATAATCGCCTTGGTTTTCTGCTATAATATCAAGGGTTTGCGTGCCGACGCTCCCCGTGGAACCAAGCACCGACAAAGTTTTTAGCCCCATAACGGCAAGCCTCCATGTACGCTGAGTGCCAAAACCACCGCCACGGGAGCGGCCGTCAAGAAACTGTCGAGCCGGTCGAACAATCCACCATGGCCGGGGATCGTCCGTCCGGAATCCTTCACGCCCAATTTGCGCTTGATCGCGCTTTCGAGCAAATCGCCGGCTTGGGCAAAGATGCTGAGCAGGCCGCCCGCGAGCAGCGCAAAAGCGTCCGGCCCGTGCAGGCCGCCCGCCACCACGGCGCCGCATAATCCGCCAATGATCAAGCCCCCGAGCGACCCGCTTCTGGTCTTGCCCGGCGAGATTCGCGGCGCCAGCTTGGCGCCGCCGATCACGCGGCCCACCAGATAGGCGCCGATATCGGTGCCCCAAATAACGGTGAGCAGGAACAACGTGTCGTGCAGGCCGCGATGCGGCTGCAGGCGCAGCCACAGCAACGCGAGCAGCCCAAGGCCGGCATAAGGCAGCCCGATCGCGGCGAACCAGCCATAGCGCAGGGCAATCAGGAGGGTGAGCGGCACCATCACCGCCAGGGCGGTGGGATAGCCCACCTTGATCGCAACCGCGCCGCTGAACGCCAGCGCCAGCGGCAACAGCATCATCAGGCCGCGATCGCCCTTCGCCAGCCGCGCCCATTCCGCGCCGAGCCCCAGCAGTCCCAGCTCGACCAAAAGCGCCCAGGCAATGCCGCCGGACCAAACGCAGAGCAGCACCACCGGGCCCAGGATCGCGGCCGAAAGCAGCCGGATGCCGAAATCCGACCAGCGGCCGTTCACGGTTGAGGCCGACATGTCAAACAGGGCGCGCACCAAAGCGCCGCTCCCTGGTCGTATAGGCCTCGAGCGCTTCGGCAAAAGCGTCTGCGTCGAAATCCGGCCACAACACATCGGTGAAGACCATCTCGGCGTAGGCCAGCTGCCAGAGCAGGAAATTGGAAATGCGGACTTCGCCGCTGGTGCGAATCAGCAGGTCGGGGTCGGGAATCCCATCCGTCGAGAGATAGCGCGCGAACATCTGTTCGCTGAGGGCCTCCGGCGCCAGCCCGGCCTCAATGACCCGCCGTGCCGCCGTGACGATGTCCGCCCGGCCGCCATAGGAGAGCGCCATCACCAGCGTCAGCCTCGTGTTAGCCGCGGTTTTCGCCTCCGCTTGGGCGAGTTCCGCGCTCAAGTTCGGACCGAAACGCTCGCGCTCGCCGATCACCTTCAGGCGCACGCCCTGCTCGTGCAGTTCGGCCAGCTCGCTGCGCAGATAGTGCTTCATGAGGAAGGTGAGGTCGCTCACCTCCTCCGCCGGCCGCCGCCAGTTCTCCGACGAGAAGGCGAACAGCGTGAGATAGCGCACGCCTTTGGCAATGGCGGCCTCGATCGTGCGCCGAACCGCCTTGGCACCCTCGCGATGGCCGGCGGCACGCGGCAGGCCGCGCGCGGCAGCCCATCGCCCGTTGCCATCCATGATGATGGCCACGTGTAAAGGGATCGGACGAGACGAAAGATCAGCCATCAGACCTGGCGGATGTCCTTTTCTTTCTCAGCCAGGCTCTCATCGAGCCGCTTGATATAGGCGTCCGTGAGCTTCTGCACCTCGTCCGACCAGCTGCGCTCGTCATCCTCGCTGATCTCATGCTTCTTCTGCAGGGCCTTGATCTGTTCCATGCCGTCGCGCCGCACGCCACGCACCGCGACGCGTGCATTCTCGGCATATTTGCCAGCCGTCCTGGCCAGCTCGTTGCGACGCTCCTCGGTCAGCATCGGCAGCGGCACGCGCACCATCTGCCCATCCGGCTGCGGGTTCAAGCCCAGCCCGCAGTCGCGAATCGCCGCGACCACGGAATTGACCATGGAGCGGTCCCAAACCTGGACCGTCAGCATGCGCGCTTCCGGCACCGCGACGGTGGCGACCTGGTTGAGCGGCATCATCTGGCCGTAGGCTTCGACCTTCACCGGGTCGAGCAGCGCGGGGCTGGCGCGGCCGGTACGCAGGCCGCCAAATTCGCGCTTCAGCGCGTCCAGCGCGCCGTCCATGCGGCGGGTAAGGTCCTGTTTCAGCGAAGCGAAATCGGCAGGCATCTGTTGATCCTCAGTTCCGGGGTTCCGTGATCCGGGTGAAGCGCCCTTCCCCGCGCATGACGGCGGCGAAGGCTCCCGGCGCGTGAATGTTGAAGACAATGATCGGCAGTTTATTCTCGCGCGACAAGCTGATCGCGGCCGCATCCATGACATTGAGATCGCGCGCCAGCACGTCGAGATAGGTTAATTCCTCGTAACGCACGGCGTTGCTTTCCTTGCGCGGGTCGGCGGAATACACGCCGTCAACCTGCGTGCCCTTGAGCAGCGCGTCGCAATTCATTTCCGCAGCACGCAAAGCCGCGGCGGTGTCGGTGGTGAAGAACGGGTTGCCGGTGCCGGCGGCGAAGATCACCACGCGCCCCTTCTCCATGTGCCGCTCGGCGCGGCGGCGGATATAAGGCTCGCAAACCGACGCCATCGGAATGGCCGACTGCACCCGCGTCGGCACGTCGCGCTTCTCCAGCGCCGACTGCAAGGCCAGGGCGTTCATCACGGTGGCCAGCATGCCCATGTAATCGGCCTGGGCGCGGTCCATGCCGCCAGCCGCGCCGGCGACGCCACGGAAAATATTTCCGCCACCAATGACCAGGCAGACCTGCACGCCCATCGCCACCACATCGCTGACGTCGGCGGCGATGGCATTTACGGTCTCGGAGTCCAGCCCGTAACTGCCGGCCCCCATCAGGGCCTCGCCGGAAATTTTCAGAAGGACACGCTTATACTGGGGAATCGGCGACATAAGGGACTCCATACAGGAAGGGCGGTCCAAGCTAAATGCCCGAACCGCCCCGGCTTAGCATAGCAATTGGTGAGGCTTAAACCCCGGCGGCGGCGGCAACCTCAGCGGCGAAGTCGGTGGCTTCCTTCTCAATGCCCTCGCCCAGGTGGAACCGCGCGAAGCGGGTGATCTTGGCGCCGGACTTCTCAACCACGGCCTTCACCCTGCTCTCGCCGTCATGCACCCAGACCTGTTCCAGCAGCACCACGTCCTCGTAGAACTTCTTCACGCGGCCTTCGACCATCTTCTCGATGATGGCTTCGGGCTTGCCGGAGGCGCGGGCCTGGTCGGAGAGCACGTTCTTCTCGCGCTCCAGGGCGGCGGGATCGACTTCGGCGATGGTCAGCGCATCCGGGCGGGTGGCCGCCACATGCATGCCGATCTGCTTGCCCAGCGTCTCGATCGCCTCGCCCGTCTTGCCTTCCAGGCCGACGATGACACCGATCTTGCCCAGGCCCGGCTTCAACGCGCCATGGATATAGGCCGAAGCCACGCCACCCGGCACGTCGATCACGGCGACACGGCGCACGGTCATGTTCTCACCGATGGTGGCAACCAGGTGCACGATTTCATCAGCCACGTTGCGGCCGGTGCCGGGATAGGCGGCAGCCTTCAGGGCCTCGACATCTTCGCCGGTGGTCAGCGCGAGCTTCGCGACGGTCTCGACAAAATTCTGGAACGCCTCGTTGCGGGCAACGAAATCGGTCTCGGCGTTGATTTCGACCATCGCCACCTTGCCGGGCGCCAGCGCGACGCCGACCAGACCCTCGGCCGCCACGCGGCCGGATTTCTTGGCGGCGGCGGAGAGGCCCTTCTTGCGCAGCCAGTCGATGGCGGCCTGAATGTCGCCATTGCTCTCGGTCAGCGCCTTCTTGCAGTCCATCATGCCGGCGCCGGTGGTCTCGCGCAGGTCTTTCACCAATGCGGCGGTAATTTCAGCCATTTTCTTGCTCCTTCAGCTAGGGCAATGCCGGCCTGACCGAGATTCCAGGAATCCCGGCCAAACCGGCAATCACAAAACATCATCAGGCGGGAGCCGGCCCACCGCGCGGTGGGCCGGTCCGGATTTTTAAGCGGCGTGCTCGGCGTCTGCTTCCGGCAGCGCGTCGATCGTCGGCTCGGCGGCCGCGCCCAGATCGGCACCGGAGGCACCCAGCTCAGCGGAGATGCCGTCGAGCACCGCCGCGGCGACCAGGTCGCAATACAGGGTGATCGCGCGGATGGCGTCATCGTTGCCCGGAACCGGATAGGTCACGCCGGCCGGATCGGAGTTGGAGTCGAGCACGGCAATAACCGGGATGCCGAGCTTGTTGGCTTCCTCGACCGCCAGCTTTTCCTTGTTGGTGTCGATGACGAACAGAATGTCCGGCAGGCCGCCCATATCCTTGATGCCGCCCAGCGCGCGCTCCAGCTTTTCGCGGTCACGGGTCAGGTTCAGCACTTCTTTCTTGGTCAGGCCCTGGGTCTCGCCGGCGAGCAGCTCATCCATCTGGCGGAGGCGCTTGATCGAGCCGGTGATGGTCTTCCAGTTGGTCAGCATGCCGCCGAGCCAGCGGTGATTGACGTAATACTGGCCGCAGCGCTGGGCGGATTCGGCCACATAGTCAGCGGCGGCGCGCTTGGTGCCGACGAACAGCACGCGGCCACCGGCGGCGGTCACGTCGCGCACGGCCTTCAGGGCGCGCTCAAGCAGCGGCACCGTCTGCTGCAGGTCGATAATGTGAACCTGGTTGCGCACGCCGAACAGATACGGCGCCATGCGCGGGTTCCAGCGGCGGGTGTGGTGGCCGAAATGGACGCCCGATTCGAGCAGATTACGCAGAGAAACGTCTGGGAGTGCCATGGGGCGAACTTTCCTATAAATCCGGTTGAACCTCCGCAGGGTCAGGGCCGAAGCCACCGGACCAAGGGTTTCCCCAAGGAAAGGCACCCTGCGTGTGAATTAGCCGGCACGTGCCGACGCGGGCCCTATCGCAAAGATGCCGGGTAAAAGCAAGTTTTCAGTCTGTGAATTTTTGCGCCTGATCTAGGCCGTGCTGGTTTCACCGGCACAGGCCCAGACCCGAAGAAGTTTTTGCGGCGCTTTTTTCAAAAAGCGCCACTTTCTTCCTTACGAAAGCAACGGCCCCCAAGACGGATCGGTCGCATAGGTCGGGGTGTCCACCATGCGTTCATTGAAACCGTCCACGCCGATCGTCACCAGGCGCGACGTGTGGCCCCTGGCGAGCGGCGTCTGGCGGTAGAACATCAGCACCCGGCCATTCGGGCAGAAGGTCGCGCCTTCGACCAGAAAGCCTTGGCTCAGCGTGCGCTCACCCGAGCCGTCCGGCTGCATCACGCCGATCCCGAAGCCGCCCTGCCCCCAGAACGTATAAGCGATGAGGTCGCCGGTCGGCGACCAGGCGGGCTCTGCATACTGGCCAGGGCCGAAGCTGATGCGCTTGGCGGGGCCGCCATTCGCACTCATGACGAACAGCTGCTGGTCGCCGTCGCGATCGGAATTGAAGACGATCTGCGATCCATCCGGCGAATAGCACGGGGTGACGTTGATCGAGTCGGAATCGGTGAGCGGCACCATCCCGCCGCCATTGAGATCGACACGCACAATTGCCGCCCCGCCATTGCGGGCCACCGACATCAGCAACGAGTTGCCATCCGGCGAGAAGCGCGGGCCGATCGTCATCTGGCCGAAGGACCCGATCGACCGCGTCGCGCCGGTCTGCAGATCGAACAGGTAGACCCGGGGGCGATTGGCCTGGTAGCTCACGAAGGCGAGCTGCTGGCGGGTCGGGTTGTATTGCGGCGACAGCGCCATCGACGCGCCGTCGGTCAGGAACTGGTTATTGGCGCCGTCATAATCCATCACCGCCAGGCGGCGGATTGGGCTCGTGACCGGTCCGGCTTCGGAAATGTAGGCGACGCGCGAATCGAAATAGCCTTTCTCGCCGATCATCTGCTGGTAGATCACATCGCCGATGATATGGGCGATGCGCCGCCAGTTGGCGGCGGTGGTGGTGTAAGCGGTGCCTTGCAGCTGCTGCTCGCTGCCCACATTCCACAGCCGGAATTCCACCCGCAGCTGCCCCCCGCCCTGGTCCGTCACGGCGCCGGTGACCAGCGCTTGGGCTCCGAGAATGTGCCAGTTCTGCCAGACCGGGATGCCCTTGTTCACCGAATTCGGCACGAAGCTCGCCGGATCGATGGTGCGGAACAGGCCGCAATGGGAGAGATCGTCACTCAGCACGCCGGTGATCTGCGCGCCGATCCCGGAGCTGTCGGTAAACGGCGCAACGGCGATGGGGATCGGCGCATTCTGCGCCCCGGACACGCTGATGGCCGGGCCATTGCCACCCGCTGGCGCGCCGCCCGGGGCAGCTTGCGCATAAGCGCGCGAGCTGAAGAACGCCGGCGCCAATAGCGAGGCGGCGCCAGCGCCGATCAGGCCCCGGCGGGAAAAGGGTGGCACTCTGAAACGCGTCATAAACAGACCTCCTGGCAGTGGCATTCATCCGGGCAACCTCCCGGTGTTCGATCGGTAAAAGCGCTCGTTAAAAAATGACCCACGGGGACATTTTCAAGAGCATTTCTCACCTACGGCGAAAATTCAAAAGTGAATGTCTGGTTATGACCGAGCATGTAGGAGGGCAACGGCAGGGTCGCGCACTGGTAGTTCTCGACCGCCGCAATCGCGCGCTGCGCATAGGCGTAGTAGAGCGGATCGCTGAGCTTGCCCTGATCGGCCGACGCCACGGTCGCTTCACGCACCGTGCCGGAGGCATCGGTGGTCACGTTCAGCAGCACGCGGAACCCATCCACGCCCGGCGCGCCGGCATCGATTGACCAGCAGGGCCGCACATGGTTCCCGATCGCGTTGCGATCAGCGCCCGAAAGCCTTGAATTTGCGGTACTTTGATTGCTACCCCCGCCATTGGGCGCGCCGCCCTGGTCGGGGTTGTAACGCGCCGTGGGGGGCTTCTGCTGCTTCTGCAGCGCCTCGAGCTTCATCAGCGTGTTCAACACGTTCTGGCTCAGCGGGACCGGCGTCTTCACCACATGCTGCTGATGCGTCGGGCTCTGCGCAGGCGCCGGCGGTTGCGGCTTTGGCGGCATCGGCAGCTTTGGCTGCACGACCGTGCTGGTCTTGGGCTGCGGCGGCTGCGGTGGTGGCGGCGGTGGCGACGGCAACGGCACCGGGCTCTCGGTTGGCGGCGGCGGCGGGGGGGCCGGTGCCGGCGGCGTCGGCAAAGGCGGCGCCACTTTCGGGGCCGGCGGCGGCGGTGGCGGCGGTGGCGGCGGGGCCACGATCGGCTGCGGCCGCGGCTGCTTCACCGCCATCGGGGCCTTGCTCACAGTGGGCGTGTTGGCGGGCGCCGGCACCTTGCCCGGCGCATTCGCCTCCTGCGGTGCAGACGGCCCAACCAGGTCAACGCTCACCCCTTCATCGGCTGAAGAGTTGAGCTTGAGCGGCGGCAGCGAAATGATGGCCGCCAACACAAGCGCCAGATGGATGCTGAAAGAGATGAGCGCGCTGCGGCGCATGCCCCGGTCCACGTATCGTATCCTTTAACCTCTCAGGGCGAGACTGCGCGATGTCACATCGCGCAGCCCGCTGACTGAACCATGCATGCCCTAGCGGCCCGCGGTGGGCTGCTGGGCCAGAAGCGCGACATGGCTGAAACCGCCCTGGGTGATGGTCGCCATCACCTGCAGCATGTTGCCATAGCTCACGTCCTTGTCGCCGCGCACGAACACGCGCCGGGTGGGATCGTTGTGCGAAATCTGCTGCAGCGTCGCCACCAGGTTGGTGAGCTGCACCTGGCTGTTCTGCAGATAGATCTCGTCCTGAGCGTTCACGGTGATCGTGATCGGCGTCGAATCGGAATTAACCGGCTTGGCATGCGCCTGCGGCAGGTTCACGTTGACCCCGGACGTGATCATCGGCGCCGTCACCATGAACACGATCAGCAGCACCAGCATCACGTCGACCAGCGGCGTGACGTTGATCTCGGCCATCGGCCGGTAGCGTCGCCGACCGTTGCCGGGCCCCATGACGCCGCCCGCCATTTATTTGCGCTCCTCGGACTGGCGCGACAGGATCGCCGCGAATTCCGCGCCGAAACCTTCCAGCCGCGCGGCGAAACGCGCCAGGTCGTTGCTCAGCTTGTTGTAGGCGAGCACGGCTGGGATCGCCGCAACCAGGCCGATCGCGGTGGCGAACAGCGCCTCGGCGATGCCGGGGGCAACCACGGCGAGATCGGTATTATGCATGGCGGCAATCGCCGAGAACGAGTGCATGATGCCCCAGACCGTGCCGAACAGGCCCACGAAGGGGGCGGTGGAACCGACCGAGGCCAGGAAGATCATATAGCGTTCCAGCCGCTCCATCTCGCGCATGATGGTCACGTTCATGGCGCGGTCAACACGCTCCTTCACCGCGGTGGCGCCGATATCGATGCCGGAGATGCGCACGCTGCGCTTCCACTCGCTCATCGCCGCACCGAACACGGCGGCGATCGGGTTGGTGGGGTCCGCGCCCTCGCGCTCATACAGATCGTCCAGGCTGCCGCCGGACCAGAAGGAATCCTCGAACTCCGTGGCCTCGCGGTTCACCCGGCGCAGCGAGACCACTTTCTCGATGATGATCGCCCAGACCCAGACGCTGGCGAGCAGCAGAATCAACATCACCAGCTTGACGACGATGTCGGCTTCCAGGAACAGGCCCCAGAGCGAGAGATTCGCCGAAGGTGCTGCCAGCGCAGCCGAGTTAACCGCTTGATCCACTATGTCTGTCCCTTTTCATTCTTCAACCTGCGCGCCCACTCCACCGGGATCCTCGCTGGCCGTCCATCCACCAGGCGGGCGCAGCCCAGGGCAACTTCCAGCACAACCAGCGAGTCGCTGTCTCGCCAGAAATGTTGATTTATTGTCACAGTTGCGCCGCCAACCTTGGTGATCTCCGTCTCGATGCGAATCACGTCGTCCAGCCGCGCCGGGCGCTGATAATGCAAATTGACGCGATGCACCACAAACATCACGCCGTGCGCGGCGACCATCTCCGCGTGCGGCACGCCCATGGCGCGTAGCGCCTCGGCGCGGGCACGCTCCGCGAAAGCGAGATAGTTCGCGTGATACACGATGCCGCCCGCATCGGTGTCCTGGTAATATACGCGCAGTTCGTAGTGATGGATCAAAAAGCGCCATCCAACAGATCAGGTTGCGGGCCGCTTGCCTGCGGCGGTTTCAGGCCCAGATGCCGCCAGCCGGGATCGCCCAGCATGCGCCCGCGGCTGGTGCGGACCAGAAACCCCTCCTGGATCAGATAGGGTTCCACCACATCTTCCAAGGTATCGCGCGCCTCGGCCAGCGCCGCCGCCAGCGTCTCCACCCCCACCGGCCCGCCATGATGATGTTCGGCGAGACGGCGCAGATAGCGGATGTCCATCGCATCGAGACCCAGGTGATCGACGTCGAGACGTGTAAGCGCCGCGTCCGCCATGTCGCGATCGATCGTTTGCACCCCCGCCACGGCAGCGAAGTCGCGGATGCGCCGCGTCAGCCGTCCGGCGATGCGCGGCGTGCCGCGCGCGCGGCGGGCAATTTCCGTCGCCCCTTCCCGCGTCAGAGTCATCTCTAGCTTCTCCGCCATGCGACTGACGATGCGGCTAAGCTCCTCGGTCGTGTAAAATACCAGACGCAGCGGAATGCCGAAGCGGTCGCGCAGCGGGGTCGCCAGCAGGCCTGAACGCGTGGTGGCGCCGACCAGGGTGAAAGGCGGCAGGTCGATGCGCACGGTGCGCGCCCCGGGGCCCTCGCCGATGATCAAATCAAGCTGGAAATCCTCCATTGCCGGGTAGAGGACTTCCTCAATCGCCGGCTGCAGGCGGTGAATCTCGTCGATAAACAGCACGTCGCGGGGCTGCAGGTTGGTGAGAATGGCCGCGAGGTCGCCGGATTTCTGGATCACCGGGCCGGACGTGGCGCGAAAGCCGACACCGAGTTCCCGCGCGACGATCTGCGCCAGCGTCGTCTTGCCCAGGCCCGGCGGGCCATGCAGCAGCACATGGTCCAGCGCGTCGCCGCGGGCTTTCGCCGCTTCGATGAAAATGCGCAGATTCTCCCGGCTCGCCTGCTGGCCCGTGAAATCCTCAAGGCTTTGCGGGCGCAGGGAGGTTTCGGCGAAATCGTCCGGAGCGCGCTCGCCGGAGAGGATGCGTTCGTCAGTCATGACCTAGGCCCGCTTCTCGGAGAGAAAAGTGGCCACTTTTTGAAAAAAGTGGCGCAAAAACTTTTTTTATGCTGGGCCATGGGCTGTAGCGCCGACAATGCCCATCGCCCAGCATAAAAAAGTTTTTTTTGCTTCTTTTTGTTCACAAAAAGAAGCCTTCCCTTTTTTCCTATCATTTCGCCAGCGCCCTGAGCCCGGCGCGGATCAGCACGTCCAGCGTGGCGTCCGTGCCATGTTCTTCCAAGGCCCGGCCGAGGGCGGCTTCCGCCTCGGCGCGGCGATAGCCGAGATTGGTGAGCGCTGAGAGCGCATCGGCCATCGCCCCCTGCGGCGCCGGCGCAGCGGCCAGTCGGGTTCCTCCGCCGCCGGGCATGGCGCCGGCTTTTTCCCGCAGCTCGGTGAGGATGCGGATGGCGAGTTTGGGCCCTACGCCCGGCGCGCGGGTGAGTGCGGCCTTGTCCTGCGCGGCAATGGCGGCGATCAGCTGATCCGGCGAGAGCGCCGAGAGCAGGCCGAGCGCCACTTTCGCGCCCACCCCCTGCACGGTGGTCAGCAAACGGAACCAATCACGCTCCGCCGAACTCGCGAAGCCGTAGAGCGAAATGGCATCCTCGCGCACCTGGGTCTCGATCAGCAGCGTGGCGATGGCGGGCGGGTTCGGCAGTTCGCCCAAGGTGCGGTTGGAGCAGAAGACGACATAGCCGACGCCGGACACATCGATCAGGCATTTGCCGTCCTCGATCGCGTCCACCGCACCGCGCAGACGGCCGATCATGTGCCCTGCTTCCAGGCCGCGCGGCTGGCGCGCTGATGGGCATGGCAGATGGCGACGGCGAGCGCGTCGGCCGCATCGGCGCGCTTTAGCACAAAACCCGGCAACAGCCGTCGGACCATCAGCCCGACCTGGTCTTTGTCCGCGCCACCCGTGCCGACCACCGAGAGTTTCACGGTTTTCGCGCCATATTCAAAGACCGGAATGCCGTGCCGCGCCGGCGCCAGCAGCGCCACGCCGCGCGCGTAGCCCAGTTTCAGCGTCGCCGTGCCGTTGCGGTTCACATAAGTTTCCTCCACCGCCGCCTCATCCGGCGCGTAGCGGTGCAATATGTCCGCCAGCGCGTCGTCGAGATGTTTCAGGCGCAACGGCACGTCTGACAGGTCGGCGGTGGAAATCACCCCATCGGCGACATGGCGCAGCCGATTCCCGGCCGAGTCCACAATGCCCCAACCGGTGAAGCGCAGGCCGGGATCGATGCCGAGCAGCCGCACAGCGCCAGGCGCCGGCACCGCCGGCCGGTTGTCGATGACCGCTGCGATCCCCGCCCCGCCAGCCGACATCAGCTGGAGAGCTTCTGCATGACGTCTTCAGGGATCTCGAAATTCGCATAGACGTTCTGGACGTCGTCATCATCCTCCAGCACATCCAGGAGCTTGAGCACCGACGCCGCTTTGTCCTCGTCCAGCACCACGGTCATGTTCGGGCGCCACTCGATGCGCGCTTCCGCCGGCTGGCCGAACTTCTGCTCCAGCGCGTCACGCACGGCGAAGAAGCCGTCGATACCAACGGTCACCTCATGCGATTCGGCGTCGCTGGCTGCATCGTCGGCCCCGGCCTCTATCGCGGCTTCCAGCATCGCCTCGGCATCCGCCGCGGACGCCGGGTAACGGACAACACCAAGGCGGTTGAACATGAAGGACACCGAGTTGGTTTC
>DATJHR010000097.1:0-9049 GCA_035493735.1 Acidocella sp.
CGGCCCTTCCACAACCAGGAACCCGGTTTCGATCATATGCTGCTCGAGGATGCCGCCGATCGCGGCGATCAGCGACGGCACATAACGCCCGCCGCTCCACTGCCCACCGCGCGGATCGAAAATGCCCTTCAGTTCCTCGGCAACGAACGCGACCTCGCCACCGCGGCGGAACACGGCCGAGATCATCCGGGTCAGCGCCACCACCCAGCTGAAATGCTCCATATTCGCCGAAGAGATGAACACCTCGAACGGCCGGCGCCGTCCGGCTTCCTCGATGTCATTGATGGTGATGTACAGAGCGTGCTTGGCGTCCATCCAGCGCAGCTTATAGGTGCTGCCGGTGAGCTTGGGCGGCCGCGGCATCGGGTAGTGGTTCGGCTCCACCGGCATCGCCGCGGCGGCAGCCACCGCCTCCGCCTCATTCGCCGGCGCCGGCGTGACCGAGAGAACCGATCCGGTGATCGCATTCGGCCGGTAGGTGGTGCAGCCCTTGCAGCCTTGAGCGTAGGCGTCGAGGTACACTTCCTTGAAATCCTCGAAGCTGATTTCCTCAGGCACGTTCACGGTTTTAGAAATCGCGCTGTCGACATGGCGCTGCAGCGCCGCCTGCATGCGGATATGCTCGGCCGGGGTCAAAGTCTGCGCGGTCACGAAATACTCGGGCAGCGGCGCATCAGGGCCGAATTTCTGGCGATAGGCCCGCACGGCAAAATCCTCGACCAGCTCTTCGCGCTTCGAGCCGTCCGGCTCGGTTACCTTGCGGACAAAACTATGCGCGAAGACCGGCTCCACGCCGGAAGAGACGTTGTCGGCCAGCAGCGAAATCGTGCCGGTCGGCGCGATCGAGGTCAGCAACGCATTGCGAATGCCGTGTTCGCGGATCAGCGCGCGCACATCGTCATCCAGCTCGCGCACCGTCTCACCGGCCAGATAAGGCTCGGCGTCGAAGAGCGGGAACGCCCCCTTTTCTGCGGCGATCCGCGCCGAGGCCATATAAGCGGCGCGATTCACCTGCCGCGCCCAGCGTTCCGCCGCCTGCACCGCCTCTTCCGAACCGTAGCGCAGCCCCACCATCATCAGCGCGTCGGCCAGGCCCGTCAGGCCCAACCCGATCCGGCGCTTGGCCATGGCCTCCTGGTGCTGCGCCTCAAGGGGGAAGCCGGAGGCATCGATGGTGTTGTCCATCATCCGCACCGCGACGGCGACCAGCGCCTCCAGCGCCGCCTCGTCGACATGAGCTTCCGGCGTAAACGGCTCACGCACCAGAGTCGCCAGATTGATCGAGCCCAGCAGGCAGGCGCCGTAGGGCGGCAGCGGCTGTTCGGCGCAGGGATTCGTCGAGTGGATGGTCTCGCAATAATACAGGTTGTTGCGATTGTTGATGCGGTCGATGAACAGCACGCCCGGCTCGGCATAATCATAGGTCGCGCGCATGATGCTGTCCCACAGCGCGCGGGCGCGGACGGTCCGGTACGTAACGCCGCCGAACACCAGGTTCCAGTCAGCATCGGCCTTGACCGCTTCCATGAACGCGTCGGTCACCAAAACCGAAAGGTTGAAGTTGCGCAGCCGCCCGGGCTCGCGCTTGGCGGCGATAAACGCTTCGATATCCGGGTGGTCGCACCGCATCGTCGCCATCATCGCGCCACGCCGCGCGCCGGCCGACATGATGGTGCGGCACATCGCATCCCACACATCCATGAAGGAGAGCGGGCCGGAGGCGTCCGCGCTGACCCCCTTCACAACCGCCCCTTTCGGCCGGATGGTGGAGAAGTCATAGCCGATGCCCCCGCCCTGCTGCATGGTCAGGGCGGCCTCGCGCAGATGCGCGAAAATCCGGCCGAGATCGTCCTCGATGCCGCCCATGACGAAGCAGTTGAACAAGGTGACGCGCCGCTCCGTGCCCGCGCCCGCGATGATCCGCCCCGCCGGCAGAAACTTGAAATCCTCCAGCGCCATGTAGAACCGCTCTTCCCACACGGCCGGCTGTGCCTCGACAGCGGCCAGGGCGCGCGCCACCCGGCGCCAGCTATCCTCAATCGTCAAATCGATAGGCGTGCCGTCGGCCTGTTTCAGGCGATATTTGTCCGCCCAAATCTGCCGCGAGATCGAAGCGATCCGGTCATGAGCAGGAAGTCTCGGCCGTTCGGCAATCACGTTCATCGTTACCTATCCTATTTCTTGATCCGCCGGGCAGCAGCCCTTCCACGAACCTGCCTGGCCGCTCGAAGACAGGTTCGCGGCTCGGGAAGGCGAGGATTTTAGAGTCACGTCTTTTATGCCGTTACACCACAAAACTTACAATATGTTGTGTTAACTTTCTCGACATCTACCAGATCATGTCAGTCATGTTACAACCATCGCGCGAGTCGGCCTTCAGTGCCGGAGCCTTTCACAGGCGCTTCCATGACATTTTCTCGAGCGCCCCGCCTCTCCCCTTGGCGTCCTCC
The DNA here is from genome assembly GCA_035493735.1 of Acidocella sp. GTDB lineage: Bacteria > Pseudomonadota > Alphaproteobacteria > Acetobacterales > Acetobacteraceae > Acidocella. The sequence goes on from DATJHR010000097.1 coordinate 2,451, forward strand.
TTACGCCGCTTTATGAGCCCGCCGGGCCGGCAATACCACCCATAGCGGTGCCGGCGGAACTTCAGGACGACCGTCATGGACCAAAGACGCCCGAAAATCGCCGAAACCATCATCGACCCCAGTGTCGCGCTGCGCGAGGCGGTCATCGGCCTGCATTGTGAGGTCCTGGCGCGTTCCAGCATCGAGTACGCATCGCTTGGCGACTTCTCTTATCTGGGTCCGGACTGCATGGTCGCCGATGCCGAGATCGGTAAATTTTGCGCCATCGCCGCGCGGGTGAGAATCGGCGCGCCGAACCATCCGATCGACCGGCCCTCGCTGCACCGCTTCACCTACTGCCCGGATTATTACAGTTCGGCTCCCCGCGATAAGGAATTCTTCGCCGCACGCCGAGGCGATCGAGTGCGCATCGGCCATGATGTGTGGATAGGCCATGCCGTGACCGTGCTGCCGGGCGTCACCGTGGGCCACGGCGCGGTGCTGGCGGCTGGCGCCGTCGTCTCCAAAGACGTGCCGCCCTATACCATCGTCGGCGGCGTGCCCGCCCGGCCGATTCGCGAGCGCTTCTCCCGCGACATCTCGGCAAAGCTCGCGCGCATCGCCTGGTGGGACTGGCCGTTCGAGACGATCATGGAACGCCTGGCCGATTTCCAAACGCCGGACATCGAAGCGTTCTGCGAACGCTGGGGCGGCGCGGCGTAAAGAAAGTGGAAGGCTTCTTTTTGTGGGAGGTGTTGACACTCGTGCCTAGACAAAGAAAGTGGCCGCTTTTTGAAAAAAGCGGCGCAAAAACTTTTGCTATGCTGGGCTTGATTCCGTGTCGCCGACACCGCCTACGAGCCCGGAGTAAATAAAGTTTTTTGCTTCTTTTTTGTTCACAAAAAGAAGAAGCCTTCCCCCTGCCTTGGCCGATTTGACGTAAGGTCATCGCGCTCTAAATCCCGACACCTTGAACAAAAAGATGCTGGGCCATGGCCGTTGTCAGCGCCAACGCCCATGCCCCAGCATCGCAAAAAGTTTTTGCGCCGCTTTTTTCAAAAAGCGGCTACTTTCTTTCTACTTATCTCAGGCCGGACGCAGAACATGCACCCGCCGCTCAGCGATCATGTCGCTCACCGATGCCGCATAGGCCGCCATGTGCGGCGCTTTGGCATGCGCACTCAGCGCCTCGGCGGTTTCCCATTTCTCCACGACCACGAACGTGTCCGGCCCGAACGCCACCTGGCCGAGCCCTTCGGCATCGACCACGGGCCCGTATTCGATGCAGCCCGCTTCGGCATGCACGTTGGGGATGTTCTTGTGGAACGCGGCCAGCACCTCGGCGCGCTTGCCGGGCTTCGTGGTGATAAAGGCGAGCACATGGATCATTGTCATCAATCTCCCAGGATTGCCGCCAGCCTATTGCAGCCCTGGCCGCCGGACAACCAGCCGACAACAGGCGCAGGTCATCCAGCTTGCCTCACGGCATGATCTGGGCTTTGAGACCGCCGCGCCCCTCGGCATCCGGGCGGCGCGGGCCAGTTCAGCCCCCTCCTTTCCGGCCTTACCTGCCAGAGCAGCATCAGAGGATTTTCACATGAGCGATCAACCCACCCTGCAAGCGGTGATCTTCGACTGGGCCGGCACCATCGTCGATCATGGCAGTCGCGCGCCGATGGGCGCGTTCGTCAAAGCCTTCGCCGCCTTCGGCGTGGACATCAGCATTGCTGACGCGCGCGGGCCGATGGGCATGGCCAAGCGCGATCACATTCGCATGGTCGGCCAGGCACCCGCCGTCGCCGCCGCCTGGGCGCAAAAGCATGGGCGCCCCTTTGGCGAAGCGGATATCGACGCCATATTCGAAACGTTCGAACCGATGAACGTCGCCTCTGTCCGCGACCATGCGGATTTCATCCCCGGCGCCCTCGAGGCCGTCGCGCGACTCAAGGCGGCCGGCCTGCGCATCGGCGCCACCACCGGCTATACGCGGCCGATCATGGAAGAGCTGATGCCCATCGCCGCCGCGCGCGGGTACAAGCCTGAAATTACCGTGTCCGCGGGCGATTTGGCCGCCGGCCGGCCGAGCCCGCTGATGATGTGGCATGCCATGGCGCACATGGGCATCTGGCCGGCCCATACGGTGGTGAAAGTAGACGACACCCTGCCCGGTATCGGCGAAGGTGTGGCCGCTGGCACCTGGACGGTGGGTGTCACCCTCTCGGGCAACATGGTCGGCCTCTCGGTGGAGGAACTCGCTGCCTTGTCCGAGGCCGAACGCAACGGGCTGCGCGAGCAGGCCGGTGCCGCCATGCGCGCCGCCGGCGCGGACATCGTGATCGATTCGGTGGCCGATCTGCCCGGCGCGATCCAACGGATTGAAGCGGCGCTTAAGGCCGGCGAACGGCCGGGAAGCAAGTAAAGGAAGAAAGTGGCCGCTTTTTGAAAAAAGCGGCGCAAAAACTTCTTCGACTTTCGGCCTGTGGCGCGCGAGCGGCACGGGCCCTAAACGGTGTTGAACAGCGCCATGAAGCCGAAATCCATATGCGACTGCATATGGCAATGGAACAGCGTCTTGCCGACCAGCCCCGGCGTGAAATCAATGTCCAGGGTCTGGTAACCGCCGATCATCGCCACGTCCTTGCGCAGGCCAGCGGTCGGGTGGCCTGCGATATTCGTGATCTCGAACGTCGTGCGGTGCATATGGATCGGATGGATGCTGCCGCTCTGGTTTCTCATGCGCAGCCGGTAGCGCGTGCCGCGCTTGACCTCGAACATCACCGGCATGGTATTCATGTCGAAGGCGACGCCATTAATGGTCCAGCGGTTGAAGCCGTCATCCGCGCCCCGGTTCCGGGCGAAAACCATGTCGAGTATCTCGTCCGGCTTCTGCGCCTGTCCGTGAGGATCGGCAAAAAGCCGGTAATCCCAGCGCAGCGACGTGGGCGCGCGCCACACGGGCTTGCCCGTGGCCCCTGCATATTCAACGACAATGCCCATGCCGAGATTGCGCGAGCCATCATCGGTGTCGCCCATGACCCAGACCCCCGGCTGCTTCATCTCGACAATGGCGCTGATGCGCTCGGCGGTGCCGAGCCAAAGAACGGGCACCTCGGCCTGCGTCGGCACCGGATTCCCATCCATCGCCACGACCTTGAACGTATGGCCCGGTAAATACAGACTTCTGATTTCCGTGGCGCTGCCATTGACGATATGGAACATCACACGCTCGCCGGGCTTCACCTTGATCGGGTCACCAAAGCCAAGCTGCCGACCGTTAATGGTATAAACGTTGTAGGCCAGATCGTAAGGCTCCACGCCGGCCGCAATCGAAGGCGCATCCGCCGCCTTGCTCGCTGCCTTCAGCGCGGGCACGATATTGGTCGGATACAGGAAGGGCGGGCCGTCCATGCCGTCCGCCGTGGTGAAATAAGGCGAGAACTCCTTGAGCATCAAGAACACTTCGCGATCATACGCGCCGGGCTCGTTACGCGCCTCGATATAGGAGATACCGACCTCGCCTGTGTACTGGCCCATGTTCAGATTTGCGCCGGCGGTCAGATGCGTATGGTAGAAACGCAAACCTGAAGGTGCCGGCGTGAACACCTGACGACGCATTCCCCGTGCGGGAATGTAGGGCGTGCCCTCCTCGATCGCGCCGTCCACCACATCGGGGAGGAACTGGCCGTGCCAGTGCAGTTGCTCTGGCGTATCCGTATTGTTGTAAATATCGACAGTGGTTTGCTGCCCTTCCTTGAAGCGCAGCAACGGTCCGGGAAAGCCGCCATTATAGGTTCGCGTCGACAAAAAATTGTTCGGCGCATACTCGATCAACCCGGCCCCGATTTCGATCGTATGATCCGCTTTTCCGCCTGCGGGGGAAGTCGATGACGACGCGAACGGCCCCGATGCCGGCGCCACCTCGTAGCGAGTCGTCGTCCCCGCCATTGGCGGCGGCGCAGTATCAAACGGCAAGGACATGGACAGAGGCATGGGCTTGGCCGCCTGCGCCACTTCCGGGAGGGTGCTGCCCAACGCCGCCAAACCTCCAAACTTCAGAAAACGACGACGATCTACAGACATACAGAAAAGTCCTTCAAAGCCAGCACTCCACGACCGCAGGGCGGGTTCCGCGTACCTCATAGGATGAACGCAGACGCCGACATATAGAGGACACGCCTTTTTTCAAGTAACATTGTATCGAACAATGAGGGCGAAAAACTCTTGCTGGACACGGCAAGATTTAAATGCTTGACAGAAGGTCATATAAGATTATCGCATTTTACCCATGCTCGTCTTTCATTCAGGCGCTTTCTGTTGAAATGCGAGCAGGAAGCTTCTTTAGGCCCCTGAGGTCTCAGGGGCGCTTCTTCAAAAAGTGGACTTTCTTCTAGGCCCACCATCGTCACACGCTCATGGCATCACTCCGGCGACGGTTTACACAACCGCTGCCCCCTTTATGAAGCTTATACCGTTATGTTCCGGAGACCCTCGCCATGGAAACGCCGTCCTCCATCGCCGCTCACAAGGCCTCCGTCATCGAACCGATGCTGGGCCGCGCGCGGACTTACACCGCCCAAGGCGACGACCAGGCCGCGCAGCGCCTGTATCTCGAGGTCTTGCGGATTGATCCGACTCATCGTCTCGCCCTGAATGAAATCGGCCTTTTGGCCCTCACAAATGGCTACCGCGACGCAGCTAGGACGGCATTTCAGCAAGCCGCCCAGCACCATCCAAACGACCTCACCGCCTGGGTCACGCTCGGCAATATGGCGTTGGAGGATGGCGACCTGCCGGCCGCGCGCGGCCATTATCAGAACGCCCTGGCGCAGAATGCCGACTGTGCCCCAGCCTGCCAAGGCATGGCCCGTGTCCTGACCCTCCTGGGCGAGGACGACGCGGCACGGCCGCATTGGGACCGGGGGTTTTCAGGTCGCGCGGTTGTCAGCCGCCATTATCGCGGCATCGAACCAGGTCTCGACGTGCTGTTCCTGGCGGCTTCGCGCGGCGGCAATGTAAGGCTGCGCCCCTGGATGGATGATCGTGTTTTCGCGGTCACGGTCATCTATGCGGACTATTTTGACGTGACCCAGAAGCTGCCGCCCCACAGGCTGGTGGTGAACGCCATCGGGGACGCTGATCTGTGCCCGGAAGCGCTGAGCCGCGCGCAGGCGATCGTCGCGCAAAGCAACGCGCCAGTCGTCAATCATCCCGCCCGGGTGCAAAATACGGGGCGCGGCGCCATATCGCAGCTGTTCGCGCAAATTGCGGGCCTAATCGTCCCGCGCACCGTACTGACACCGCGTCAAGTTCTTCTGACAACGCCACCAACCGGCTTTCCGCTTTTGCTCCGCTCACCCGGATTTCATACCGGCCAGCATTTCGTGAGGATCGACGCGCCGCAAGACCTACCGCGCGCCTTGGCACGTCTGCCCGGCGACGCGCTTTTCGCCATCGAATATCTGAATGCCAAAGGCGCAGGCGGCATGACCAGAAAATACCGCGTCATGTTCATCGATGGCGCGATTTATCCCTGGCATCTGGCGATCTCCGCCGATTGGAAGGTTCACTATTACACCGCCGCGATGGCCGATCACCCTTCCCACCGCGAGGAAGAAAAGCAGTTTCTGGAGAACATGCCGGAAGTGATCGGGGCCCGCGCGATGGCGGCGCTGCGCGCCCTCCAGCACAGGCTGGGGCTCGATTATGCGGGGGTCGACTTCGCGCTGGACCGGGACGGGGCCGTGCTGCTGTTCGAGGCCAACGCCGCCATGACCATGAACGCCCCACCGCCGGAGCCTATCTGGGATTACCGGCGCGCCGCTGTCGCCGCGGCTCAAAAGGCGGTCGCGGCCATGCTGCGGCGCCGGGCGCAGAAAGTAGCCGCTTTTTGACTTTGGGCCGGTGGCCGCGAAACCAGCACGGCCCAGTTTAAAAAAGTTTTTTTGCTACTTTTTGTACACAAAAAGTAGCCTTCCTTACTTCCCTTGTGCTTAAGCTAACGCGTCGACGGTCCCGCGCGAGCGGGTGAAAAGGGAATACCGTGCGCTCCGGCTGGATGTCTGTTCCGGGGGCAAGTCGGTGGCTGCCCCCGCAACTGTCAGCGGTGCTGACGCTGGTCCGCCTGCCTATTCAAGGGCGGTTCACTGAGCTTTTGGCTCGGGAAGAACAGGTCCAGCTTCACAGGGGTATCTCCCACCCCGTCGCCGCGAGCCAGGAGACCTGCCGTTGTCGTACCAACCAGGCCGCCGGGCGGGGTGCTCCGGGGGCCGGAGATCGCCATGGCCGTTCCTTCCCTTCGCAAGAGCCTCATCCGCACTTACGGATTCCTGCTCAGCATCAACGTCGCAGCCTGGGCCTGGGCGCTGATCAGCTTCCATCGCCATCCGGTCCTGCTCGGCACCGCCGTGCTGGCCTATAGTTTCGGCCTCCGCCACGCTGTGGACGCCGACCACATCGCCGCCATCGATAGCGCCACACGCAAGCTGATGCAGGAAAAGAAGTCGGCGAGCAGCGTCGGCCTGTTCTTCTCTCTCGGCCACTCGGCCGTCCTGTTCATCGGCACGGCCATCATCGCCCTCACGGTCGCCTCGCTCCAAGGCCGCTTTACCGCCTTCAACAAC
>DATJHR010000098.1:0-2628 GCA_035493735.1 Acidocella sp.
GACCGGCAGTCCTCGGGCCGCGAGGCGCTCCTCAAGGAACCGATGATACGGCCCCGTAGCCTCGAAGACGACCCGCTGCACTCGGCCGGGATCGCCGATCCAGCGCAGCAGCGCCGAGTGACCTTTGCGTGTGTTGTCCACGCGCAGCGTTTCACCTGTGGGGTAGCGGGCCGCATCCAGATGGTGCTTGGATACGTCGATGCCGACTGTGATCGACGTGGGCCTGACAGTTGCCTTGGAATCCTCCGCTGAATGCGTCATCGTTTCCATGCAGGCCAGCGGCCCGCCTCGCGCCATTGGGCCAGGGGTTTGGAGCCTGCCATCGCGCCCGGCTTGTGGCTCAGCACATCAAGGTAATGCTCGAGATCCAACACCTGCTGCCGGCGCTGATGGCAGCGCTCATGACGGGCGATCCGGCGGCCCCCGTGCCAAATCTCGACGTGCGACGGATAGGCCCGTGCTTCCACCCGCTTGCCCGCACGGATCGGCGCTGGATAGGCATTCGTCTTGACGATGACGCAGCCGCGCTTGTCGACCAGAGGGAACGTCACGTCCGCCAGGTCGAACCCCTCGGCTGCCCGCGGCAGCAACTGATCGCGCTCGGCCACCATCGCGGCACCAACCGATTCCGTGCGGCCAGCAAGGATGTGCGCCTCGTCCTCCCGGCAAGCCGCCAAGAGAAACGCGTTCAACGCATCGAGGTCATCAACGCAGGGCACTGGGACAAGATGATTGCGCCGGAAGTAACCACCTTCACCTTCGACGCCGCCCTTCTCATGCCCTTCACCGGGTGTGCAGAACTCCGCGGTAAAACGCCAGTGCGAACGGAATGCGAGGAAGCGCGCCGTCTCCTCTTGCCGGTGTCCTCGTAGGATCTTGCGCACGGCACTGGCCAAATTGTCGTAGCGCAGCAGCCGAAACACGCCGCCAAAATAGCCGAACGCGCGCTCCTGCGCCTCCAGGAACGCTTGCTGCGTCGCATGCAAATAGGCGCGATGGAACGCGGCTCCGCTCCCCATCGATCGCATCGCGAAAATCTGCAGCTTGGTCCGCTCGCCACCGATCTCGGCATAGGCTTCATACCAGTCCACCTGCGCTTCCTGGCCGAGCGCGTAGCTTTGCGGAACAAAGGTCTCGCGCCGCTCCAACCCCATCGCCTGCTTGCGAGCCCGGATGTGGTTGCGCACCGTCGACTCTGCCACCGTCACGGCCGGGAACTCCGCGACTATCCGGCGATAGATGCGCCGCGCCGTGTGGCGCCGCTTGCGAGGTGCGCGCTGGTCCGCGTCCAAACCTCGTCAATGAACGCCACCACCGCATCCAGCTTGGGTTTGGCCCGCGCCGGATATCGATGCCGCGGCGGCAGCGCACCCGCAATCGCTTGCCGCACCATTCGACGGTGCACGCCAAATTTGGCCGCTACTCCCGCGATCGTCCCCACACCGAACTCGTGCTCCTGACGGAGCTGCTCAAATAATTCCACTTTGGCGATCCAATCCACTCCCAGCCCCCCGGCAAAACCAGGCTGACCGTAGGTTGAGGGACGGAAGGTGGGCCAATATCCGTCAGCACTCTGGGCCAAAGTTCAGTAGCAAAGCCAACGCAGTACAACCTCTACCTGCACGCTTTATGCGGAAGGGCCCAGTTCTCAGTGGAAATCAACATTGCTGCCTGATGTCGAGCACCGGAAGAGCCGCTACCTCAACAATCGCGCGGAGGATTCGCATCGACCAACCCGCCGGCGAGAGCGGCAGATGCAGGGGTTCAAATCGGCGTCGCAGGCGCAGCGCTTTCTATCGGCCCAAGCTTTCATCTACGGCCACTTCCGTCCGCGACGCCACCGGACCACAGCCAAGAACTATCGGGTCGCGCTTGCCCTGGCCTTCAAGATCTGGACCGAGGAGACGTGCGCCCAAAACGCAACATAACCGCGCCATGGTTCCAGCCTCCAGCCCAGACATGACCATCGACGATTAAGTCGTCAATGCCCTAGATCAGCTGTGTCAACGCCTAGCATGATGACTGCCAATCCGCCGTTCGAAGTGCCGCCCGTAACCTGACATCGCCCCGCAGCAGACAAAGAAGACGAGGGCTGTAAAAACATAGCCCTCCGTCGCCATGCCGAGCCAGGAGGTATCGTTCAGTGCCCGGCTGACGGAGCCGAAGACATCCGCGAGGCCGATGATGGTGACCAAGGTCGTGTCCTTGAATAGATCCACCACCGTATTGGTTATATTGGGCACCGCGAGCCGGATCGCCTGGGGGAGGACCACGGTGAGCTGAAGCTGCCACGGTTTCATCCCCAGCGAGGCGGCGGCCTCGGTCTGCCCTTTTGCCACCCCCTGCAGCCCGCCGCGAACGACCTCTGCCATATAGGCACTATAGAACATCATCATGGCGATCATAAGCCTCAGCAGATTGTCGATTGCGATTCCGTTGGGTAAAAACAGGGGCAGCATCAGGGTCGCGATGAAGAGAACCGAGAGTAGAGGCACGCCGCGCCAGAATTCGATATAGCAGGTGGCGAAGAGGCGCAGCACCGGCGCCTTGGAGCGGCGGCCGAGGGCAAGCAGGATGCCAAGCGGCAAGGAGGCGCAGGCGTTGACGAAGGTGATCACGATATCCAGC
>DATJHR010000099.1:0-4642 GCA_035493735.1 Acidocella sp.
GCCGCGGTTGCGGCCTCGCTGGCCTCGGCCTCAGGCGCGGTCTTGGCGGCCTTGGGCGTCCTGGTGCGACGGCGCTTCTGCTGCGTGGCGGCTTCGACGCGTTCCGCCGCTTCGAAAATATCCGCGATGTCGGTGAAAACCGGCGCGGCCGGCGTTTCCGCGGGCGGGGCTTCGGCCACGGCCGTGTCGCCGGTGCGGCGGCGGGGGCCACGGGCGCGGCGGCGGCGCGGCGCCGTTTCGTCGGCTGCCGGTTCGGCCGCCGGTTCGGTCGCCGGCGCGGTCGGCTCCGCCGCGGGTTCAAGGACCGGCTCGGTCATCGCGATGAAGTCGGCGCCGGCAACTGCAACGGGTTCGGCGAGGGCGGCGGCGAGCGCCAGATCAAGTGCGTTCGGTTGCTCTGCCGGCACTTCCGCCGCGGTTTCCGTGCTGTCCTCTCCGGCCTTGTCGCCGGGCTCCTCGCCGGTCTCGGCCTCCGGCGCGGCGGGGCTCGGCTCGGCGCTGGTCTCCGGACGGCGCTTGCCGCGGCGGCGGCGGCGGCGGCGCTTGCGCTCACCGTCCTCGGCGCTGTCGGCGGTCTGCGGTGCCTCGGTTTCCGGCGCGTCCGCGCCGGTCTCGGCTTCAACGGCCTCGGCCGGTGCGGAACGCTCGGACTGGACCGGTCCGGCCCCGGCATAGGTGGCGGGTGGCAGGGCCGGCGCCGCGGCGGTCTGCGAGCGGATTTTCTCGATCCGGAAGTTCGAGCCGGTCAGCATCGCGTCGGGCGTGAAGATCACCCGCATGCTGTAGCGCGCCTCGATCGCGGAGAGGCGCTCGCGCTTGTGGTTGAACAGATAGAAGGCGATTTCCGGCGGCAAGGTCACGGCGATTTCGGCGGCGCGGAATTTCGCGCCCTCATCTTCGATCGCGCGCAGGATATGCAGCGCCGCGCTTTCCGGCGAGCGCACATGGCCCATGCCGGCGCAATGCGGGCAGACCACCAGCGAAGCCTCGGTGAGGGAGGGGCGCAGCCGTTGCCGGCTGAGCTCCATCAGGCCGAAATGGCTGATCGCGCCGACCTGGATGCGCGCGCGGTCGTTCTTCAGCGCTTCCTTCATCCGGCGCTCGACCGCCGCATTGTTTTTGCGGACTTCCATGTCAATGAAGTCGATGACGATCAGCCCGGCCAGGTCGCGCATGCGCAGCTGCTTGGCGATCTCCTCGGCGGCTTCCAGATTGGTGCGCAGCGCCGTGTCCTCGATGTTGCGCTCGCGCGTGGCGCGCCCGGAATTCACGTCGATGGCGACCAGCGCCTCGGTCTGGTTGATGACGATATAGCCGCCGGAGCGCAGCTGCACGATCGGGCTCAGCATGGCATCGAGCTGGGCTTCGACCTGGTGCTTCGAGAAGAGGGGCTGGCCTTCACCCCAGAGCCGCACCTTGTTGGCGTGGCTCGGCATCAGCATGCGCATGAATTCCTTGGCCGCGTGGAATCCTTCGTCGCCGTCCACCAGCACTTCGTCCACGTCGCGGGTATAGACATCGCGGATGGTGCGCTTGATCAGATTGGCTTCCTCATAGATCAGCGTCGGGGCAACGGCCTCCATGGTCCGCTCGCGGATATCGTCCCAGAGACGGAGCAGATATTCGCAGTCGCGCACGATCTCGGGCTTGGGCCGGTTGGCGCCGGCGGTTCGCACGATCAGCCCCATGCCCTGGGGCACGTCGAGCTCGGCCATCGCCTCCTTCAGGCGCCGGCGGTCGGCAACCGAGGTGATCTTGCGCGACACGCCGCCGCCGGAGGGCGAGTTCGGCATCAGCACGGAATAGCGGCCGGCCAGCGACAGATAGGTGGTGAGCGCTGCGCCCTTATTGCCGCGTTCTTCCTTCACCACCTGGACCAGCATGATCTGGCGGCGGTGAATGACTTCCTGGATTTTGTAATTGCGCAGGAAGCGCTGGCGCTGCCGGCGCTCACGCGCCTCGGCCGCGTCATCGCCATCGCCGCCCAGGCTTTCCGGCGGCGGGGCGGGCTCAGCCTCGGTACCGGCTTCCAACGCCTCGCCCGGGGCTTCATCCTCACCGGAGGGGGTAGTCTCGACCGCAGCTTCGGCCGGTGCGCTGTCCACCTCAGGGGCCGCGAACGCGCTGGCCGGCACGCTCTGTGCGTCCGGGGGTGTCGGCTCGGCGGTGACGCTCTGCGCATCGGGGCTGGCTGTTTCGGCGGCAGGCGGCAGGGCCCCATCGGCTTCGCCCTCCGGCGGCGGCGCCACCAGGATTTCGATCGGCTTGATTTCCAGCGGCTGCGCGGCGCGCGCCGCCTCGGCCGCGCCGTCGGCTTCAGCGAGGGCGGCCTCCTCGGCCTCATCCTCTTCGGCCTGCATTTCGAGCAGGCGCTTCCGGTCGGCGACCGGGATCTGGTAATAATCGGGGTGGATTTCGCCGAAGGCGAGGAAGCCGTGGCGGTTGCCGCCATACTCGACGAACGCCGCCTGCAGGCTGGGCTCAACCCGGATTACCTTGGCGAGATAGATATTGCCCTTGATCTGCTTGCGGCCGGCGGTCTCGACATCGAAATCCTCAAGCCGGTTACCATCCAGCACAACCACGCGGGTTTCTTCCGCATGGCTGGCGTCGATCAACATTTTTTTCGTCATTAAACAGGGAACTCCGATGCGCCGCGTCCGCTGGCAGCGAAGAGTTCTTGCTTCTTCTCTGTGCCGCGACGCCGCGATTCTGGGGGAAAAACAGGGGGGCGGACGTGAGCCGCGTCTCATCCGAACGGAATATGTGAAAATCGGTCGGCAGAGCGGTCATCGGTCCTTAATCTCGGTGGCCGGGACGTTCCGGCCGTTTGGTCGTCCCGCGTTCGTTTCGGCGAGTCTGGCATCGGCCAGCCCGGCTCTTGATCGAACTCGTATGCCGTTGATGACGGAAATACTGTTGTGCCGCAAGAGGGCGTTTTCACGCGCTAAAGAAAATGTGAATTAAATGTAATTCAGTTTGACGTAGGCCGCGCCGGCGCAAAATTCGTACAGCGCGATCAGGCTGCAACGCAGCGCCGGCCGGGGCGCATAACCGGCTGGGCCAACTTGTTCCGCATGGGAACGTTGGGCTGAGATGAATTCCAGGCTCTTGCAATTCCGCCGTAATGCGGCATCTGATTGCATGCAAAATGAGGAGCCCTTTAATGTCCGAACCCAGAACCAACGCCGGTGGCCTGCAGGTCGCGGCGGTCTTGTATGATTTCGTGGAAAAGGAAGCGCTGCCCGGCACGGGCCTTGACGCTGCCGCCTTCTGGGACGGCTTTGCCGCGCTGTTGAAGGCGTTTGCGCCGCGCAACGCGGCCTTGATGGCCAAGCGCGACGCGCTCCAGGCCAAGCTGGATGCCTGGCATCGCGACCATAAAGGCAAGCCGCACGACGCCGCCGCCTATCAGGCCTTCCTGAAGGAGATCGGCTATCTGCTGCCGGAGCCGGGAAATTTCCAGGTCGATACCGACCGGGTGGATGACGAGATCGCCACCATCGCCGGGCCGCAGCTGGTGGTGCCGGTGAACAACGCCCGCTATGCGCTCAATGCCGCCAATGCCCGCTGGGGCAGCCTCTACGACGCGCTGTACGGCACCGACGCGATCCCCGATGACGGCGACGCCAAGCGGGGCGCCGGCTTCAATAAGGTGCGCGCGCAGATGGTCGTGGCCCGCGGCCGCGCCTTTCTCGACGCCTGCTTCCCGCTCAGCCAGGGCAGCCACAAGGACGCCCAAGCCTATCGCGTGAAGAACGGGCATCTCTCCGTGGCGCTGCCGAGCGGCGAGACCGGACTCAAGGACGGCGCGAAGTTCGCCGGCTACAATGGCGAGGCCGCGCACCCGACCGCGATCCTGCTCAAGAACCACAAGCTCCATGTCGAGCTGGTGATCGACCCGGCCAGCCCGATCGGCAAGAACGATGCCGCCGGCGTGGCCGACATCATTCTCGAATCCGCCATCAGCACCATTATGGACTGCGAGGACAGCGTCGCCGCCGTGGACGCCGCCGACAAGGCGGAGGTGTATCGCTGCTGGCTCGGCCTGATGAAGGGCACGCTGGAAGCGCCGGTCGAGAAGAACGGCAAGGTCTTCACCCGCAAGCTGAACCCGGACCGCACCTATACCGCGCCGGACGGCAAGGGGAAGGTGACCCTGCACGGCCGTTCGCTCATGCTGGTGCGCAATGTCGGTCATCATATGCTGACCGATGTGATCCTCGACGCCGCTGGCCAGGAAATGCCGGAGACGGTGATCGATGCCGTGATCACCTCGCTGATCGCCATGCACGACCTGAAGTCACGCGCCAACTCGCGCAAGGGCTCGGTCTATATCGTCAAGCCGAAGCTGCACGGGCCGGAAGAGGTGGCGCTGGCCAACGATCTGTTCGGCGCGGTGGAGACACTGCTGAAGCTGCCGGCGAACACGCTGAAAATGGGCATCATGGATGAGGAGCGCCGCACCAGCGCCAACCTCAAAGCCTGCATCCAGGCGGCGAAGTCGCGCGTGGTGTTCATCAATACCGGCTTCCTCGACCGCACCGGCGACGAGATCCACACCTCGATCGAGGCCGGCCCGTTCATCCGCAAGGCGGACATCAAGAACACGCCGTGGATCAAGGCCTATGAGGATCGCAAT
>DATJHR010000100.1:0-11111 GCA_035493735.1 Acidocella sp.
AAACAGCAAATCCAAACCCTCGAGCCCCAGCCAATGAAAACGGCACCGTCTCCGGTGCCTCACCAGCCAAACGCCAAAGCGTGGAGCGCCTTCTACAGATAACCGCCCCCCGCTGTCAACAAGACGTCATATACGGCAAAGTTGAGGAAAAGCCTCACTTTCACCCGCAAAGCACCAGCCCCGGCACAAAAAATTTTTACGCCCCTACCCTACGGCCGCGCGCCGGAGGGAAAGAGGGTCTCCATATGCTCGCGCAACAGCGCCTGAAGCGCCTGGGCCGCGGGAAGCAGGGTCCGGTCCAGCAGATGCACCGCGTACCATTGCCGCACCACCGGCAACCCCACCACGTCCAGCGTCACCAACCGGCCATCGGCAATCTCATGGCCCACCGTGTGACGGGAGATGAAGGCGATCCCCAACCCTGCCATCACCGCCTGCTTGATCGTCTCATTGCTGCTGATCTCCATGCCCAAACGCGGAATCACCCCGGCTTTGGCAAAAAACTGCTCCATCAGCATGCGCGTGCCCGACCCCAGCTCTCTCACGAGAAAAATTTCTGGCGCGAGGTCCGAGGGGGCGAGTTGGCGCCGCTGCCGAAGCGGATGATCGGGTGCGGCGATGATCACATGCGGGTGATCGGCGAGCTTCACCAGATCCACCTCCATCCCTTCCGGCGGCCGCCCCATGATCGCAAGGTCGATCTCGCGCCGCCGCAGCCCGTCGATAATGTCGTTGCGGTTGCCGATCAACAGCTTCAGCTCGACCAGAGGATAAGCCTTGTGGAAGGCGCCCAGCGCCTGTGGGGCGAAATATTTGGCCGTGGACACGACGCCCACCACCACCCGGCCGCGCCCCGGGTCGCGCAGCCCGGCGATCGCCTGGTCGCAATCCGTGAGGACCGCCTCGATGCGCGCCGCCGCCGCCAGCACCTCCTCGCCCGCCTTGGTCAACAGCAGCCGGCCTTCGGCAAATTCGAACAAAGGCAAACCGACCTCTTCGGCAAGCGTCTTCATCTGCATGCTCACCGCCGAGGGCGTGAGCCCCACCGCCTCTCCGGCCGCCGTGAAGCTGCCCAGCCGCCCCGCGGCGGCGGCGATCCGCATCTGTTTCAGGGTCACCCGGCGCATGGTTTTCAGTTTATCTGAAAATCTCTTTCAGAACATTCAAATTCTCAAACGGCCGCCCTTCGCCCATGCTGCCTTTCCAGAACAATTCAAGGAAGGACGCCGATGACCCATAGCCGCCCCATGCCGGCCGCGCCGGCCAAGAAAAGCCGCTATTCCGCCGGTGTCATGGAGTACCGGAACATGGGCTATTGGGAGCCCGACTACGTTCCCAAGGACACTGACATCATCTGCCTGTTCCGTGTCACCCCGCAGGACGGTGTGGACCCGGTGGAAGCGTCCGCCGCCGTGGCCGGTGAATCCTCCACCGCCACCTGGACCGTAGTCTGGACCGACCGGCTCACCGCCTGCGAGACCTACCGCGCCAAATGCTATCGGGTGGACCCGGTGCCGGCCATGCCCGGCTCCTATTTCGCCTATATCGCCTATGACCTCGATTTGTTCGAACCCGGCTCCATCACCAATGTCGCCGCCTCGGTGATCGGCAATGTGTTCGGCTTCAAGCCGCTGAAGGCGCTGCGGCTGGAGGATATGCGCTTCCCCACCGCCTATGTGAAAACCTTCGACGGCCCGCCGACCGGCATCGTCGTCGAACGCGAGCGGCTGGACAAATTCGGCCGCCCCCTGCTTGGCGCCACGGTCAAGCCCAAGCTCGGCCTCTCCGGGCGTAATTATGGCCGCGTCGTCTACGAGGCGCTGAAAGGCGGGCTCGATTTCACCAAGGATGACGAAAACATCAATTCCCAGCCTTTCATGCATTGGCGCGACCGCTACCTCTATTGCATGGAAGCGGTGAATCGCGCCCAGGCGGCCACCGGCGAGGTCAAAGGCACCTATCTCAACGTCACCGCCGGCACCATGGAGCAGATGTACGAGCGCGCAGAGTTCGCGAAAGAACTCGGCTCCGTCATCGTCATGATCGACCTGGTGATCGGCTACACCGCGATCCAGTCAATGTCGAAATGGGCCCGCCGCAACGACATGGTCCTGCACCTGCACCGCGCCGGGCACTCCACCTATACGCGCCAGAAGACCCATGGCGTGTCCTTCCGCGTCATCGCCAAATGGATGCGCCTGGCCGGCGTTGATCACATCCATGCCGGGACGGTGGTCGGCAAGCTGGAAGGCGACCCCGCGACCACCCGCGGCTATTACGACATCTGCCGCGAGGGCTTTAACCCGATGCAACTCGAGCACGGTGTTTTCTTCGATCAGAACTGGGCGAGCCTGCGCAAAGTGATGCCCGTGGCCTCCGGCGGCATCCATGCCGGGCAGATGCACCAACTGCTGCATTTGCTGGGCGAGGATGTGGTGCTGCAATTCGGCGGCGGCACGATCGGCCATCCGCTCGGCATCGAGGCCGGGGCCATCGCCAACCGCGTCGCCCTGGAAGCGATGGTGCTCGCCCGCAACGAGGGACGGGACATTCTCGCCGAGGGCCCTTCCATCCTCAACGAGGCCGCCGCCCACTGCCTGCCGCTCCGCCAGGCATTGGAAACCTGGCGCGACGTCACCTTCAATTACGCCTCCACCGATACGCCGGATTTCGTGCCGAGCGAGAGCGTCTCCGCCTGATCCGCCTAACCCAGTCTGCCTGACCGAGAGGAGTGTGTTTCCATGCGTGTGACCCAAGGCGCCTTTTCCTTCCTGCCCGACCTCACCGACCGGCAGATCACCGCCCAGGTGCAATATTGCCTGGACCGCGGCTGGGCGGTGAACATCGAATTCACCGACGACCCGCATCCCCGGAACACCTATTGGGAAATGTGGGGCCTGCCGATGTTCGACCTGGCCGACGCCGCCGGGGTCATGGCCGAACTCGCCGCCTGCCGGAAAATCCATGGCGATGGCTATATCCGCCTCTCCGCCTTCGACAGCACCGCGGGCTGGGAGTCGCTGCGCCTCTCCTTCATCGTCAACCGCCCCGCCGAGGAGCCGGGTTTCCGCCTCGACCGCGCCGAACAGGCCGGCCGCCGCATTTCCTACACCACGCACGCCTACGCGACCGACCGCCCTGAAGGGTCTCGCTATGGCGGCTGAACCGGCGGAATTTGGCGGCCCGGATCGGCTCGACCTCGCTGCCCTTTACGCGGACAGCGAGGTGGGCCGGATGCTCGCCGCCCTCGACGATGAATTGATCGGGCTGCTGCCCGTCAAACGCCGCATCCGGGAAATCACCGCCTATCTCTTCGTCACCCGGGCGCGTCAGATGATGGGCTTGGCCACCGGCACGCCGACCCTGCACATGGCCTTCACCGGCAATCCCGGCACCGGCAAAACCACTTTGGCCTTGCGTATGGCGAGCATCCTGCACGGGCTCGGCTTCATCCGCCGCAACAGCGTCGTCTCCGTCACCCGCGACGATCTGGTCGGCCAATATATCGGCCACACCGCGCCAAAGACCAAAGAGGTGCTGAAAAAGGCCATGGGCGGCGTGCTCTTCATCGACGAGGCCTACTATCTGCACCGGCCGGAGAACGAGCGCGACTACGGCCAGGAATCGATCGAGATCCTGCTCCAGGTGATGGAGACTCAGCGCGACGACCTGGTCGTCATCCTCGCCGGCTACAAAGACCGCATCGACCAGTTTTTCGAGTCCAACCCCGGTTTCCGCTCACGCGTCGCTCATCATATCGATTTTCCGGATTTTTCCGATGACGAGCTGGTGGCGATCACCTGCAAAATGCTGGACGAGGCACAATACAGCTTCAGCCCGGCGGCGCTTGAGCTGCTGCGCCACTACGTCGCCGCGCGGCGGCAACAGCCGAACTTCGCCAATGCGCGCTCGATGCGCAACGCTTTCGACCGCATGCGCCTGCGCCAGTCGCTGCGCCTGTTTGAAACGCCTGGCCTGGTGGACCGCGACGCCCTGACCACCATCGAAGCCGCCGATCTCCGCGCAAGCCGGGTCCTGACGGGTTTTCCGGGCGGCCAACAAGACGAAGACGGAGGAAACCATGACACCGAGGAAGCGGCTTGATGACACCCTAAACGCCTGGGCGGAAGCCGATCCGCTGAAAGACGCCGTGGCCGCAACGATCCTGTGCCTCGCCGAGGCCGCGGCCAAAATGTCCCGCCTGCTCGCCGCCGGCCCGCTCGCCGGCGATCTCGGCCACGTGCTGTTCAGCGGCGAAGCCGGCGAGGAACAAAAAGCCCTCGACGTTCAGGCTGAGGCGATCTTCACCGCCGGCCTGCGCACCGCCGCCCGGATCGCCGCCATCGCCTCCGAAGAGGCCCCGGACGCCATCCCCCTCAATCCCGATGCGCCCCTGCTGGTCGCGCTCGACCCGCTGGATGGCTCCTCCAATATCGAAACCGGCCTCACCGTCGGCTCGATTTTCTCGATCCTGCCGCGCGCCGCCGCGACCACGCTCGAACAGCAATTTCTGCGCCCCGGCACGACGCAACTTGCCGCGGGTTACCTGCTCTACGGTCCGCACACATCCCTGGTGCTGAGCGTCGGCCAGGGGACGGATCTTTATGTTCTGGACCAGGAAAGCGGCACGTTTCGTCTGGCGCAGGCGGGGCTGCAAATCCCCCGCGGCAAGGCCGAGTTCGCCATCAACATGTCGAACTATCGGCATTGGGACGAAAATGTGCGCGCCTATATCGATGACTGCCTGAGCGGCGAAGACGGTTTGCACAAAACCGATTTCAACATGCGCTGGCTCGCCTGCATGGTCGCCGAGGCGCACCGCATTTTCAACCGCGGCGGCATTTATCTCTACCCCGCCGACGCGCGCAAAGGTTATGGCAGCGGCCGGCTGCGGCTGCTCTATGAGGCCAACCCCATTGCCATGCTGGTGCACCAGGCCGGCGGCCTCGCCACCGATGGGGCCATGCCGATCCTGGAGAAAATCCCGCTCAAGCTGCACCAGCGCACGCCCTTGATCTTCGGCGCGCGGGAAAAGGTGGAGCATCTCGCGGCCTATGTGAGCGGCCCCGGCGGGGCCGGCGAACGTGCGCCACTGTTCCGCCGTCGCACCTTGTTCTGCGCCTGAGAGGAAGCGCAAAATGTCCGTCCGCCATCCGATCATCGTCGTCACCGGTTCGTCCGGCGCCGGCACCACCTCGGTCCGCAACACCTTCCAGCAAATCTTCCGGCGCGAGAAGGTGCGCGCCGCTTACATCGAAGGCGATGCCTTCCACCGTTACGACCGCGCCGGCATGCGGGAAAAAACCGCCGAGGAGGCCGCACGCGGCAACCATCATTTCAGCCATTTCGGCCTCGACGCCAACCTGCTGGAAGAGCTGGAGACGCTGTTCCGCACCTATGGCGAGGCCGGCACCGGCCGCACCCGCCATTACGTGCACGACGCCGCCGAAGCCGAGCGTTACGGCGCCCCGCCCGGCCACTTCACCGCGTGGCAGGATCTCGAAGCCCCGACGGACCTGCTGTTCTACGAGGGCCTGCATGGCGCGGTGGTGGCGGACGGGCTCAACCTCGCGCGCCATGCCGATCTCAAAATCGGCGTCGTCCCGGTGATCAATCTCGAATGGGTCCAGAAAATTCACCGGGACCGCAACACGCGCGGCTATTCCACCGAGGACGTGATGGCGACGATCCTGCGCCGCATGCCTGATTACGCGCACTATATCTGCCCGCAATTCACCCAGACCGACATCAACTTTCAACGCATCCCCACGGTCGACACCTCCAACCCGTTCATCGCCCGCTGGATCCCCACACCCGACGAATCCATGGTGGTGATCCGCTTTCGCAATCCGCGCGGCATCGATTTTCCCTATCTGCTCTCGATGATTGCCGGCAGCTTCATGTCGCGCGCCAACTGCATCGTCATCCCCGGCAACAAGCTCGATCTCGCCATGCAGCTGATCCTCACCCCGCTGATCCTGCGGCTGATCGAACGCCAGCAACGGTCCCAGTAAGGAGTGTCATGAACATTATCGAGCGTCCCGCCGCCCGCCCGGGCGATCTCGCTTGGGCTCTCACCGCCGTGCTCCGCGCCTTGAGCATGGACATGGTCGAACAGGCCAAAGCCGGCCATCCAGGCGCGCCGATGGGCATGGCGGAAATCGCCGCCGTGCTGTGGCGCAACCATCTGCGCCACAACCCCGCCAACCCGCTCTGGCCGGACCGCGACCGCTTCGTGCTCTCGAACGGCCATGCCTCGGCCCTGCTCTACGCGCTGCTGCATCTCACCGGCTATGATCTGCCTGTGGCCGAGTTGCGCCGCTTCCGCCAGCTGCATTCGCGCACCCCCGGCCACCCGGAATATGGCGTGACGCCCGGCGTGGAAACCACCACCGGCCCGCTCGGCCAGGGCTTTGCCAATGCCGTCGGCATGGCCATCGCCGAGCGCACGCTGGCCGCCCAGTTCAACCGCCCCGGCCATGCCATCGTCGATCATCGCAGCTTCGTCTTCCTCGGCGATGGCTGCATGATGGAAGGCATCAGCCACGAGGCCGCTTCCCTCGCCGGCCGGCTCGGCCTCGGCAAGCTCGTCGCCTGCTATGACGATAACGGCATTTCCATCGACGGCCCCGTCGCCGGCTGGTTTAGCGACGACACGCCGCGCCGTTTTGAAGCCTATGGCTGGCAGGTGCTGCGCGATATTGACGGCCACGATCCGGCACAGATCGATGCCGCCTTCCGCACGGCCCTGGCGCAAACCGACCGGCCCAGCTTGCTGTGCTGCCGGACCACGATCGGCCGCGGCGCCCCGACCAAGGCGGGACATCAGGACACGCACGGCGCCCCGCTGGGGCCCGAGGAAATCCAGCGCGCCCGCGAGGACATGCGCTGGCCCTACAAGCCATTCGAGATCCCGGACGATGTCGCGGCCGCCTGGAACCACCGGCCGGAAGGGGAAGCAGCGGAGGCGGAATGGCAAGAGCGTCTCGTCCGCTACCAGGCGGCCTATCCGGACCTCGCGGCCGAATTTTCTCGCCGCATCGCGGGCCGGCTGCGGCCGGAACTTGAGCCCGCCGCCGAACATGCCCTCGTCGCGATCACCGACCAAAAAACCGCGACGCGCAAATCCGGCCAGATCGCGCTCACCGCCTTCGCGCCGGCAGCCCCCGAATTGCTCGGCGGCTCGGCCGACCTGACCCATTCCAACCTCACCTTCCACCCCGGCTCCAGGGCGATCACCGACGATCCGGCCGGCAATCAGATTTCCTTCGGCGTGCGAGAGTTCGGCATGGCGGCGATCGCCAACGGCATCGCGTTGCATGGCGGCTTCATCCCCTTTGTCGCCACCTTCCTGGTGTTCAGCGATTACGCCCGCAACGCCATCCGCATGAGCGCGCTGATGCGCCAGCGGGTGATCTATGTCATGACCCATGATTCCATCGCGCTCGGCGAGGACGGCCCGACCCATCAGCCGGTGGAACAGCTCGCCGCGCTGCGGCTGATCCCAAATCTCGAAGTCTGGCGCCCTTGTGACACCGCCGAGACCATCTGCGCCTGGGCTGAGGCGCTGCTGCGGCATGACGGCCCGACCTTGCTCGCCCTCTCCCGCCAGGCTTTGCCCGCACAGAAGCGGGGCCTAAGCGCGCGCCGCGCGATCAGCCGCGGCGGCTATATGCTCTCCGAGTCAGGCGCGCCGCAGGCCGTGCTGCTCGCCACCGGGTCCGAAGTCGCGCTGGCCGTGGCGGCCGCCGAGATCCTGGCAAATAAGAGTATTTTTCTCCGCGTGGTCTCGATGCCCTGCGTCAGCCGCTTCGAGGCGCAGGATGAGGCCTACCACGCCAGCGTCCTGCCGCCGGGTCTGCCGGTCATCACGCTGGAGGCCGGCGCCACCGCGACCTGGCGCGCCTATGCCGGGCGCGACGGCATGACCATCGGTCTGGACCGTTTTGGCGAATCCGGCCCCGAAAAAGCCGTGCTCGAAGCCTTCGGCTTCACTCCGGCTTGTGTCGCCGAAAGAATTCGCGTGCTACTGGGCCGCCATCTCAACGAGAGGAGTTGACCCGATGCCCCTGATCTCCATGCGCCAGCTGCTGGACCATGCCGCCGAGCATGGCTACGGCCTGCCCGCCTTCAACGTTAACAACATGGAGCAGATCCGCGCCATCATGGAGGCCGCCGCCGCCACTGACAGCCCGGTGATCCTGCAGGGCTCGGTCGGCGCCCGCAAATATGCCGGCGATGTGTTCCTCCGCCACCTGGTTTCCGCCGCGGCGGAAACCTGGCCGAACATTCCCATCGCCATGCACCAGGACCACGGCGCCACCCCGTCAGTCTGCATCAGCGCCATCCGCCACGGCTTTACCTCGGTGATGATGGACGGCTCGCTCCGTGAAGACGGCAAAACCCCGGCCGATTATGCCTATAACGTCGCCGTCACCGCCAAGGTGGTGGAAATCGCCCACGCCGCCGGCGTCTCCGTGGAAGGCGAGCTCGGCTGCCTCGGCTCGCTGGAGACGATGCAGGGCGACAAGGAGGATGGCCACGGCGCGGAAGGCACGCTCTCGCGCGAAATGCTGCTGACCGACCCGGACGAAGCCGCCCGCTTCGTCAACGAAACCCAGGTGGATGCGCTCGCCATCGCCATCGGTACCTCGCATGGCGCCTATAAATTCTCACGCCAGCCGACCGGCGAAATCCTCGCCATCGACCGCATCAAGGCGATCCACGCCCGCCTGCCGAACACGCATCTGGTCATGCACGGCTCCTCCTCGGTGCCGCAGGCCTTGCTCGAAGAGATCCGGGCGTATGGTGGCGACATGAAGGAAACTTACGGCGTGCCGGTGGAGGAAATCCAGGAAGGCATCCGCCACGGCGTGCGCAAGGTGAACATCGACACCGATCTGCGTCTGGCGATGACCGCCGGCATCCGCCGCGTCATGGGCAAGAACAAGAGCGAATTCGACCCGCGCAAATTCCTCCAGGCGGCTCTGGACGAAGCCCGCGCGGTCTGCCGCGTCCGCTTCGAGGCGTTCGGCACCGCCGGCCAGGCCAGCCGCATCCGCGCGCTCGACCTCGACATCATGGCGCAGCGTTATGCCAAGGGCGAACTGCGGCAGCTGGTCACGGCGGCGTAAGCAAGGAAAAAGAAAGAACTACTTTTTGTGAACAAAAAGTAGCAAAAAAACTTTGTTCGTTTGGGCCGTGCTGGTTTCACCGCCACTGGCCCAAATTCAAAAAAGTTTTTGCGCCGCTTTTTTCAAAAAGCAGCCCTTCCTTACTTCCTCAACGCCACCCGCAGCCCCGCCAGCCGCTCCAACGTTTCGATCGTATGCGTGCGGTTGGCCACCGCCAGTCCCATCAACAAAGCTTCCAAGGTGATCAGCGTGGCGCCATGCAGCGCCACCTGTTCGGCCCGGCCGCGCCGCGCCGGCAGCACCACGGCGGCCTTCTCGGCGAGCTTGCTTGCCGGATTATCGGTGACCAGCACGATCGGGATGTTGTGCGCCGCGGCTTCCGCCGCCGTCACCAGCACCTCGCGATAGGGCTCGCCATAGGAGAGCAGCAGCAACCCGTCTCGCGGCGAAAGGTCCAGCAGCTGGTCGGCCAGGCCCTGGCCCCCCTGCCCGATCACCTTGGCCCGCCGCCCGTGGCGGTTCAGTATCACCTCCAGATAGGCGCCGATCGCGCTTGAAGGGCCGGCGCCATAAATGACGACGCGCTCGACCGGATGGAGCGCCGCGATGGCCTGATGGATTGGCGCGCGCCCCGCTTCCGTCCGCATCTCCCGTACCGATTTACCATGGGTGTCGAGCACCAGGTCCGCGGCCTTCATCGCTTCGGTTTCCGCCGACCCATGCAAATCCTGCAGGGTCCGGCGCATATTCTCCAAGGGCGTCGTGGAACGGTCGATCGAGGCGGCGATCGCCTGACGCAGCTCGCCCAGCCCCTGGAAACCGAGCATCTGCACCGTGCGCACCACGGTCGCATCGGAGGTCCCGATGCTCGCCGCCAACTCCGCCGCCGAGTCCCGCAGCACCAGCACGCGGTTGCGGTTCAGATAGCGTGCCACGCGCAACACGGTCGGCGACAGCTCGGCCTCCAGCGCGTGCAATTGGGCCGACAAGCGGTCGTCGGGCTCATCGGGCGGTTTCGGCCTGGATGGCGAACGCGTCATGAGACTGTCAGCTCCGTAGTATTGCAGATGGTTCGGAAGTGCACGTAATAGGCACTACATACACGATGCTTCATTCCTTTCGCCATACCCGCGACGCGCCGGGTGCCCGGCCAGGTCCAAAAACCCGGCGGCGAGGCCCGCCTCACCATCCGCCCGAGAAAGAATCGGCCCTCCATGCTGCTTGAAATCCGTGATCTGACCGGGGCCCCCGGTGGGCCATTCAATCTCACCCTCGCGGCCGGCGACTGCCTGGTCATCTCCGGCCCGTCGGGCATCGGCAAGAGCCTGCTGCTGCGCATGATCGCCGACCTTGATGAAAATACCGGCACCGTCCGGCTCAACGGCGCGGCGCGGGACTCCATGCCGGCGCCGCAATGGCGGCGGCAGGTGATGTATGTCGCCGCGGAATCCGGCTGGTGGGCAGAGACGGTGCGCGAGCACATGCAGCCGGCCGCTGAGGCCGCCGCTTTGGCGCCACGCCTGAACCTGCGCACCGAGCTGCTGGACGCCCCGGTCGCACAGCTTTCGACCGGCGAGCGCCAACGCATGGCGCTGATCCGCGCCATCATCCGCAAACCCGCCGTGCTGCTGCTCGACGAGCCGACCTCGGCGCTCGACCAGGCCTCGACGCTCGCGGTGGAAACGCTGCTGACCGAACTGGCCGCCGCCGGGACCGGGCTGCTGGTGGTCTCGCATAACGAACAACAGGCCGAGCGCATCGCCACGCGGCGCGCGCAAATGACCGCCGGCATGCTGACCGAGACGGAGATCTGCGCATGAAACCCATCGACCTCACCGCGTTCGACCTCGCGATCAGCTCCGGCCTGGTGCTGCTGAGCGCGGTTTTGTCGCTGGTCCTGTCCTTGCGCGTCCATCGCGCGCTGATCTGGTCGGCGCTGCGCATGGTCGTGCAGCTGATGCTGGTCGGCTATGTGCT
>DATJHR010000101.1:0-6531 GCA_035493735.1 Acidocella sp.
TAAGCGGTGAATTCCGGCCGCAGCGCCTCGCCGAAGGCGACCGCCTTGGCGGCGATCACATGCATCAGCGGCCCGCCTTGCAGGCCCGGGAAGGTCGCGGAATTGATCTTCTTCGCGATCTCCTCATCATTGGTCAGCACCATGCCGCCGCGCGGACCGCGCAGGGTTTTGTGCGTGGTGGTGGTGACCACATGGGCGTGCGGCATCGGCGACGGGAAAATCCCGGCCGCGACGAGGCCGGCAAAATGCGCCATGTCGACCATGAAATAGGCGCCCACTTCATCGGCGATGGCGCGGATGCGCGGAAAATCGATGAAACGCGGATAGGCCGAGCCGCCGGCGATGATCAGTTTCGGCTTCTTGCTCCGCGCCAGGGCTTCCAGCTCTTCGTAATCGAGCCGGCCATCATCCCGGCGCACGCCATATTGCACGGCGTTAAACCATTTGCCGGACATGTTCGGCGCTGCGCCATGGGTCAGGTGGCCGCCAGCGGCCAATGACATGCCGAGCACCGTGTCCCCCGGTTGCAACAGCGCCAGAAACACCGACTGGTTGGCCTGGCTGCCGGAATTGGCCTGCACATTGGCGAAGCCGGCATTGAACAGTTTCTTCGCGCGCTCGATGGCGAGCGTCTCCGCAAGGTCAGCCGGACCGCAGCCGCCATAATAGCGCTTGCCGGGATAGCCCTCGGCATATTTGTTGGTCAGAACCGAGCCCTGCGCCTCCATGACGGCCGCCGAGACGATGTTTTCCGAGGCGATCAGCTCGATGCCGTCCTGCTCACGTACCAGCTCCTGGCCGATGATGCCGGCGATTTCGGGATCGATCTCGGCCAGCGGGGCGTTGAAAAAACGCTGCAGCGTCCGCGGCGCGGTCTGGTCGTTCATGGGTTCGGCTCCGTCTTGTTCAGTTTGGCGATGCGGCGATCATGCCTCCCGCCCTCATAGGGGGTGGAGAGAAACGCGCCAAGAATATCCAGCGCCACCTCTTCGCCGACGATGCGCGCGCCGAGCGCCAGCACGTTCGCGTCGTTATGCGCGCGGGTGAGCCGGGCCGTGGTGACATCATGCACCAGCCCGCAACGAATCCCGGGATGTCGGTTGGCGGCAATGCTCATGCCGATGCCGGTGCCGCACACGAGAATGCCGAAATCGGCGCGCTCCTGCGTCACCGCGTCGCACACCGCATGGGCAAAATCCGGGTAATCGACGCTCGCCGGACCGTCGGTGCCAAAGTCCTGAACCTGATGCCCGCCCTCGATCAACACGGCCGCCAGCCGGTTCTTAAGGGCGACACCGCCATGGTCGGCCCCGAGGGCCACGATCAAAGAACGAGTCATAGGGCCATCTACCATGGCAGGTTAACAGAAGGAAACGGCAATACCCGGCGCGGACGGAACCCTGGGCCGCAAAAATTGCTCGGATCAGAAACTGGCCGCTTTTTCGATCAGGGAGTCAGGGGGGGCGGGATTTAGGACAAGCGGCGAAGGCAAAGGAAGGCTTCTTTTTGTGAACAAAAAGAAGCAAAAAAACTTTATTGACTCTGGCCCATGGGCGTTGTCGGCGACACAGAATCAGGCCCAACATAGCAAAAGTTTTTGCGCCGCTTTTTTCAAAAAGCGGCCCTTTCTTTGTCTAGAAGCCGATTGGAGTCGGAGCGGCCAGTTCAGGACCAGATCAGTCCGCCCACCCCGCCGAGCACGCCGAAGGCGCAGGTGATCGCGACAACGACAAGCACCACGGCCAGATATTTACCCTTGAGCCGGTGCGCCTCGGGCAGGGTGACCATCGCGAGGCGCACCAGGAAGCCAAGCACCAGTGGCAGCAGCAGGGCGTTCATCACCTGCACGCCCACATTCAGCGAGATCAGGTTGGGATAGAAGCCGACCAAAGCCGCGCCGCCGACCACGCAAGCCGTGTACACGCTATAAAACCATTTCGCCTGCAGCGGGTGGTGCTCCAGCGAGCGTTTGTAGCCCGAGACTTCGCCGAGCCCCCAGGCGAGGGCCAGAGAGGCGACGATGGCGGCGACCATGCCGGCGCCGAGCACGCCGAGGCCGAACACCAGCTTGCCCATCTGCGGCCCGAGATAGGGCGTCATCGCCTGGCTCATCTGCCCCACGGTGGAGAGGCTCGCTTGCGGCGCGTGGGGGCGGATCGACGCGGCGGCAGCAATCAGCACCACCGCCATGACCAGCTGAGTGACCACCGCGCCGATCGCCGTGTCCCAGCGCGCCAGATTGAAATCCGCCGCCGTGAGCTTTTTGTCCGCGACCGCCGACTGCTGGTAGAAGATCATCCAGGGCATGATCACCGCGCCGATATTCGCCGCGACCAGATATTCGAAGTTCGGATTCAGGACGGGAATGTGCACGGACTCCCGCGCCAGCTGAGAAAGATCCGGCCGCGCCGCCCAGGCGACAAAAAAGAAAGCGAATTCGAACAGGCCGATGATGATGGCCGCGCGCTCGACCCGCCGGTAGGAGCCGGTGAACACCACCGCCAGCAGCGCCGCCGCCGCCAGCGGCAGCGAGACCGTGTGCGGGATGCCGTAGAGATCGCCGATGCCGGCGACGCCGGAAAATTCCGTCAGCAGCGCGCCGATCGTCGCCACCCCCAGCCCGGCGGCGGACAGCCAGGCCCAGCCCGGGCCGAACGCCTCGCGAATCAGCTCGCCATGGCCGCGCCCGGTGAACACGCCGAGCCGTACGGTGAGTTCCTGCACAACATACAGCACGGGCATCAGGAGCGCCTGCACCAGCAGCAGCTTGTAGCCCCATTGCACACCGCTCTGCCCGGCGGTGATGATCGAGCCGACATCGGTGTCGGCGAGCATGACCACCAGGCCCGGCCCGAACACCGCCAGGAACGGCACGCGTTTTCGCCATTTGGACCGGGCGGGTGGTTCGGCCGTGCCGGCGCTGTTGGTGGTCAAGGACATGGACGATTGGTTCCGCTCGGCTAAATTCGATCCTGTTGATTCCGACGCTGCCTCGCCGTCACCGCGCACTCCCGACCGGCCATTCGGCAGGATTGGCAGCCGAGTGGACACTTCGGCACAACTCATTCAGTCTTTGCAATTGAAAATCATTCTTAATTGCAAGTCCAGAGTTAACAGTACCAATCCGGTCCTGTCAAATTCTCAGCCCTCGTAATCCGTTGACTCTGCATTGCGTTTCGGCCGTCGGCTCTGGCCTTCCCCCCGATTCTGGCCGATATTCGGCAACGACTCTTTTTACCATCACCCGGATCGTTAGCTCATGATTAACCGCTCCTTCCCCACCACAAGGCTGCGCCGCAACCGTTATGATGATGCCACCAGGCGTTTGGTCGCCGAACACAAGCTCTCGGTCGACGACCTCATTTGGCCGATTTTCATCCGCGAAGGCGCCGGCGCCGCGGAGGAGGTGTCTTCCATGCCGGGCGTGTTCCGCACCGGGCTGGACGGGCTCGCCCGCCATGTCGAGGAAGCGGCGAAGCTGAACATCCCGGCCATCGCTCTGTTCCCGGTCACGCCGCGCGAGCACAAGGACGCCGAGGGTACCGAAGCGCTGAACCCGGACAATCTGATGTGCCGCGCCGCGCGGATCCTGAAAAAGGAATATCCGCAGATCGCGTTGGTCGGCGATGTGGCACTCGACCCCTATACCGATCATGGCCATGACGGCGTGCTGCGCGACGGCTACGTGCATAACGAGGACAGCGTGAAAATCCTCGTCGCCCAGGCGGTGAACCAGGCGGCCGCCGGCATCGACATCATTGCCCCCTCGGACATGATGGACGGGCGCATCGGCACCATCCGCGCCGGGCTCGATGAGAGCGGCTTCATCAACACGCGGATCATGAGCTACGCGGCCAAATACGCCTCGGCCTTCTACGGCCCGTTCCGCGACGCGATCGGCTCCGGCGGCGCGCTGAAGGGCGACAAGAAGACCTATCAGATGAACCCTGCCAATGCCGAGGAGGCGCTGGCCGAGGTGGCCATGGACATCGCCGAAGGTGCCGACATGGTGATGGTCAAGCCCGGCATGCCGTATCTCGACATTGTCCGCCTGGTGAAGGAGCGGTTCGAGATGCCGGTCTTCGCCTATCAGGTGTCCGGCGAATACGCGATGATCATGGCCGCCGTGCGCAATGGCTGGCTCGACCATGACCGCGCGATGCTGGAAAGCCTGCTCGGCTTCAAGCGCGCCGGCTGTTCCGGCATCCTGACCTATTTTGCCGTGGAAGCGGCAAAACGCCTGAGCGCATGAAGCAAGGAAGAAAGGGCTACTTTTTGTGAACAAAAAGTAGCAAAAAAACTTTGTTAACTTGGGCCGTGCTGGTTTCACGGCCACCGGCCCAAACTAACAAACCTGGAGGCCCGATACACATGGCGCCATGGACCATCGCCGACATTCCACCGCAGGCCGGCAAGTTCGCGGTCGTCACCGGGGCCAATAGCGGCATCGGTTACGACACCGCACTGGAATTGGCGCGTGCCGGGGCGGAGGTGATCATCGCCTCGCGCCTCGCCGCGCGCGGCGAGGCGGCGGTGGAACGCATCAAGGCGGCGCTTCCCCGCGCGCACGTGCGGTTTGAAGCTTGGACCTCGCCAGCCTTGCCTCGGTCCGGTATTTCGCCGGGCGCATCAAGGCCAGCCACGGCAAGCTGGACATTCTGGTGAACAATGCCGGCGTGATGGCGCTGCCGCAGCGGCGCCTGACGCTGGACGGGTTCGAGACACAGCTCGGGGTGAACTTCCTCGGCCATTTCCTGCTCACCGCGCTGCTGCTGCCGCTGTTGATGAAGGCCGAGGCGCCGCGTGTGGTGCAGATCAGCAGCGTCGCGCATCGGCACGGCAAAATCGCCCTGGACGATCTGCAGGCGGAAAAAAACTACCAGCCCTGGCGCGTGTACCAGCAGTCGAAGCTGGCGATGCTGATGTTCGCGCTGGAATTGCAGGGCCGCAGCGATGCCGGCGGGTGGGGCATCACGAGTCTCGCAGCGCATCCCGGTATCGCCACCACCGCACTGGCGGCGAACGGGCCGGGCCCACGCAGCCTGACCGCGCGCGTCTGGCCGCTTCTTGGCCATGTCGTCGCCCATTCCTCCGCCGCCGGTGCGCTGCCGACCCTGTTCGCCGCCACCGCCCCAAATGTCGCCCCGGGCGGCTATTACGGACCGACCGGCTTCAGGGAGTTCCGTGGCCCGCCGGGTGCTGCGAAAATCGAACCCAAGGCGAGGGATGCGGCCGTGGCGAAGGCGTTATGGGCGGCGGCCGAACGCCTCACCGGCCAGGCCTTCACACCCGGCCCATAACCGCCGCCCAGGCCACCGCCAGCCGGTCGCCCAGCGTCCGCGCCGGGATGGCGCGCCCGAGATCCCGCTTGGCAAACACCGCCGGCAGCGCCGCCGCCAGCGCGGCCCGGGGCGGCTGCGCGCCCAGCAGACGCCGCGCCTCGACGATGATTTGCGCCTCCCGCGTGCCATCTGCCGGCAACAGTGAACGCCCTTGCGCGCGCAGATAAGGGGCGGCCCGCAAGATGCCGGCGATGCCATAAGCGGTGCCGAGATCTTCCACGATGTCCGAATCGGCGCCGAGGCATTTGCCGGCGATGCGCGCCAGCCGCCCCGCCGTGCCACGCGCATAGAGCAGAAACATTTCGAGGTCGGGAATGTCCGGCTCGGCTTCCTGCATCCGCGCTTCGATCAGCGCCCGCAAATCCTCGGCCGCGAAAACGCCCGCCTCCAGCGCGGCGCTGAGCGGCGTGGCGATCTCATGAAGTTTGCGCTGCCCCTCGACGACTTCGCGCCACCAGGTGAGCCGGATCAGCGCCAGCATCGGCTGCGATGCCACCTCGCGCGCGCGCGCCAATTCATGATTGAAAAGATAAAGTAGCGCCAGTGCCTCGCGCTTTTCCGCAGGCGCGAACAGCGTGCAGAAGAAGCGATCAGGGTCGGCGGCACGCAGACGGGGCAGAAGGTCGCTTGACGATATCATGAAGCGTCCATAGCTAATCAACGCCACGAAACAAATATTGGAGACCGCCATATGGCTTTCGAACTCCCCACCCTTCCCTATACCACTTCCGCCTTGGCCGGCGTTGGCATGTGCCAGGAGACCCTGGAGCTGCATCACGGCAAGCACCATCAGGCCTATGTCACGGCGCTGAACGGCTTCGTCGAGAAGGACGCCAATCTGCAGGGCAAGTCGCTCGAAGAAATCATCAAGCTCTCGTACAACAAGCCGGAACTGGCGCCGGTGTTCAACAATGCCGGCCAGCATTGGAACCACAACCTTTTCTGGCAGAATATGAGCGCCAACGGCGGCAAGATCCCCAGCAAGCTGGAAGCCAAGCTGGTGCAGGATTTCGGCTCGGTGCAAGCGTTCAAGGACGCGTTCAAGGTTGCCGGCGTGGGCCAGTTCGGCTCCGGCTGGGCCTGGCTCGTGCTCGGCACCGACGGCAAGCTGAAAGTGACCAAGACCCCGAACGGCTCCAACCCGCTCGCCACCGGCGAAGGCAAGGCGCTGCTCGGCCTCGATGTGTGG
>DATJHR010000102.1:0-33484 GCA_035493735.1 Acidocella sp.
TAAAACCTGATATGGTTGCGGCATCTGGATTCGGCACGGCGGATCCGGTGGCCTCGAATGCGACCGCGCGTGGTCGGGCCCAGAACCGCCGGGTCGAATTATCGTTGACACCGTTGTGATTCGGCCCACCTAGAGGTTGTGACCAACCGGCTGGGTACGCCGCAATCTCCTTTGAGCGCATCGTTGAGCGAAGGCGCAAAGCGGGCTCCTTCCGGAACCGGAGGGAACCCGCGCCCTATTGTGGGCCTGAGTCTGTGTCGCCGACAACGCCCATGGCCCAGAGTCAATAAAGTTTTTTGCTTCTTTTTGTTCACAAAAAGAAGCCTCCCCCTTGCCTTGGCGGCTGCTTTCTTTGTCCGACATGTCGGACTGCAGCACTTAGACGATCGCCTGGAGGCGTCCTTCCCTTACCGCTTTCACGAACGTCCGGTAGTCGCGCTGCGTCTGATCCGCGTATTCCACGGCGAACTCACAGATCGCGTCATCGAAAGCCGCGCTGGAACCCATATATCCCGCGATCATTGCGGGGTCGCCCGATCGCGCATGGGCCTTCGCGAGGGCCCAGGCGCATAATTTTCCGTGTTCGTGCAACACATCGGCGTCCCAATCTTCGATCAGTGGGGACACCTTCACGTCCCGGAGTTGGCGAACATAAGCATCGTGGCCTCTGGCCGCCCGGAGCCAGCCAAGGAAGATGTCGCTTGCCGATTGCATGAGACGCTGTCCGGCCACCACGCGTTCGCCGTCGTTTTCATGGACGCTTTTGCCTGCATATGGCTCAAGCACCGACGGTCGCGCCTCCTTGATTTGCAGAAACAGCGGATCGTCATCCGCCGCGACGAACAAGGCGATCCCGCAGTAAGTGCCGACACTGCCGATGCCGACCACTTTTGCTGCAAAGTCGCAAAGCCGGTAACGGTTGAACAGCACGCGCACATGCTCCGGCAGCGATTTGCGATAGAGTTCCAACTGCTCGCGGAAACCTGTCCTCGCCGCCGGCGCATGCTCCTCTGTCAGGTGGAATATCAATGGCGGGTCATCCTTGATGCGCGGTGTGGTCCCTTGCTGCTCCGCGAGCTTTGGGAACACAAACTCGGGTGCGCTGCGGCCCTTGGCCTTCTCGATCCGCTGCTTGAGTCGGTTGCGGACGTCGACGCTGAGCGTAAGTTGCAGAACTTTTTCGACCGTAATGGCGTCATACCAAACCTCAAGAGCGCGCATCGATGAATAGTCAGCCATATGCTCCCGGTACGAGCGCACGGTGGCCTCTGCCGCCCGCGCCGATTCCGTTTCGGTCAAGCCGAGATGTTGTCCCGCGATGACCACGCTCGCGGTCAATCGCTTGACGTCCCATTCCCACGGCGCCGGCAGCGTTTCGTCGAGATCATTGATGTCGAACAGGATGTTCCGCTCCGGGGTGGCGAAGCCGCCGAAGTTCAACAGATGGGCGTCGCCGCAGGCCTGCACGCGTAGCCCCGACTGCGCGGTGGTTGCCAGATCGGCCGCCATCAGGGCGGCTGAACCGCGATAAAAGGCGAAGGGCGACTGCAACATCCGTCCAAAGCGGATCGGGATGAGTTCGGCCATGCGACCTTTGTTGGAGGCATCGAGCAGCTCAATCGGGTCTCGCCGATCACGCGGCGGCTTCCACCCGGCATGGGCGTTCCGGGGTGCGACCTGGCGGAGCGCTTTCCCCTGAGCACGCCGCTCCGCAGGATTGACGCTGTCCATGGCAGTGGGAAGCGCGGTCTTGTCCGGATGCCGCCTGTGGCGCGCTGCTGTCAGGTTCGTGACTGACGGTGGGCCTTCGGTACCTGGCATGGAATTTCCTCACTTATTGCTGCGTCAGCGTCTGATGTTTTCGGGCATCTGCCGCGGGCTTGCATTGACTTGCAACAAGTTTGGGAAATCGCATGGGCAAAAACGCCCGGATCGGGCGGCCTTCAAGGCGACGCGATGTTTACGGTGACAGTTCCTTTGAACGGCCTGCCGCCTCGCCGGCGAGTGCCGCCAGCACGGCTGAGAGCAAGGGGACATTGCCCGCGGCAAGGTCCTGGACATGGTGCCGCGCCGCGATGACGGCCGGCTCCACGTAGCTGATTTGCACCTTGCCGGCACCATCCTCCCAAACCAGCATCTTGAGCGGCAGGTCGATCCCCGTGGTCTGCGCCAACTGCATCAGCGCGGTTCCTGCTTTGGGATTGCCGAAAATCAGCACGGTTGTCGGCCGCAGCGTAAGCCCCACACTCAAGGCGCCGGCGGCATGATCTATGCGGGCGAAGATCGTGATGTTTCGGGCCGTGATGGCCGCTGAAAGCCGATCCAGCGTGGTCGAGAAATCATGGGCACTTGGGAAACTGATCAATTCAGATTCGGTCATGGCGATTTCCCTCCGCGATCTCATCAAATGCACTGCTTTCGGGATCGTCAAGGAAAACCCGTCAGAAGCGATTTTTCTTCCGCCCATCAGGGCGGTTATGGTGGATGCGGCTTATGTCACGGCGGAGGAGGCGCGTTAGTGTCCGGCTGCCCCGATAGCCGGTTGCAGATCGGCGGTGGGAGTGCAACTATTGGCACCAATGCAACCCGCGCCATTTCTCTGCAACGGCTGACCGATGCCCTGCAGGTCAAATTGTCTGCCTTGCCCAAGATCAAGGTTGCACGCCTGGGCGCTGCTGCGCCGCCCCGGCCCGTGCCTGCGCGCCAAGTTTTGCCAGCGTCGCGCCGCCAGGCCTGATCGCCAGATGCGCGGCTGAACGGGGCGATGTCCTTAACGTCCCTGATCCTTGGGCTCGCCATGGTGTTCGCCGCTGGGCTGATTCGCGGCTTTACCGGATTTGGCTTGAGCATCGCGGCCGTGCCGCTGCTGAGTCTGATCTTGCCGCCCTCGCAGGCGATACCGATCGTGCTGCTGCTGCAGCTCCTGGTCAGCCTGAGCGGGCTGCGTGCGGCGCTGCAGATCTGCCACTGGCCCGCCATTCGCACGCTGGCGCTCGGTGCGGTGATCGCCACCCCGCTCGGTGCCTGGGCGCTGGCGCGGTTGCCGGCGGCGCCGGTGCGCATCGCGATCGCCGCCAGTGTGCTCGGCGCCGTGTTCGTGCTGGCCCGGGGCTTTCGGTTTCAGGCGGGGGCCGGCCGGCTCGCCTTGCCCTTTGGTCTGCTCTCCGGCTTGTTTAATGGGCTTGTCGGTATGCCAGGCCCTCCGGTGATCGCCTATTTCCTGATGACGCCGGTGGGCAGCGCCGTGGCCCGCGCGTCGATGATCGTCTACTTCCTGGCAACCTCGATTTTTGCGCTGGCGCCGATGGCGGCCTTTGGCCTGATCAGCCTTCGCAGCCTTGCGGCCGCGGCGATCGGGTTTCCGGTCGTCATGATCGGCTCGGCGCTGGGTGGGCGGATGTTCCACACCAGCCCAGAGGCGCGTTACCGGCTCGTCGCGCTCTGCCTGCTTGTGGTCGCTGCCGGCCTGGCCGGTATTCGCGCCTTGGCCGCGCTGTGAGGCCATCCGCAGATGGCGCGCCTTCATGATATGCTGACGGTCGGCGTTTAGGCACCTCACCACGCAAAAAGGAGAGGGCTGGAGGTATATTATGTCCAATGTCGTGCTGACGCTCCTCACCCGGCCGGAAACGGGCCCCACCCTCCTGGCCGCCGCCGAACGGCTTGCCGTCCTCCTTGGCGCCCGGATCGAGGCCCTGGTGATGCGGGTACCGCCCATCTCGACGATCCTGGTGACCGAAGAGGTTCTGACGGAGGCGCAGGAGCAGAAAATCCGCGATCGTGAACATGAACGCGCGACGGCCTTGCATCGCGTTTTCGAAACTTGGGCCACCCGCCATGGTGGAACGAGCGCACCGCGATGGCTCGATGAAGAAGGCCTGACCGAAGCCCTCGTTAAAAAATGGGGAGAGCGGGCCGACTATATCGTCGTCGGCCAGCCGATGGCGCATAGCGACGGCAGCGAATATGAGGCTTTATATGCCGCCTTGTTTGCCTCGGCGCGCCCGGTATTGATGGTGCCGACGCAGGCAAAGGCGAGCTTCGGCAAAACCGTCGCCGTAGCCTGGCGCGATGATAAGTTCACGCTCCATGCCGTTATGGAGGCGCTTCACTGCATTCCGCAATCGGCAGAGGTCCATGTTCTGATGGGGCGCCGCAAAGGAGCGCCGCCCCCGCAAATCCCCGATGTTTTGGTGGAACACGGCGTGACGGTGACGGGGCATGAACTGCCGGTCGGTCAAGGCGTCTTCGGCGCTCTGCTCCTGGCCAAAGCCCACGAAGTGCATGCCGATTTCCTGGTCATGGGCGCCTTCGTGCATAGCGCCTGGCGCAACATGATTTTTGGGGGCGTGACCAAATACATGCTCGCCCACGCCGATATTCCGGTGCTGATGCGCCACTGAGACAGGGGGACATCATGGAAGCGTGCGGGCGCAAGAGAAGGGGAAGGCTTCTTTTTGTGAACAAAAAGAAGCAAAAAAACTTTATTGATTCTGGGCCATGGGCGTTGGCGCTGACGACGACTATGGCCCAGCATCGCCAAAAGTTCTTGCGCCGCTTTTTTCAAAAAGCGGCCGCTTTCCTTTCTCCGTTCAGCGTTGTCGTCGCGCCCATGACGAAATCGGTGACCATGGACGTGATCAATCGTTCCGGGTCCGCTTCAGGGGCGATTCCATAAATCCATTTTCGCATCGCGAGGTAGAAGATTTCGCCGTGCAGTCCCCAAACGATTTCCCGTTCACGATCCGTCACGGAGATTTCGCGGCGGCCCGGACCTTGTAGGGCGACGAGAAGTTCTGCCGCGACAGGTTCCACAAATTGGTCTCGGATCACCTCGAGATAGCGCCGATGGATGGCGGCGCCGCTCAAGCCGGAAAAAATGAAAATTCGCATCCAATTCCGGTCGTCGATGACCGATAGATAGGCTCGGTAAAACCGGATGAGCCGGTCCGCCAGAGGCTGCGAGCGGTCGCACAGCAGCAAACGCCAGTCGGCATTCCAGCGGTGCGCGTAAACTTCCTCGTAAACCCGTTCCAGAAGCGCTTCCTTTGTCGGAAAATAACGATAGAGCAGCGGATGGGTGATGCCCAAATGGCTTGCCAATTTTCGCAACTCTCCGTCGGTTCCATGTTCGGCGAAAAAGCTTACGGCACCTGTGACGATACTGCGCTCCCGTGCCGCAGGAGGCATTCGGGCGGCCGGCTTCTCCGGCATGAATGGCGGCTCTTCCGGCGCCGCCATTGCCGTTGTTCGGAAGGCCGAAGCGGAACCGGCGGCCAAAGGCGGGCTCGCCACAAAAATATCGATCGCATCCTTGATGACCGTATCCAGCGACACGGGAACGGGAATTCCATAGATCAGTTCCCGAAGCGCCAAGTAGAAGATCCTGCCATGCAGGCCCCAGGCGCGTTCCATATCCTCCGCGGGGACATGATTGTCCGGCTCCAAAGCTGTGCCCTGCCGGTGGCGAAGCTCCCGCGCAATCGGCGCCACGATGTGCTCGCGAAGCAGCGCGAAGTAGCGCGCGTTGATGGCGCCCCCCTTCAATCCGGCAAACATGAAAATACGGATCCATTCCGGATGGAAGATGACCGTTATGTATTCACGGTAAAACATCAGCAGCCGTTCCGGGAGCGGGCGGGTACGGTCCGTGAGCAGCGCCTGCCAGCGCGGATCCCATTTGCTGAGATAAATCTCCTGGTAAACCCGCTCCCGCAATGCCTCCTTGCTCGCGAAGTGACGAAATATCACCGATTGCGCGATCCCGGCGCGGCGCGCCAAATCACGGGTGCTGCTCTGAAATCCTTTCTCCGCGAACAGGCGGACGGCCTGAGCCACGATCCGGGCTTCCCGCTCTGCCGCGCGTTCGCGCGCTTGTCCCCCTCCGGGTACGTCATGCTGTTCGGCCATTCGCTACCTCCTCGACAATCCCGGCCCGGGCTAACGGCCGGCAGCCTGCCGTATCGCAGGATTGACTCTGGTCCAAACAAGCGTAAACGTTTGTGAGCATGTGGTAAATAACGGCTTCGCATTTGCCAAAGGCGCAGGAGGAATTTTTGAAACCGACAGCGTTCGATTATGTGCGGGCGGACTCCGTGCCCCACGCCGTCCGGCTGCTGGCCGAACACCGGGCAGGGGCCCGTATCATCGCGGGCGGCCAAAGCCTGCTGGCCGCCATGAATTTCCGCATGGCCTCACCGGAGATCCTGGTGGATATCGGCGAAATCGAGGAGCTGCGGGACATCACATTGACGGCGCGCGGGCGTTTGCGGATCGGCGCGCTGACGCGCCACGCGGATCTGGAGGCCTCGCCCGATATTGCC
Organism: Acidocella sp.; assembly: GCA_035493735.1. GTDB lineage: Bacteria > Pseudomonadota > Alphaproteobacteria > Acetobacterales > Acetobacteraceae > Acidocella. The sequence continues at coordinate 6,324 of DATJHR010000102.1, forward strand.
ACGCATGCCCCGTTGCTGCGGCAGGCCATCCGCCATGTAGCGCATACGGCCATCCGCAACCGGGGCACCTTTGGCGGCAGCCTGTCGCATGCCGATCCGGCTTCCGAACTTCCGGCCTGCGCCGTCGCCCTTGATGCGACCATCCATATCGTTGGTCCGCAAGGCGAGCGTACGGTTCCGGCGCGGCAGTTCTTCACCGGCGTGCATGAGACGGCGCTGCGGTCCGGCGAGCTTCTGGTCGCGGCCGAGATTGATACCATCAAGCCGGATGAAGTCTCGGGCTTCCAGGAATTCGCGCGCCGGCACGGCGATTATGCCATCGTCGGGCTGGCCGCGCATGGGCGCATCGAGGCCGGGCGGCTGTGCCAGATTGCTCCGGTTTTTTTCTCGGTCGGCGGCACGCCCATTTTGGCTCGCCATGCGGCCGCCGCTTTGGCCGATCCGGCCGTCGCAGAGCCGGAAACGCGTTTGCGGCGCGCCCGCGAAGCCTTGTCCTCCGACCTCGACCCGCCGGGCGATCCGCAGGCTTCTGCGGCCCTGCGGATGGAACTTGCGCGCGTGCTGCTGGGCCGCGTGGTCGGCGACATGCTGGCGACAAGGACCGGCGCATGAGAACGATCAGCACGACGATCCTCGTCAACGGCACATCGGTGACGCGGCAGGTTGAGCCGCGCACCCATCTCGCGGATTTCCTGCGCGGCGAGCTGGGGCTCACGGGAACTCATGTCGGCTGCGAGCACGGCGTCTGCGGCGCCTGCACGGTGTTGATGGACGGCGCCACGGTCCGCGCCTGCCTGGTCCTGGCCGTGCAGGCCTCCGGGCGGGAGGTGCAGACGATCGAAGGCCTCTCGGCCGCCAAACATAAAATCACGCAGGCGCTGCAGGAGGCCTTCTGCGCGCGCAACGCCTTGCAATGCGGCTTCTGCACGCCGGGCCTTCTCGCCACCGCGACGGAGCTGCTGACACAGGACCCCACGCCCTCGCGGGAGGCGATCCGGGAGGCGATTTCCGGGCATTATTGTCGGTGCACCGGCTATCACGCGATTGTCGACGCGGTGCAGCAGGCGGCCGCTGTCCTGGCCACAACCGAGGAGCCGACGCGATGAACGATCGCACGAGCCCCGCGCTCTCAGCCGTCGATCGGCCGAACAGCTATATCGGGCGCAGCGTGCCCCGGCCCAACGCGCGCCGGCTGGTGCAAGGCCGCGGCCAATATACCGACGACATCGCAGCGCCGGCCCGGACCTTATATGCGGCCTTCCTCCGCAGCCCCTACGCGCATGCGCAAATCACCCGCATCGATGTCGCGGCGGCGAAATCCGCCGCTGGCGTCGCGCTGGTGGTGACCGGCGCGGAACTCGCCACAGTCTGCGAACCGTGGGTTGGCGTGCTGACTCATTTCAAAGGGCTGCGTTCGGCCACACAATATGCGCTGGCCGTTGACCGCGTCGTCTGGCAGGGCGAACCCATAGTCGGCGTGGTCGCCGAGAGCCGGGCGTTGGCGGAAGATGCCCTGGCGTTGATCGAAATCGACTATGCGGAGCTGCCGGCGGTCACCGACCCGGATGCGGCGCTGCTGCCGGACACGCCGGTGATCCATGCCGAGCTGGGCTCCAACCTGGCCTTCGCGCTGAACCTTGAGAGCGGTGACGCGGAGGCGGCCTTCCGCGATGCGCATGCCGTCGTTTCCGGCGATTTCCGCTTTGGCCGGCATGCGCCGGTGACGCTGGAAAGCCGCTCGATTCTCGCTGATTTCGATCCGAGCACACGGCGGCTGACGGTGCATCAATCGACGCAGACGCCCTATCAGATGCAGGATATCTTCGCCCGGCATCTGCGCCTGCCGCAGGCCGATGTGCGTGTCGTCGCCCAGGATGTCGGCGGCTCCTTCGGGATGAAGCTGCATGTCTACGGCGACGAGATGGCGACCGCGGCCATGAGCGTCATGCTGGGCCGGCCGGTGAAATTCGTCGCCGATCGGCTGGAAGCCTTCCAGTCCGACATTCATGCGCGCGATCACCGCGTACGCGCCCGCATGGCGGTGGCCGCCGATGGCGAGATTACCGGCATGATCGTCGATGACATTACCGGCGTGGGCGCTTTCTCCGCCTATCCGCGCACCAGTGCGGTGGAAGGCAATCAGGCGATCCGGCTGATGGGCGGCCCGTACAAGCTGCGCAATTACCAGGGCCGGCTCCGCGTGGTCTTCCAGAACAAGGGGCTGATGAGCCAGTACCGCGCGGTCGGCCATCCCATCGCCTGCGGCGTCACCGAGGCGCTGGTCGACCAGGCGGCGGCGGCGGTCGGGCTCGACCCGTTGGAAATCCGGCGGCGCAACCTGTTGACCGATGACGTCTACCCCTATACCTCGCCGACCGGCTACATTTTCGAGCGCCTCTCGCATCACCAATGCCTGGAGAAGCTGGAGCGCCTGATGGATTATGCGGGCCTGCGCGCAAACCAGGCCGAAGCGCGCCAGCGCGGCGTGATGCGCGGCATCGGCTTTGCCGCCTTCATCGAGATCACCAATCCCGGTCCGGCCTTCTATGGCGTCGGCGGGGCGCACATCACGGCGCAGGATGGCTGCGTGCTGACGCTGGAACCTTCGGGGAATCTGCGCTGCGCCGTCAGCGTGACGGAGCAAGGCCAGGGAACCGAGGCGATCATGGCTCAGATCGCCGCCAGCGCGGTCGGCGTGCCGATCGAGCATGTCCGCGTCATCACCGGCGACACGGAAGCCACGCCCTACGGTGGCGCCACCTGGGCCTCGCGCGGCGCCGGTATCGGCGGCGAGACGGTTCTCATCACCGGCAAGGCGTTGCGCGCCAACCTGCTGCGCCTGGCCGGCGTCATGCTGCAGGCCCCGGCCGAGGCGCTGGATATCAAAGACGGGCTGATTGTCGATGCCGCAACCGGGCAGGAGCGCCTCTCGCTGCCGGAGTTGGCCCGCATCGCCTATTATCGTCCGGACACGTTGCCGCAGGGCGTGCAGGCCGAACTATCCGCCGCCCATAACCATGTGCCGCGCGGGCAGCCATTCGCGTTCACCAACGGCATCCAGGCGAGCCATGTTGAGGTCGATGTCGAGACGGGCTTCGTCCGCCTGCTTAACCATTGGGTGGTGGAGGATTGCGGGCGCATCATCAACCCGCTGCTGGTCGACGAGCAGGTGCGCGGCGGCGTCGTGCAGGGCATCGGTGCCGCCTTGTTCGAGGAGTGCCTTTATTCCGAACAGGGGCAATTGTTGAACGGCACGCTCGCCGACTATCTGGTGCCGATGGCCGGAGACATGCCGGACATCCATGTCGAGCACGTCTCGACCCCGACCCTGCACAGTGAACTTGGCGCCAAAGGCGCTGGCGAGGCCGGGGCGGCGGGCGCCGCGGCGGCGGTGCTGAATGCGATCAACGATGCCTTGCAGCCCTTGGGCGCGCGCCTGTTGCAGATACCGGCCACGCCCGAGCGCATTCTGCGCGCGCTGGGCAAGCTCGACGCGCCCGGCCGCCCGACCAGTGGAGAAGAGTGACCCATGGAGCTTCAAGGACAACATGTCATCCCCTTGCCCCGTCCGCAGGTCTGGGCGGCATTGAATGACGCGGATGTATTGCGCGCCTGCATCCCCGGCTGTCAGGCCCTGACGAAGACCGCCGAGGATCGCTTCACCGCGACGGTCGCCTCGAAAATCGGCCCGGTCTCGGCGGTTTTTACCGGCGAGGTGCAGCTCTTGGACATCGTGCCAGGACTTTCCTATACAATTTCCGGCAGTGGCAAAGGCGGGGTTGCGGGGTTTGCCAAAGGCCGGTCGCAGGTTGTGCTGGCCGACGGTCCGGAGGGAACCGTCCTGTCCTACACGGCGACCGCGGAAATCGGGGGCAAGCTCGCGAGCGTCGGCAGCCGCCTGCTGCAAGGTGTCGCGCGCCGCACCGCCGACGATTTTTTCACCGCTTTGGTGAACCAGCTGGCGCCGGCGCCCCAAGCGGTGCCATCGGCGGCACAGCCGGCCCCGGAACCTGGCGCCAGCCGCCCGGCCGAGCCGGCCGCAGCGCCGGCGGCCTATCATCCGGCCCCGTCGGCCCCCGCGCCGGCGCGCAGCTCTGCTTTGCCTTGGATCCTGGCGGCCGCCGGCTGGCTGATCGCGGCGTTCCTCGCCGGCCACCTGACTCGCTAACGTCACGTTGTTTTTATTTAGGAGCATGACATGACCTTGTCCGCATCGAGTGAAACCAAGACCATTCCGCATTATATCGGTGGCGCGCCGACCCTGGGCAGCCGTTCGCGCCTCGGCGACGTTTATAATCCCGCGACCGGCAAGGTGGCGGGCCAAGTCCCGCTGGCCTCGCGCGCCGAAGTCGACCGCGCCATCGCGACGGCCAAAGCCGCCTTCCCCGGCTGGGCCGCGCTGACGCCGCTCCGCCGGGCGCGCGTGATGTTCAAGTTCAAGGAACTGATCGAGCGGCATGCCGACGAACTGGCCGCGATCGTCACCTCCGAGCACGGAAAAGTGCTGAGCGATGCGCTGGGCGAAGTGACGCGCGGCCTTGAGGTCGTGGAATTCGCCTGTGGCATTCCGCAACTTCTCAAAGGCGAATTCACCGAGGAAGTCGGCACCGGCATCGATAGCTGGTCGGTCCGCCAACCGCTCGGCGTCGTCGCCGGCATCACGCCGTTCAACTTTCCGGTCATGGTGCCGCTGTGGATGATCCCGGTGGCGCTGGCCTGCGGCAACTGCTTCGTTCTCAAGCCCTCGGAGCGTGATCCCTCAGCCGCCGTGCGCATCGCGGAATTGCTGAAAGAGGCCGGCTTGCCGGATGGCGTGTTCACCGTGATCCACGGCGACAAGGAAGCGGTGGACGCGATTTTGGAGAGCCCGGATGTCCAGGCCGTCAGCTTTGTCGGCTCCACCTCCATCGCCGAATATATTTACAAAACCGGCACGGCCAACGGCAAGCGCGTGCAGGCGCTGGGCGGGGCGAAGAACCACATGGTGCTGATGCCTGACGCCGATATGAAACAGGCGGCTGACGCCTTGATCGGCGCGGCTTACGGTTCTGCCGGCGAGCGCTGCATGGCGATTTCGATCGCGGTGGCGGTCGGTTCCGCCGCCGATAAGATCGTCGAGACGCTGATCCCCCGCGTGCAGACGCTGAATATCGGGCCGGGCGCGGATCCGGCCTCTGAAATGGGGCCGCTGGTGACAAAGGCGCATCTGAACAAGGTTCGCGGCTATGTCGACCAGGGTGTTGCCGAAGGCGCCAAGCTTGTGGTCGACGGTCGCAATTTCCGCGGGCCGCAGGGCTATGAGGATGGCTTCTATATCGGCGGCTGCCTGTTCGACCATGTGACGCCGGACATGACGATTTATAAGGATGAGATTTTCGGCCCGGTGCTCGGCATTGTGCGCGTCTCCAGTTTTGACGAAGCCGTCAAGTTGGTGAACGACCACGAATACGGCAACGGCACCGCGATCTTTACGCGCGACGGCGATGCCGCCCGCAACTATGCTCATCGCATCCAGGTCGGCATGGTGGGCGTGAATATCCCCATTCCGGTGCCGATGGCGTTCCATTCCTTTGGCGGCTGGAAGCGCTCGCTGTTCGGCGACCATCATATGCACGGCCCCGAAGGCGTCCGGTTTTTCACGAAACTCAAGACCGTGACCTCCCGCTGGCCAACCGGGATCCGCCAAGGCGCCGAGTTCGTCATGCCGACCATGTAACATTTTCGGCCGGCGCGGGGGCGGGGGCGAGGGCGTCCGTCCCCACTGCATGGGCGAAACCCCCGGCGGAAATCCGCCGGGGGTTTTGCTTGAATGTCATTTTGATGTCAAAACGGATCTAGACAACATAAAATATCTGGTATACTTTCGACAATTGCCTAGCACAGCGGAAGCTGCCGACGCGTTCGGCTGCCACCTGTTTCTTCCAAGCTTTGCATGAATAAGCTCAATTATAACGAAACAAGAACAATTCTTTAACGAACAAGATAATTACTCAAAATTGGCGTTGTCTGCCGACGAATCCAAACTTTCAGAGGCGTCGAACGTCGCTGCCCGACGTTTCGGGGCAGGTCCAGGCGAACTATCGCGGGATGCTAGAAACGGAGGAAATAATGCAAAAAAATAATAACATCGCGGCGAAAGCGTATGAAGGTGGAGCGTCCGGGGGACGTTCCGGGGGCGCCCCGGCGAGCGGCTTGCGCTGGCGCTATCTGATCATGGGCATTGTGTGCATGGTCATGATTGCCAATCTCCAATATGGCTGGACCCTGTTCGTGCTGCCGCTGCACAACGCCCATGGCTGGGCGATCGCGGACATTCAGGTCGCCTTTGCCTTGTTCATTGCCCTGGAAACCTGGCCGACGCCGCTGGACGGCTGGATCGCCGATACGCTGGGGCCCGATTGGGGGCCCCGCGTGGTGATGGGAGGCGGTGGCGTTCTGGTCGCCATCGGCTGGATTCTCGAGGCCTATGCGGGCTCGTTGAGCATGCTTTATCTGGGCGCAGCTCTGGCCGGGCTAGGGGCCGGCGCGGTCTATGCCACCGCGGTCGGCAACGCGGCGAAATGGTTTCGCGATCGCCGCGGTCTGGCGGTGGGGTTGACGGCCGCCGGGTTTGGCGCGGGCACGGCCCTGACCATCATTCCGATCCGCATGGTGATGGCCTCGGCCGGCTATGCCTCCACGTTCTTCTGGTTCGGGCTGATCCAAGGCGGCATCGTGCTGATTGCCGCGCAGTTTATCCGCGCGCCGCGGCCCGGCGAAGCGCCGGTGGTCGCGCAGATCAAAGTCAAACAATCGCTGCACAGCACCTCCACCAAGGAGATGCTCACCAAGCCCGTGTTCTGGGTGTTGTATCTCCTGTTCCTGCTGATGGCGGCGGGCGGGCTGATGGCGGCGGCGAACCTGGCCGCGATTGCTAAAGCCTACAATGTCGCCAACGTCGCGGTGATTGCGGGCGCTTCGGCCCTCTCGGTCGGGCTGATCTTCGCCAACGTGATGAACGGTATCGCCCGGCCGTTTTTTGGCTGGGTGTCGGACCAGATCGGCCATTCCCGGACCATGGCGATCGCGTTCGGGCTTGGGGCTTGCGCTTATTTCCTGATGGCCCAGGCCGGTACCAGCCCGTGGGGCTTCATCCTTCTCGCCGGTTTGATCTTCCTGTGCTGGGGCGAGATTTTCAGCCTGTTCCCGGCGATGTGCACGGATCTGTTCGGGCCGAAATACGCGACGACCAATCTGTCGTGCCTGTACACCGCGAAAGGCGCCGCCGGCTTCCTGGTGCCGTTGGCCAGTTTGGTGGTGGCGCGTACGCATAACTGGAGCAGCCTGCTGTACCTGACCACGGTGGTCAATCTGGTCGCGGTGGCCCTTGTGCTGCTGGTGCTGCATCCGGCGGAACGGCGGTACCACGCCGCGGAAGCGGCAGCGGCGCTCAAGGGGCACCCCGCGGAGTGACAAGCCCCCGCCCCAGAGCCGATGGCTCTGGGGCGGGCCTGGGCCCAGACTGCGGGGGCTTGTGACTGCGATTTAAGTTGCTCTGGTATACTTTATATATATACGACATCGTAACGATCCGGCCGAGGAAATCCAGCCGAGGAATTCCATCCGTCGAACGTGGATCGGTCGCATGACATCGGAGGAACGCCATGAGCCTCACTGCGATTTTGCATTCCCGCTCCCCCCGCGTTGTCACCGTGCCGATGACGAACAGCCTGCAATCGGCGATGACCCTGATGCGCACCGAGCGCGTTGATGCGGTGCCCGTCATCGATCGTTGCGCGACCGAAGGTGAGGTGGTGCTGGGGCTCCTGACGCGGCGGGCGGTGTGTGACGCCCTGGCCGAGCATGGAGCGGCGGCGCTGGCGATGAAGGTGGCTGACCTGCTTGGCGACGGCTTGGTCGTTTGCGATGTCCGTGAGGCCTTGCCGGCCCTGATCACGCGCATGCGTGAACGGGCGGCGCATCATGCCGTGGTGATGGATCGCGAGCAGGCGATCGGGGTGATCGATGTCTCCGATATTCTGTTTTTCAGCGCCGCGGATGGCGCGCCAAGCCTGCAACGGGCCGGCTGAGATGCGGGCTGAGATGAAGGTTCGCCAGGTTTGGAGGGCGTGCCCATCACGACCGCGGTCTCGGGCAGGACGCGCGACACCGCAATGTGCACCTGTTATACATGCACGTGTTATACATCAGGCCATCGATGTCTCGCGGCGTTCGGCGCGTCATATGCGCCCGCGCTCACGAATTGCGTCGCAATGGGGAAGGATGCCGATGGAAAAAATCGCCCAATTGGCCACGCTGCGGGTCGAGCCACTCGACGCCGGCATGGGGCTGCGTCGGCTGGCTTGTACGGCGATCAAACGCGCGATCACCGAGATGAACATTTATGATCATCCCGAGGAGATCCGCCTCGACGAACGGCAGCTCTCCCGCGATCTTGGCGTCAGCCGCACGCCGATCCGTGAAGCGCTGAGCCTGCTGGAACAGGAGGGGTTCGTCCGCTCGGTGCCGCGGCGCGGCATTTACATTGTCCGCAAAAATAAGAACGAAATCATCGAAATGATCACCGTCTGGGCGGCGATCGAGAGCATGGCGGCGCGTCTCGTCTGCGAACGCGCGACCGCGGAGGAGCTGGCCGAACTGCGCCACATTGCCGAGTTCAGGCATCTGGATCCAGCGGCGTTCGTCGACGAATATGCGCAGTCCAACATGTTGTTCCATCGCACCATCATCCGCATGAGCGGGTGCGCCCTGATGTCGGACATCGTCGACAGCCTGTTCTTTCATATGCGGGCGGTCCGCGCCGTGACCATGCGCCAGGGCGATCGCGCACACCGCTCGATCGTCGACCACATGAACATCTTAACCGCGCTCGAAAGCCGCGATCCCGAACTTGCGGCGCGGCGCATCCGTGAACACACGCTCGGTCTGGTGGAGCATATCAGGAAATACGGCGATTTCCTGGATCAGTTCCAGAGCGCGGAGACGCGCAAGCGCAGCTATGCCTGACCGGCGCGGCCGCTGGCACGGCGCCTGAAAGGGTGGTCGGGCGGCCGCGCGGAGTCCTATATCTTTGCCTTGATGTCAATAATAATAACAGGAAGCAATCCATGACTGCAACAGGGTCCACAGAAACTGCCGCCACAGAAACAGCCATAGCAACTGCCGACGTGAAACCCGGTGCCACCGCGGACGATACGCTGGCGCGCAAGAGCCGCGATCCTAATATCATATCCGGCGGCCATCTGGTCGCGCGGGCGCTGAAAAGTGAAGGCGTTGACACGATCTTCACCTTGTGCGGCGGCCATATCATCGACATTTATGATGGCTGCGTCGATGAGGGCATCAGAATCATCGACGTCCGCCATGAGCAGGTTGCGGCGCATGCCGCCGATGGCTATGCGCGCCAGACCGGAAAGCTCGGCTGCGTGGTGACCACGGCGGGCCCGGGCTGCACCAATGCCGTCACGGGTATCGCCACCGCGTTTCGCTCCGAAAGCCCGGTGCTGCATATTGGCGGGCAGGGCGCGCTGACCCAGCATATGATGGGCTCGCTGCAGGATCTGCCGCATGTGGATCTGATGCGGCCGATCACCAAATTCTCGGCGGGCGTTCGTTCGACCGACCGCATCGCCGACATGATCGCGATGGCCGCGCGGGAATGTTTCGCGGGGGCGCCCGGGCCGGCCTATTTGGAAATTCCCCGCGACATCCTCGACCGCGAGATCGAGCTGCGCCAGGCGGTTATCCCCAAGCCCGGCCATTACCGGGCATCGACCAGGTCGGTGGGCGACCCGCGGGACATCGAGACGCTCGCGGACATGGTGGTCGCCGCCGAACGCCCCGTGATCCTGATCGGGTCCCAGGTTTGGACCTGCCGCGGCCATGAGGCGGCGCTGAACTTCGTGCGCGCCCTGGAGATTCCCGCCTATTTCAACGGCGCGGCGCGCGGCTTGCTGCCCCCCGGCGACCCGCATCATTTTGACCGCACCCGCCGCGAAGGCTTCGATCGCGCCGACCTGATCATCATTGTCGGGACGCCATTCGATTTCCGCATGGGCTACGGCAAGCGACTCGGCCGCAATGCCAAGATCGTGCAGATCGACATGGATTACCGCACGGTAGGCAAGAACCGCGACATCGAGCTTGGCTTGGTCGGTGATCATGGGGCGATCTTCGCCGCCTTGCATGATGCCGCCTCGGGGCGGATCACCGCCGGCGCGCGTGCCACGCACCGGGCCTGGATGGCAGAGCTGCGCAAAGCCGAAGAACTGGCTACCGAGAAACTGATGCCGTTGTTCCGCTCCGAGCAATCGCCGATCCATCCTTACCGCGTCGCTTGGGAGATCAATGAATTTCTCGCCGACGACACGATCTATATCGGCGACGGCGGTGACGTCGTCACGATCTCGGCGCAAGCGGTGCGCCCGCGCCGGCCAGGCCAGTGGATGGACCCGGGCGCGCTCGGCAGCCTCGGGGTTGGCACGGGCTTCGCGCTCGCCGCCAAGCTCGCCCATCCCGGGAAGGAGGTGCTCTGTTATTACGGAGACGGCTCGTTTGGCATGACCGCGTTCGACATGGAGACCGCCAACCGTTTCAACGCGCCTTATATCGCCGTGATCGGCAACAACTCGGCGATGAACCAGATCCGCTACGGGCAGCTGGCCAAATATGGCGAACAGCGCGGCAATGTCGGCAATCTTCTCGGCGATGTTCCGTTCGGCACGTTCGCGAAAATGCTCGGCGGCCATGGTGAGGAAGTTCACGAGGCCGCGCAAATCGCCCCGGCGCTGCAACGCGCCCGCGAAGCTGTGCAGCGCGATGGTAAGTGTGCGGTGGTCAATATCTGGGTCGACCCCCGCGAATACGCGCCCGGCACCAAGGCGCAGACGATGTACAAATAAAGCTCCAACGAATGGGTTAACCAAGCTGCGCACATGGTGGCGCCGGCCGATGAGCGGCGGGCCACCTGACAGGAGGAAACAATAATGAGCAAAGCTCTTGATGGCGTCAGGATCCTGGATTTCACGCATGTCCAATCCGGCCCGACCTGTACGCAATTATTGGCCTGGTTCGGCGCCGATGTGATCAAGGTCGAGCGCCCCGGTAGCGGCGACATCACGCGCGGCCAGCTGCGTGACGTGCCCAACGCCGACAGCCTCTATTTCACCATGCTCAACCATAACAAACGCTCGATCACCCTGGATACGAAACATCCGTTTGGCCGGCGCGTTCTCGAAGATCTTGTCAAAATCTGCGATGTCATGGTCGAGAATTTCGCCCCCGGCGTTCTCGACCGCATGGGTCTGACCTGGGAGCGGATCCAGGAGCTCAACCCGCGCATCATCCTCGCCTCGATCAAGGGATTCGGTCCGGGGCCTTATGAAGATTGCAAGGTCTATGAGAACATCGCGCAATGCGCGGGCGGTGCGGCCTCGACCACCGGGTTCGATGATGGGCCACCGCTGGTGACGGGTGCGCAGATCGGCGATAGCGGGACCGGGCTGCATCTGGCGCTCGGCATCGTCACTGCGCTTTATCAACGGACTCATACTGGGCGCGGCCAGAAAGTGCTGGCCGCCATGCAGGATGGCGTGCTCAATCTTTGCCGCGTCAAGCTGCGCGATCAGCAGCGCCTCGCGCACGGCCCGCTCAAGGAATATCCGCAATACCCGCATGGCGAGTTCGGCGAGGCGGTACCGCGCGCGGGCAATGCTTCGGGCGGTGGCCAGCCGGGCTGGATTGTCAAATGCAAAGGCTGGGAGACCGACCCCAACGCCTATATTTATTTCATCACCCAAGCCCCGGTATGGAAGGAGATCTGCGCGGTCATCGGCAAGCCCGAATGGATCACCGATCCGCATTACGCGACGCCGGATGCACGCTTGCCGCACCTCAAGGCCATTTTCGCCGCCATCGAAGACTGGACGATGACGAAGACCAAATTCGAGGCGATGGAGATCCTCAACGCGCACGACATTCCGTGCGGGCCGATCCTGTCGATGCGCGAGATTGCCGAGGACGAGGCGCTGCGCCGGACCGGAACCCTGGTTGAAGTCGATCATCCCGAGCGTGGTCGCTATCTCTCGGTCGGCAACCCGATCAAACTCTCTGACAGTGTCACTGAAGTCCTGCGGTCGCCGCTGCTCGGCGAGCATAACGAGGACATCCTGCGCAGCGTGCTGCAACTTGACGAGCGCACGATCCAGGAGGTGATGGCGTCTGGGGCGATGGGTGAGCCTGCGGCGGCCGCCGCGAAATAACCGACGGCGGCTCGCTCCGCACAATAAAAATAACAAGCCGTTCAAGGAGGAACGACCATGACCAGTACCGCGCTTGAGCTGGACGTGCTCCAGCATGCCGCGCCCGCGACTGTCCGGCAAATTCTCGACCAGGCGAAACAGGAGGGCCGCACGTCATTGACGGCCCCCGAGGGGAAAGCGCTCTGCGATGCTTATGGCATCGCCGTGCCCAAGGAAGCCCTGGCGACATCCGCCGACGAGGCCGCCCGGCAGGCCGCCGAGATGGGCTTTCCCGTGGTTCTGAAAATCGTCTCACGTGACATCTTGCACAAGACCGAGGCCGGCGGCGTGCTGGTCGGCCTGAAATCCGCCGACGACGTCCGGCACGGCTACGACACGATCCTGGCGAATGCCAAGGCCTATCATCCGCAAGCCGAGATTGCCGGCGTTCAGGTCCAGCAGATGCTGACCAGCGGCCAGGAAGTCATTATCGGTGCCGTCACGGATGACAGCTTCGGCAAGCTCGTCGCCTTCGGCATGGGCGGCATCCTCGTCGAGGTGCTGAAGGATATCACCTTCCGTCTCGCCCCGATCGACAAGGATGAGGCGCTGGACATGATCGATGGCATCAGGGCCGCGGAGATGCTGCGCGGCGTGCGCGGCGGCGCGCCCGTGGATCGCGCCGCGCTGGCTGACATGATCGCCCGCGTCTCCCGCCTGGTCAGCGACTTTCCCGAGATTGCCGAGTTTGATCTCAACCCGGTTTTTGCCAGCCCCAACGGGGCCATCGCTGCGGATGTCCGCGTCGTCCTGGATTTTGCGCCCAAGACGGTGCGCCCGCGTCCTGGCCAAGCCGAGATTCTCGCGGCGATGAATCGCATCATGCGACCGCGCGCGATCGCCGTGATCGGCGCCTCCGCGGAAAACGGGAAGATCGGCAACTCGGTCATGAAGAATGTCATCAACGGGGGCTATCAGGGCGCGATCTATCCCATTCATCCCCAGGCCGCCGAGATCATGGGCTACAAGGCCTATAAATCCGTGCAGGATGTGCCGGGCGAGATCGATGTCGCCGTGTTTGCGATCCCCGCCAAGTTCGTCGCGACCGCCCTGAAGGAATGCGGTGAGAAAGGCATTGCGGGGGCCGTGCTGATCCCGTCCGGCTTTGCCGAGACCGGCAACGAAGCCGGGCAGCGGGAGATCCAGGAGATCGGCCGGCAGTACAATATCCGCCTGATGGGACCGAACATTTACGGGTTCTATTATTTGCCTGCGAATCTCTGTGCGACCTTCTGCACCCCTTATGATGTTCGCGGCCATGCGGCGCTTTCCTCACAATCCGGAGGAATCGGGATGGCGATCATCGGCTTCAGCCGGTCCGCCAAGATGGGCGTTTCGGCCATTGTCGGTCTCGGCAACAAATCCGATCTCGACGAGGACGATCTGCTCACCTTTTTCGAGGCTGACGATGAAACCCACATCGTTGCCCAGCATCTCGAAGATCTTAAGGATGGGCGGGCCTTCGCGGAGGTTGCGCGGCGGGTGACCAAAAAGAAGCCGGTTGTCGTGCTCAAGGCAGGGCGCACGGCGGCCGGCGCCAAGGCGGCCAGTTCGCATACCGGCGCGCTCGCGGGCAATGATCGCATCTATGAGGATGTGTTCAAGCAGGTGGGTGTGATCCGCGCGCGAAGTCTGCGTGAGATGCTCGACTTTGCCCGGGGCCTTCCCAAACTGCCCACGCCTGCGGGGGAGAACGTTGTCATCATCACCGGGGCCGGCGGCTCCGGCGTTCTGCTCTCCGACGCCTGCGTCGATTACGGGCTGAAACTCATGGCCATGCCCGCAGATCTGGACGCAGCCTTCCGCAAATTCATCCCGCCTTTCGGCGCCGCGGGGAACCCGGTCGACATCACCGGCGGCGAACCGCCATCGACCTACCAGAACACCATCCGCCTCGGTCTTGAGGATCCGCGGATTCACGCGCTGATCCTCGGCTATTGGCATACCATCATCACGCCGCCGATGGTGTTTGCCAAGCTTGTCGTCGAGGTGGTTGAGGAGTTCCGCGCCAAGGGAATCGAGAAGCCGATCGTCGCCTCGCTCGCCGGCGACGTCCAAGTCGAGGAGGCGGCGGAGTTTCTCTATGAACATGGCATTCCGTCTTATGCTTATTCGACGGAAATCCCGGTTGCGGTCCTCGGTGCAAAATATAACTGGGCGCGCGGCGCGGGCCTGATCAAACCGGCCTGATGAAAATCTGCGTCTTTGGCGCCGGCGCCATCGGCGGTTATCTCGCGGCCAAGCTGTCTATGGCCGGACATGAGGTTTGTGCCGTCGCGCGCGGCGCGCATCTGCAGGCCATGCGACGTGATGGCCTGCTTCTGCGCGACGCGGGCACGGACCAGGTCGTCCGCCTGCCCGTAAGCGACGACCCGGAATCGTTCGGGCCGCAGGATGTGGTGATTTGTGCCCTGAAGGCACATCAGGCGGCGGCGTGTGCGGCCTCGATGCTGCCCCTGCTGAAGGCGGACACGCCAATCGTCACGGCGATGAACGGCATTCCCTGGTGGTATTTTTATCGGGCGGGCGGTCCTTTTGCCGGCCGCCCCGTGCCGATCGTGGATCCTGGTGCGCGCCAGTGGATGCTGCTCGGCCCGGAGCGTGCCATCGGCTGCGTCGTCGATCCGGCATGCGAGGTGGTAGCGCCAGGCATCATCGAACATCGCGAATTCGTCCGGTTCACGTTGGGCGAGCCCGATGGCAGCCATTCCGAACGTGTCACCGCGATTGCGGCGGCGTTCACGCAAGCGGGCTTCGAGGCGCCGGTCCGGGCCGCCATTCGGTGGAATATCTGGCTCAAGCTCTGGGGGAATGTGTGTTTCAGCCCTCTCAGCGTGCTGACCTGCGCGACACTCGATCGCATCGCCTCGGAACCTGGGCTCCGGGCGTTGTGCGTGGCCATGATGCACGAGGCCAGGGAAGTGGCCGAGGCCCATGGCATCGTCATCCCTGTCGAGATGATCGATCGCCGTTTGACCGCGGCCAGTTCCGTCATCGGTCATAAGATCTCGATGCTGCAGGACCTGGAGCGTGGCAGGTCGCTCGAGATCGACGCATTGGTTCGGGTGGTGGCGGAATTCGGCCGGCTCGTTGGGGTGGCGACCCCCGTGATCGACATGATCCTGACGCTCGCCCAGGAGCGTGGCCGCCAAGCCGGCGTAAGCGAAGGGGAAGGCTTCTTTTTGTGAACAAAAAGAAGCAAAAAACTTTATTATGCTGGGCCATGGGCACTGTCGGCGACAACGCCCATGGCCCAGCATATAAAAAGTTTTTGCGCCGCTTTTTCAAAAAGCGGCATCTTTCTTCACTTTGCTCGGCCCACCGCCAACAAACTCCTCCAGCCTCGCCGCGTCGACCGGCGCACGCACTTTCATGTCATTATCGAAATATATGAATACATCCCGGGCTGATGGCTTGCCGCGCGGTGCGTCCGGCACCAGGGCCGCGTTCTGTGGTTCTTTTCCTGTGGCCCAGGCTTTCGCGCGCTGGCACCACTCCGCAAGGGCTTCGTCATCATAGCCGCTTGCGTAAAGCTGCTTGGAGCCGTGGAGGCGGCAATAGATGAAATCGCTGGTGAGATCCATCATGCGCGGCCATTTCACCGTGTCGGCGCAGACCAGGGCCACGTTGGTCCGCCGCAGCAATTCGATGAACGCCGCGACACGAAAACTTTCATGGCGTATTTCAACGGCATGTCGCAGGACATGGTGCTGCGTGATCTTTTCCTGGTCGGGATGTTTCAAGCGCGCATCATGGTGCTTCGCGATTTCGGCGGCGTCGCGCGTATGATGCGGCAGCAGTTCCAGGAAGGGTTGGAAAAGCGCGGCATCGAAGGCCATGTTGGGAGGAAATTGCCACAGGATGGGCCCGAGCTTTACGCCGAGCCGTAGAACACCCGAGGCAAGAAAATTGGCCAGCGGCACCTCCACGTCTCGCAGCCGTCTGATATGGGTGATGAACCGGGGCGCCTTGACCGCAAAGACGAAATCTTCGGGCACAGTGTTCCGCCATGTATCGAAACTTTCCGGCCGTTGCGTTCCATAGAAGGTGCCATTGATCTCGAGGGTGCGAAATTTACCTGCTGCAAACGCCAGCTCATCTTTCTGCCGCAGTCCCTTTGGGTAGAAAGTTTCACGCCAAGGCGCATAACGCCAACCGGAAATGCCAATTCTGATTTCGCCTTGCTTCACCGTGCGCTTCCTGTTTTTTAGCGTTAAAGAGAGGAAGAGGCCGCTTTTTGAAAAAAGCGGCGCAAAAACTTTTGGTCCGCTGGGCCATGGGCGTTGTCCGGACAACGCCCATGGCCCAGCATCAATAAAGTTTTTTTGCTTCTTTTTGTTCACAAAAAGAAGCCCTTCCTTCCCTTTGCTTGCGCCGCCCCTACTCGGACGCGCCTTTCGCATGCAGCACATTCATCTTCAGCATTGCCGCCAACACCACCCCACGGACCGGGCGTGCGACCGCGAGTTCAAACAGGGCGCAGAGGGGGATGAAGACAAGCAGGAAGGGCACGAGCCTTGGATGCCATAGTCGGGCGACAGCAAACATGATCGCACCCATCACCCAGAGACCGAGCAGGATTGTAAGGTAGGAGGGCAACAGTTCCAGACGCACGCGGCCAAGCGGCGCACCGCAATGCGGGCAAGCCGGCGTTACCGCGATGAAGCCGCGAAAAATCCCGGCACGGCCGCACGCTGGGCAGCGCATGGCAAGCCCTCGCGCGAGGACAACGCCCCAGGCCGGCATCGGCGGTGCAGCGGGCTCGAAAGCGGGCGGTGGCCAACGCGCCGGGCCTTCTGGCTCATCCGGCATGAGCATTGGCGCGCCCCGCGCCATTCGCAGGGACAATCCGAACCGGAACCGATTTTCCGGCCGGTGTCTTTGAGTTTTGGTCGTGATGAGACAGAGCCACCAGCGGGTTCATCTCGGGATAGTAGGCACCGATACAGCCATCCGGAAGCAGGAAAGGGGTCACTTTCAAGCCCGATACTTCACGATGCACACCATCTTCCGCATCGCTCACCAGAGAAACAATTTGTCCGTCATAAAGTCCTGCGCGCCGCATGTCGTCGGGGTTGATCAGCAGGACATCACGTGTCCCTTCAATGCCGCGCATCCGATCGCTGTAGCCGTATATCGTCGTGTTGAACTGATCATTGCTGCGCATGGTGATCAGCCGGTACCGGCCGGGAGCGTCGGAAAAGCCGGTTGCCGACATTGTCTGCGGCGTGGTGAATTCGGCCTTGCCGCTCTTGGTTTTCCAAATCCGCTCGCGGGCGCTGTTGCCGCGGTAGAATCCCCCCCGTGTCCAGATCCGCGCGTTAAAATCATGAAACTGTTCGGGGTAGGTGTCGGCGATGAGATCGCGGATGAGCGCGTAGTTACCCACCCATTCATCCCAGTGCAGTTGTGGATTCGGGGCCAAGGTGGCTTTGGCGATGCCCGCAACAATGGCTGTTTCAGAGAGCAAATGCGGGCTCGCCGGCGGGCGGCGCCCGAGCGAGCCGTGGATGCAGCTGAACGTGTCTTCCACCGTGACGGCTTGTGGGCCGCTTGCCTGCAGGTCCTGTTCGGTGCGCCCCAGGCATGGCAGCAAGTAGGCGATGCGGCCGTTCACCAGGTGACTGTGGTTCAGCTTGGTCGCGACCTGCACCGTAAGCTGCATGTTTGCCCAGGCCTGTTCCATCCGCACACGCTCCGGAATGGCGCGGACGAAGTTGCCCCCGAGGCCGATAAAGGCTTTAACCTTGCCGGACAGTATGCCCTCGCAGGCTTCAACCGTGTTCATGCCGTTCTCCCGTGGGGGCTCGAAGCCGAACTGGGCGGCGTAACGGTCCAGCGGCACATTCGCCACTTTTTCCGAGATGCCGACCGTGCGTTGACCTTGCACGTTCGAATGCCCGCGCACCGGCGAGATCCCTGTGCCATCACGGCCGATATTGCCCTTCAACAAAAGCATGTTGACCAGCATGGCGACGTTTTGGAAGCCGTGAACATGCTGTGTCAGGCCCATGCCGTAAATACCGATGACACGATCGGAGTCGACATAAATTTGCCCGGCACTTTCGAGCGCGGCACGGCTGAGCCCCGATTCCTGTTCGATTTCCGACCACGGTGTCGCTCTCACCTTGGCTTCGAATTCCTCCATACCGGTTGTATGCTGGGCAATGAAATCGACATCCAGCACGCGCTTTCCCCGCTGTTTTGCGGCATCGTCTTGCGCGAAGACATGTTTGCAGATGCCGAGAATCGCGGCGATGTCGCCACCGGGCCGTACCTGGTGATATTGCGTGCTGATCCGCGTTTCGTGACCTGTCAGCATTTCAGTGAGATTTTGCGGATTAATGAAGACCTCCAGACCCTTCTCCCGAACCGGATTGAAGGTGACGATCTTCACGCCGCGTTTCGCCGCATCTTGCAGCGGGTGGAGAAAGCGTGGGCTATTGGAGCCGGTATTCTGCCCAAAAAAGAAAAATGCGTCGCAGTTGGAGAGGTCATTGTAAACAACCGTGCCGACACCGATGCCAATCAACGCTTTGAGGGCCACGGAGGTGGTTTCGTGGCACATGTTGGAACTATCGGGCAGGTTATTCGTGCCGTAGAGCCGGGCCAAAAGCGCGTAGAGATATGACGTTTCAAGGCTCGCCCGTCCGGACGAATAAAAAATCACTGAATTCGGGTCGAGCGCCTTCAATTCCGTGCCGATCGCCCGAAACGCCTCGTCCCAAGGGCACGGAACGTAATGGTCCGTGCCAGGATCGTATCGTAAAGGGTGGGTGAGGCGGCCCTGACGTTCCAGATCGTAATCCTTCCAGCCGCGCAATTCAGTGACGCTGTGCCGTGCAAAAAATTCCGGCGTGCAACGATTGGCGGTGAGTTCCCAAATCGTCGCCTTAGCGCCATTCTCGCAGAACTCGAGCATATGATGATCGGCAGGCTTCGCCCAGGCGCAGGATGTGCACATGACGCCATGCGTCTTGTTCTGGCGCAAAAGCGTTTCTAAGACGCCGATCGTGTTCCATTCTTTTCCAAAGACGTGGGCTATTCCCTGAAGGGACCCCCATCCACCGGATGGACCTTTATAGTAGATCGTTTCGTTGATGTCGGGCATTGAGAGGCTTCCTTTCCCACGCGAGCTTCTCGTTATGTTGAAAAAATGGCCCGACTTTTGAGGAAATAAAAGTCAACGCAGCATTAAGAAGCCGACATCACGCACAATACGGCTCAGCATCGCGGTGGCGGCGAGCGCCGTGCTGCTCTTAAAGCACCCGCAGCGACCAGCACCGCCGCTGCGATGACGGCCGCTTTATGGCGCGCGACGAACATCTCGCCGCTGGTCTGGCGTTCGCGGGCGGTGAAATGTCCGTGCGCGCCGTAATCGCCGGGCACGGGGTGAAATAGATTGGCGGGCGCGTCGGCGGGCGAGGCTTCGTGTAACAATTGCGACGAATATCCCGTGTTGGCCAGGTACCAATCGGCAAAACCGGCAGAGATCCGGTTTGCCAATATCGCAACAACCGTCGGCATGCCTACCCAGATCTCCCGGCGCGGATGGAATGCGGCGAAAACGATGGCGCGGGCGGGGACCTCCGGGGCGTAAATCGGCGGAACGGGCTGGGCACGCCGACCGGTTTTGTTGAGGGCCCAGGTGAATTGCGGCGTGTTTACCGCCGGCAAATGAACCATGGTGAGGCGGATTTCACTTCGGTCGTGGATCAGTTCGCTCCGCAGGCTGTCCGTAAAGCCGCGGATGGCCGATTTTGCCCCGCAATAGGCGGATTGCAAAGGCACCGAGCGGTAAGCCAGAGCCGAGCCAACATTCACGATCGTGCCCGTCCCCCGACGCTTCATGTGTCGCAGCGCCGTCATCGTTCCGTGCACCGTACCCAAATACGTCACGTCCGTTGCACGCCGAAATTCATCGGCGTTGATCTCACTGACCGGCGCGAAAATCGTCGCCATGGCATTGTTTACCCAGATGTCGAAAGTCCCCAGCTCAGTCTCGATCGTATCGGCGGCAATCTCAACGGCCTGGGGGTCTGCCACATCCGCCTGCGCATAGCAGGCGCGAACACCGAGGCGGTGTAGCCCTGAGACCGCCGCTTCAAGCCTGGCCACGTCGCGGCCGATCAAACCGACATCACAGCCGCGACGGGCAAACTCTATTGCCGTTGCACGACCGACGCCGGCACCACCCCCTGTCACGACCACGATTTTGCGCATCACACGACCTCCCATCTGCTTACCGATAACTGGTGTTAGACCAGAACAAAAATGAGCGTATCAACTTGGTGGACGAATCTTCATATGCAGGAAAAAATGGAGGCTTTTTCCGCGTGGCCGTGATCAGAAGTCTCGTGAATCAACGCTGAGAAAAAGCTGACGATAACAATTCTCCTAAAAGAGCATAAAATTTTCATCATAAAACGGCGTCATGAATTCTGTCGCCGGGCCAGCCATGGAATGTTTCGCTGCGGATGCCTAAATACCCGGCTCGGTCTGGCGGGAGTTTCAAGCGCCCGTTTTCTTTATGGGAGATGCTATGCCAGAGATTCCGGCGCGCCCATGCTTTTGTTTGCCGGTCGTTCTGCGGCGTCGATCTGAGCGGGCTATCCGGCCGTGATCGGCTGGGGCAAGCGCAGGTTGCGGAAGTTGCCGGTCTGCACGGCGGCCTTGGCGCCGCTGTTGTTGCTTGCCGGTTGTGCCGTGTTTACCCATGGCTTTCTTGCGCCCGCCGGGCCGATTGCGGCCGCTGAGCGCCATGAATTGTTTGTGGTCAGCGCCATCCTGATACTGGTGATCGGGCCGGTGTTGCTGCTGACACCTCTGTTTGCCTGGTATTATCGCATATCGAACACGAAGAGCGTCTATCGCCCACAGTGGCAATTTTCCTGGATTCTGGAAGGGCTGATATGGGTTCCTCCCACCATGATTGTGATCCTGCTCGCTGTCTTCCTATGGGAGAATACCGAGCGGCTCGACCCTTACCGGCCCCTTTCGCCATCCCTGCCTCCGTTGCAGATCCAAGCTGTGTCATTGGATTGGAAATGGCTGTTCATTTATCCGGAGCAGCATATTGCCTCGGTCAACCAGCTCATCCTGCCGGCCGGGCGCCCGGTGCATTTCAGCCTGACCAGCGGTACGGTGATGCAGTCATTCCTGCTGCCGCGGCTGGCGGGACAGATCTTCGTGATGGCCGGGATGACGACGCAGCTCAATCTGGCCGTGTCTCAGCCGGGAAGCTATTGGGGAGAGAACGCCCAATTTAGCGGAGACGGGTTCCCAAGACAGAAGTTCCAGGTCATCGGCGTCAGTCCGGACGCGTTTGGCCGCTGGGTGACGACGCAACAAAAGGCGCCGGGCCGGCTGGACGACAAGGAATACCAAAACTTGTCACGCCAATCGATCATCGCTCATCCCATGACCTTCGGAACGGTGGAACCCGATCTATTCGCAAAGATCGTCAATCAGGAAATCACGCCCGGCTATTTGCTCCAGCATAAGGAGGCGAAATCTCATGAGTAGTGCCATGGGAGTTCTGCATATCCTGGCTGGAAAAATGACTTTGGACTCGCTGTTTTTTGTGAAGGTGTGGCACAATCCAACCATCAGCGAAGTCATCGCCGGCGGTGCCGGCGGACTCGTGGTGCTCGGCGCGATCGTGACTTTCGGGCTGATCACGCTGCTCGGCAAATGGCGCTATATTTGGACGGAATGGATGACGAGCCTCGATCACAAGAAGATCGGGATCATGTATATGATCCTGGCGGTCATCATGCTGTCTCGTGCGCTCATAGAAGCGATGCTGATGAGGGTTCAGCAAGCCGTTGCGGTCGATCATCCGGGGCTGCTCTCGCCGGATCATTTCGGCCAGTTGTTTACAACCCACGGAACGATCATGATCTTCTTCGTGGCCATGCCGCTCCTGGCCGGCCTCATCAATTTCGCCATGCCGCTGCAGATCGGCGCCCGCGACGTCGCCTTTCCCTATATGAACTCGATCAGCCTCTGGATGACCGTCGGCGGCGGCATCCTCTTGATGGCATCGCTGGTCTTTGGAGAATTCTCAACCGGCGGGTGGAGCGGCTATCCGCCTTATACGGAGCTTGCCTTCAATGGAGGCGTCGGCCCCGATTATTGGATCTGGGCGGTTACGCTCAGCTCGGTCGGCGCGATGCTGACGGGCATCAACTTTGCCGTGACGATCTACAAATTCAGGTCTCCGGGCATGCGGTGGATGCGCCTGCCGCTGTTCACCTGGACGTCGTTCTGCACCGCGATTCTTATGATCTTCGCGATGCCGCCCCTCACGGTTGCGACCTTGCTCCTGGCAGCCGATCGCTATTTAGGAATGCATTTCTTCACCAATGCCCTCGGCGGCAATATGATGAACTTCGTCAACCTGTTCTGGCTTTTCGGCCACCCCGAAGTGTATATCCTGATCCTTCCGGCCTTCGGTGTTTATTCCGAGGTGGTAGCGACATTTTCAGCCAAGGCGCTATACGGCTACACCTCGCTGGTGATTGCCACCGTGGTCATCACCCTTCTCTCCTTTACTGTATGGTTGCACCATTTCTTCACCATGGGACAAAGCGCGCCAATTAATGCAGCCTTCGGCATTGCCACCATGGCGATCGGCATCCCGACCGGGGTCAAAATCTACAATTGGATCTGGACGATGTTCCGAGGCGAGGTACGTTTTACAACGCCCATGCTCTTCTCACTCGCTTTCATGGTTACCTTCGTGCTCGGAGGCGCGACCGGCATCATCCTGGCGACACCGCCGGTTGATTTCATGGTGCATAATACGCTGTTCCTCGTCGCGCATTTTCACAACATGCTCATTCCGGGGACGCTCTACGGGATGATTGCTGGATATTATTACTGGTTTCCCAAAGCATTCGGCTTCCGCCTGTCGGAGGCGTGGGGGCGCATCGCCTTCGTCTGTTGGGTTCTTGGGTTCTACCTTGCGTTCATGCCGCTCTATGTGCTTGGCCTGGCCGGAGCGGCACGCCGTACCCAGGAATTTTTCGATCCGGCGTACCGCCCGTGGCTGATCATTGCCTTGCTCGGCGCCCTCCTGATCGGTGCGGGGTTTTTGAGCCTCGCCATACAGCTTTGGGTGAGCATTAAGGCGCGCCACGCCAACAGCGTTCCGGTTGGCGACCCGTGGGACGCATGGGGGCTTGAATGGTCCATACCGGCGCCGCCGCCTGAATATAATTTTGCGGTGCTGCCCCATGTCGGTGGGCGCGACGCATTTTACTGGCGCAAGAAGAATAACACCGCCTACAAACCGGCGGACCGCTACCACGATATTGAAATGCCAAAGCACAGCATGTGCGGTGTGGTGGTTGGCCTTGCCACCACAGCGTGCTTCTTTGGCCTCGTCTGGCATATGTGGTGGCTGGCTTTCGCGGGGTTTGCTGTTACGGTCGGGACAGTCATTGCCCGTAGCTTCATGCGCGATGTCACGGAAATCATCCCCGCCGCCGAGGTGGAAGCCCATCACCGGCACTGGCTTGAGATGGCCACCGCCTCCTTGCCCATTCCGCGGCCGCTGGAACTGACGCCTGAGAATGAAGGCCTCGCGAAATGTCCGAAGTAAGAGAGCCGGAACTGCGCCATGCGGGCCTGAATCTCGCCGATAAGCCGCGCGAGGTTCGCGAACAGCTGGAAAGCGACGTGTTCGGCTTCTGGGTGTTCCTGATGAGCGATGCGGTGATCTTCGCGTTGCTCTTCTCAATTTATGGCACGATGGAGAGTGCAACTGCCGGCGGTCCTGTGCCGCAACATGAATTCAAGATATCTTCGGCCTTTTGGGAAACCGCTTTGCTCCTGACCAGCAGTTTTGCCTACGGCATGGTGTCGCTCTCGCTCAAGCACACGCGGCGGCTCGTGTGGCCAGCCTTATGGCTTGGCGTGACCTTTTGCCTCGGGGCGGGTTTTTTGAATCTGGAAGTCCACGACTTCCTCACGATGTTCCATGACGGTGCGACGCCAGAGCGCAGCGGCTATTTTTCATCCTTCTTCGTCCTCGTCGGAACACATGGGCTTCATGTCTTCAGCGGCCTCACCTGGATCCTTCTGATGGGCGTGCAAATGGCGCTGTTCGGATTGGACCAGCGCACCAGGATCAATCTGATTCGGCTCGGACTGTTCTGGCATTTCCTGGACATCATCTGGGTCGTGATCTTCTCGGTCGTCTATCTGGGAGCGCTGGCCCGGTGAATATGTCGCCGTCTCAGAAGCGGGACTTCGCGACCTACGGCATCGGCTATCTGCTTGCGGTCGTTCTTACGTTAGGCTCTTTTGCCTGTGTTTTCTTTCGCCTGTTGCCGCAATCGGGAACCTTGATTGTTGTCTTCACCCTCGCTTTTGTTCAGGTTTTGGTTCATCTGCGCTGTTTCCTTCACATGTCCCCCTTCAGACGCGCGGCGCGGGACGACTTGTTGCTGCTTTTATTCTCTGCCGCGATCATCATGCTGATCGTCGGCGGCACTCTGGTCATCCTGTTTAATGAGCGCGCACGCATGATGTAACCAGCCCATGCCGCATCAACGCCCCAAACCCGAAAAAAGCAAAAGTTTTTGCGCCGCTTTTTTCAAAAAGCGGCCACTTTCTAACCTCGTGCCACAGCATCCAGCCCCGCCAGCACCTTGTCCAGCGTAAGCGGATAATCCCGGATGCGGACGCCGCAGGCGTTGTACACGGCGTTGGCCACCGCCGCGCCCGCGCCGGAAATACTGAGCTCGCCCAGACCTTTGGCCTTCAGCGGGTTCGCCTTGTCGTCGAGCTCAGGCAAATAGACCACGTCGATGTCCGGCACGTCGGCATGCACGGGCACATGATATTCCGCCAAATCGTGGTTGATGAAATAACCGTAGCGCGTGTCGACGGCGAGATCCTCGGTCAGCGCTGCCCCAATGCCGAACACCATGCCGCCGATCGCCTGGCTGCGTGCGGTTTTTGCGTTCAGAATTCGGCCCGCCGCGAACACGCCGAGCATGCGGCGCACCCGTATTTCGCCGGTATCGCTGTCCACGGAGACTTCGCAGAAATGCGCCCCGTAGCCGGCGTGGGTGTAGGCCTGTTGCGTTTTGCCAGGCTTGATCTCGCCCGTGGCGGCCAGACCGGAGGCACCGACCAGATCGGCCAACGCCTTTGAGCGATTGCCGATGCGGATGAATCCGTCCTCAAACCGCGCCCCGGGCCCCATTCCGGCCACTGTCGCCAGCTTCTGGCGCAGGGCTTCACAGGCATAATACACCGCTGAGCCGGTGCTGGCCGCGCCCCAGGATCCGCCCGATCCCGGCCCTTCGGGGAAATCGGTGTCGCCGAGCTGCGTGTCGACCTGTTCCGGGGTGAGGCCGAGCATTTCGGCCGCGATCTGGGTCAGAACGGTGTACGTCCCGGTGCCGATATCGGTCATCGAGCTTTTGATCACGAGCCGTCCTTCCGGGGTCAGCCGGATCTCGGCTCTTGCCGGCATCAGCAGGTCGCCGCGGGCGGCCGCCGCCATGCCATGGCCGATCAGCAGGGGTCCCTCGCGGCGCTGGCCGGGCCTCTTATTGCGGTTTTTCCAACCGAACAATTCCGCACCGTGGCGCAGGCACTCGACCAGCTTGCGCGCCGAGTAGGGCGTGCCGTCCTCCGGATTGCGCTCCGGCTCGTTGATGATGCGCAGCTCCACCGGGTCCAGCCCGAGTTTTTCCGCCAGCTCATCCATCGCACATTCCAGCGCCAGCATGCCCGCGCCCTCGCCGGGCGCACGCAGGTAAGAGCTTTCCGGCATGTCCAACTCCACCAGGCGATGCGTGGTCCGCCGGTGTGCGCCGCCATAAAGCAGCGTGGTCGCCAGCGCCACCGGCTCGAAAAACGCGTGTCCCGGGAGGTTGGCCACCACATTGTCATGGGCGATGGCGAGCAGTTTGCCATCCTTCTGGGCGCCGAGCCGCACGCGCTGGATCGTCGGGCTGCGATGGGTGGTATGGTTGAAAATCTGTGAGCGGGTGAGCTCTATTTTCACGGGCCGGCGCAGTGCCCGCGCCGCCAGGGCCGCCAGGATGGCGTCACCATACACGTGGAGTTTCGCGCCGAATCCGCCGCCGATATAATGCGACACCACGCGGACATTTTCCGGCGCGATCCGCAGCGTCGCGGCGATGGTCCGCTGCGTCCAGTTCGTTATTTGCGTGGCGGTGTAGACGATCAGAAGATCGTCTTCCCAGTATGCGAGGGTCGCAGGCGGCTCCATCATCGCATGGCTTTGATTGGGGGTGGTGTATGTCACGTCCAGCTGCACCGGCGCTGTTGGAAAATGCGTGTCAAAATCCCCCGCCTGGGTGTCGGGTTTGATGATACCCTCCGGAGGTGTAATGCCGGTGCCCGCGAGGGCCGAAAAATTATAAGCCCCGTCGGCGGTTTCATATTGGATGTCGATCGCGAGCGCGGCGGCACGCGCCTGCTCGAAGCTTTCCGCGACGACCAGTGCGACCGCCTCGCCGTTATGCCTGACCTCCACGCTGCTTAATTGCGGCACGGTGTTGGGCGTTGTCGGGTCAGCTTGTTCCGGCGCGTTTTTCCAGGTCCAGACCAGAAGCACGCCGGGCATTGCCTCAGCCGTAGCCGTTTCGATGAACGCCGCCTTGCCTTTGCCGCTGCCGGCGCTGAGGATGTAGCCATAAGCGGCCTTGCCGCCTTCGCGATGCTCATAGGCATAAGTCGCTTTGCCACGGACCTTGAGCGGGCCATCCACACGATCCAGCGGCTTACCGACGAGGCGCTCGTGGTCGATCAGCGTTTCAGCGATCGGGGTGTCGTATTCCATTCGTATGTCCTTCCCTAATCGGATAGCCTGAA